>NZ_JBFTSK010000035.1:0-93920 GCF_056399985.1 Chitinophaga sp. 01L420
GTTATCGCGTAGAGCCAGGAGAGATCAGCCGTGTGCTGTCGTCCTGTGCAGGTGTGAGCCAGGGTGTTGTGATTGCCCGCGAAGATAAAACCGGCAGCAAACGACTGATCGGTTATGTAGTGGCCGCAGACTTTGACCGGGACAGTATCMTSGAATACCTGCGCAGCCGYCTGCCKGAATACATGGTGCCTGCGGCAYTGATAYCRCTGGAAYATTTYCCTTTATTACCCAATGGAAAGATCGAYCGGAARGGATTACCTGATCCGGAAATAGTAGTMRCSACAGAAAAGGTGTTGCCTGTTACTGCGTTGGAAAAAACACTGGCGGCCATCTGGTCCAACCTGCTGGAGATAGAAGAGATCGGGTTGCACGATGACTTCTTTGCACTGGGAGGACACTCCCTGCTGGCTATCCGTGTGATCTCTGCGATCAGAAAACAACTGGGCCTGGTAATATCTATCGGTGATGTATTTGATTTCCCTACCATCGCCGGCCTTGCTGCACAGCTGTTGCAACAAACAGCACCCGCAGCAACACCGGAACTGCAACGTGCCGAAAGACCTGCACATATTCCATTATCGTATAGCCAGGAACGTTTGTGGTTTATTGACCAGCTGGAAGGTAGTTTAACTTATCATATTCCTACCGTATTGCGGTTGAAGGGCCACCTCAACAGGGAAGCACTGGCTGCCGCATTTCAGGCTATTGTGAACCGGCATGAAGTGCTGCGTACCGTAATAGCAGAAGAAGACGGTCTGGCTTATCAACAGGTACTGGAAAAAGATCAATGGCAGTTGCAGGTAACAGATGAATCCCTGTACCGGGAAAATGAAGCAGCCCTGCAACAGTATCTGCAGCAGCTCATCAATATGCCGTTTGATCTGCGCAGCGCGCATATGCTCCGTGTACAACTGGTGGTAACAGGTCCGGCAGAACATATCCTGTTGGTGGTATTACATCATATAGCCTCTGATGGATGGTCCACTGGTATTATGGTCCGTGAACTTGCGGAACTGTACCGTGCCTTTGCAGCAGGACACACTCCTGTATTGCCTGCACTGGATATACAATATGCGGACTATGCGATCTGGCAGCGTAATTATTTGTCAGGCGCCGTAATGGATGAAAAGATCTCTTATTGGAAAGATAAACTGACAAATGTACCAGCATTGAACCTGCCCACAGATTTTCCGCGGCCACCGGTGCAAAGTACAAAGGGAGCTATCAGTACCTTCCATCTCGACAGGGAGTTGACGGCAGCACTACAGGCCTTGTCCCGCGAGGAAGGCGTCACCTTGTTTATGACGTTGCTGGCAACCTACAAAGTGTTGCTGTACCGTTATACCGGCCAGCAGGACATTTGTGTAGGCACTTCCATTGCAGGCAGAACGCGGCAGGAAATAGAAGGGCTGATCGGCTTCTTCATCAATACGCTCGCCCTGCGCAGTGACCTCGGAAATAACATTTCATTTACAGCGCTGCTGCAGCAAATAAAACAAACAACACTCGGTGCCTATGAACACCAGGAAGTACCTTTTGAAAAGGTAGTGGAAACAGTGGTGAAAGACCGTGATGTAAGCAGAACACCTTTATTCCAGGTAGCTTTCGCCTTACAGAGTATTCCTGATATTCCGGAACTGCAACTGGGAGATATTGTACTGGATAAAGACCGCTTTGTTTATACAACCGCCAAGTTTGATCTCACTTTTACGGTGCAGGAAACAGCAGAAGGAATGACGGTCTTCATAGAATATGTAACAGACTTGTTTACTCCTGCAACCATCAGCAGGATGGCAGGACATTACGAACAGTTGTTGCGCGCTGTTACAGCAAACCGGCAACAGCCGGCCGGCCAGCTGCGTATGTTGTTGCCGGAAGAAGAACAACAGCTGCTGTTTACATTTAATGATAACAAAGCAGATTATCCGCAGGATAAAACGATCATCGACCTGTTTGAGGCACATGTACTACAAACACCGGAAGCGCCGGTATTGATATGGAAGAATGCGGTGCTCACTTACCGCGAACTGGATGAACAGGCCTCCCGGCTTGCACATTACCTGGCAACACAGGGCGTTACCGCGGAAATGCTGGTGCCGGTATGTATGGAACGTTCCTTTGATATGGTTATTGCCATATTCGGTATCCTGAAGGCCGGCGCCGCATATGTGCCGGTGGACCCTGATTATCCGCAGCAGCGCATGGAGTTTATGCTGACAGATACCGGTGCTGTGCTGTTGCTGACAGATAAAGCCTCTTTATCCCGTTTGCCACAGCTGCCGGGTATCCGTACCATCGTGATGGAGGATATCCATGAGGTGTTGCGCAGCGATGTGGCTGCAACATCTGTTGTAAAACCGTTACCGGAGCACCTGGCTTACGTGATCTATACTTCCGGTTCCACTGGTAAACCCAAGGGAGTCATGATAGAACACCATAGCGTGGTGAATCTGGCACTGGGCCATGCAGTTGCCTTGCGTATATCAGCGGCAACACGTACCCTGCAGTTTGCATCCTTTGGTTTTGATGCTTCCTGTTATGAAATATTCAACACCATACTGAATGGTGGTCTGATTGTATTGCCGCAACAGGAAGACCTATTGTCTTCTGAAAAATTTGCAGCACTGGTATCAGCACAAGCGGTAACAATGGTGGTATTACCGCCTTCCTACCTGCATATGGTCAAAGAGGTATTGGGGCCTGTAAAAACGGTGTTGTCCGTAGGAGAAGCCCTGAACCGTGAAGATGCAGCTTATGTACAGGCTGAGGGGAGAAGACTGCTGAATGCTTATGGTCCTACAGAGAATACGGTGTGCACGACTATCACTGACCATCCGCTGCGTGATCATGGCGTAACTGTTATAGGAGGCCCCATCACTAACGTACAGGTATATATCCTGTCGCCGGATCTTGCACTGTGCCCTGTTGGTGTAGCTGGTGAGATATGTGCGGGTGGTGCCGGTTTATCAAGAGGGTATTTAAACCGCCCTGCACTTACCGCAGAAAGGTTCATCACCAATCCTTTCAGCACTGCATGGGGCGGACGTTTGTACCGTACCGGAGATCTGGGCCGGTGGCTGCCGGATGGCACGATCGAATATCTGGGCCGTATAGATGACCAGGTAAAGATCCGCGGGTATAGGATAGAGTTGGGAGAAATAGAAAAAGTATTACAGGACTGTGGACTGGTAGCGCAGGCAGTGATGCTGGCGAAGGAGGGCGCACAGGGAGATAAGGCGGTTAAAAGACTTGTCGCCTATATAGTACCTCAAGGCTCATTTGATAGGGAAGGAATCCTAACTTATTTACGGCAGCAATTACCGGAATACATGGTCCCATCGGTGTTGATAGCTATGACCGCATTTCCGCTGACACCCAGCGGAAAATATGACCGGAAGGCATTGCCGGAGCCAGAAGGAAATGCTGACGGGCAGGAATATGTAGCACCACGTACTGCAACAGAATACGCCGTAGCGGCTATCTGGCAAGACCTGTTACAGGTACCGCAGGTAGGTATCTATGATAATTTCTTTGGATTGGGTGGACATTCACTGATGGCGATGCGCCTCATGTCTGCTCTGCGTAATAAACTGCATGTAGAGTTGTCCATGAAAGTACTGTTMCTGCATCCTACGCTTGCGGCTTTTGCGGCAAAGGTAGCAGCGGGCAACACGAAAGCTTTATTGCCGGCTATTGAAGCCACCGTAAGGCCGGACAATATACCATTATCGTATAGCCAGGAACGTTTGTGGTTCATTGATCAGCTGGAAGGCAGCGTACATTACCATATACCAACTGTTCTCCGGTTAAAGGGCACACTGAACACCGCGGCCCTCACACAGGCGCTTGCGGCAGTTGTAAACCGGCACGAAGTGCTGCGTACTGTATTTGAAGAACAGGAGGGTAATATATACCAGGTGGTGATGGACAAAGACGGCTGGCAGCTGGAAATACGCCAGCATTATGGTGATGCTGGTCTGGAAGAAGAGATACGCACACTGGTTAATCAGCCATTTGATCTTGCAAAAGATTATATGCTTCGCGCGCACCTGCTGGTATTGGACGTTACAGAACACGTGCTGGTGCTCACCGTACATCATATCGCGGCAGACGGCTGGTCGGCCGGTATTATCATCCGGGAGCTGATGGCCGGCTACCATGCGGCATTAGAACACAAGGTGGCTACTTTGCCTGCACTGGATATCCAATATGCTGACTATGCCATCTGGGAAAGAACTTACCTCTCCGGCGCTGTGTTGGAACAGCAACTGCAATACTGGAAAAATAAATTGACAGATACAGCTATCCTGAACCTGTCGCTGGATCATGCCCGCCCTGCGATACAGAGCACCCGTGGCGGATTGCATTCATTCCTGTTTGATCAGCAGCTGCTGGCGAAACTGCAGTCATTGTCAAAACAGGAGGGCGTTACGCTTTACATGACATTGCTATCGGCATTCAAGGTATTGCTGTACCGCTACAGCAACCAGCATGATATCTGTGTTGGTACCTCCATCGCCAGCAGAACAAGACAGGAAACAGAAGGACTGGTTGGTTTCTTTATTAATACACTCGCACTACGCAGCAACCTGGAGGGAAATCCTTCTTTTACCACCCTGTTACAGCAGGTAAAGGAAACCATGCTGAGTGCCTATGAACACCAGGAAGTACCATTTGAAAAAGTAGTAGAACAGGTAGTAACGGAAAGAGATGTAAGCAGAACACCGCTTTTCCAGGTAATGTTTGAAATGCAGAATACGCCCGATACTCCCGAACTGCAGCTGGGTAAAGTAACGTTGCTGCCGGAAGGTAATGCGGTACACCATGCCAAGTTTGACCTTAACCTGTCGCTGCAGGAAGTGCCGGATGGGCTGCAGCTCACAGCAGGCTATTGTGCTGATCTGTTTGAAGACGCTACCATCGACCGGATGATTGGTCACTATGAACAACTCCTGAAAGCTTTGGCAGATATGCCTTCACAAAAAATAGATCACCTGCCGCTGCTCACCACAAAAGAAGAAGACCAATTGCTGCACGGCTTCAATCATAAAACAGTTGCATACCCGCATACAGAAACATTGGTCACCCTGTTTGCCCGGCAGGCGAAAGCTACGCCGGCGGCTACTGCACTCATACTGGGAGAATCAGTCATGAGTTATGAAGAACTTGATCAGCGCAGTACGCTGCTGGCGCAGTTCCTCGTTGCCCGTGGCGTAATTGCTGATACCCTGGTGCCGGTATGTGTAACACGGTCCATGGAAATGGTCATAGCCCTGCTGGGTATTATGAAAGCCGGAGGTGCTTATGTACCTGTTGACCCCGAATACCCGGAAGAAAGGATCCGGTATATGTTGAAGGACAGCAGCGCCAAATTGGTAGTGACAGACAGCTACGGCAAAGAGAAGCTTCCTGCATTGCCAGACGTGGACATCATAACAACAGATGCTTACCAGGGAACCTTCCCGGATGCCACAAGTATGCAGACGGTAACACCTGCTCCGCATGATCTCTCCTATGTAATCTATACCTCTGGTTCTACGGGTTTACCCAAAGGGGTGATGGTAGAACATGGCGGTATGCTCAATCATTTGTTTGCCAAAATAAATGACCTGCAGATCAGTGATAAAAGTATAGTGGCATTCAACGCTGCCTATACTTTTGATATTTCGGTATGGCAGATATTTGCGGCCCTGCTCTGCGGCGGTACTACCATTATTTACCCGGAAGAGGTAATACTGCATCCCGCAGCCATGATGGAAGCGGTAGACAGGCAACAGGTTACCATCCTGGAGTTGGTACCTTCCTATCTGGCTGCTGTATTGGATGAAAATATTCCTGTTAACCTCTCTGGTCTGAAATACCTGCTGGTAACCGGGGAAGCCATCAGCCGGCATACACTTGAACAATGGTTCAGCAGGTATAAACATATTCCTGTGGTCAATGCTTATGGTCCCACAGAAGCATCGGATGATATCTGTCATTATATTATGCATAACGTACCCGGCTATACGAATGTGCCGCTCGGTGCGCCCGTACAGAACCTGCACATTTATATCCTGGATAAGGAAAAGCAACTATGCCCGGTAGGCGTACCCGGAGAAATTTGTGTGTCAGGAGTTGGTGTGACAAGAGGATATCTCAACCGTCCGGACCTCACTGCCCGGCAGTTTATCAACGATCCTTTCGTGGCATCGCGTGGCAGAATGTATCGTACCGGTGACCTGGGCAGATGGCTGCCCGACGGTAATGTGGAATACCTGGGACGCATGGATGAACAGGTGAAAATCCGCGGTTACCGTATTGAACTGGGTGAAATAGAAAGTGTGTTGCTGCAATCGGGATGGGTAACAGAAGCCGTAGTGATTGCACATGCAGGCATGAACCATATTAAACGCCTCGTAGCTTATATAGTACCTAAAGGAGCCTTTGATAAAACAGCTATCCTCAATTATCTGAAAGAAAAAATGCCGGAATACATGGTGCCGTCACTGCTGGTGGAGCTGGACCGGATACCACTCACCGCTAATGGTAAAACGGATAGGAAAGCATTGCCGGATCCCGGTGACAATGCCCAGCTGCTCAATGAATATGTGGCGCCACGTAATGAAACAGAACAGGCGCTCGTCGTCATCTGGTGTGAACTATTGGGCCTGGAACGTATAGGCGTTCACGATAATTTCTTCGAACTGGGCGGCCACTCCCTGCAGGTAATGCGATTGATAGCGATGATCAGGAAAACACTCCAGGTAAAGGTGTCCGTAAGGGATTTCTTTATGCTGGCCACTATAGAATCGCTTGCTAAATATATCCGTGTAAACCAGTCACAGGCAGCTATCGCGGCAGAGGATCTGCAAACAATCAGACTCTGATACATGCCGCTGATTCTTTCATGTTAAAAATTGTAAAATGACCAGCTTTAACTTAACTGATATAGTAGATTTACTGGAAAAAGCAAATGATATAGGTATTCAGATTTCATTTGATGACAATGAGCTGATTGTGCAAACGCATAGGGAACATATTATTGACGCCACCTTTCTCCATGAGCTGAAAAATAACAAGGAATACCTGATAGAATATTTCAGGAAGCATCATAATGCTCCGGAAGCTGCCACGGCGAAAACGATAAGCGCTGTGGACCGCAACGGGATGACCCATATCCCCCTTTCCTTCAGCCAGGAAAGGTTATGGTTCATTGACCAGCTGGAAGGCAGTGTGCAATACCATCAGCCTATGGTCATGCGGGTAAAGGGAGTACTCAGTCGCCCCGCCCTTGTATATGCACTGCAGCAGATCGTAAATCGCCATGAAATTTTACGTACCGTTATCACGCAGGAGAATGGAAAAGCTTTCCAGCAGGTAGGTGAAAAAAACCGCTGGCAGCTGGAGTTGATAGATGAACTACTTTACAAGGACGATGCCGCCGCTCTCCAATCCCATATCAGGGCATTGATAGCACAGCCTTTTGATCTCTCCCGTGATCATATGTTGCGGGCATACCTGATCGCACAACATCATGATGAATATGTACTGGTGATCAACGTTCATCATATTGCGTCTGATGGCTGGTCAACCGGTATTATCATCCGGGAACTGATGGAACTCTACAGTGCTTCCGTGGAAGCACGTCCCGTTAACCTGCCGCTATTGCCCCTGCAATATGCAGACTATGCCATCTGGCAGCGTCAGCACCTGTCTGGAGATGCTTTGAAAAATGAACTGGATTACTGGAAAAATAAACTAAGCGGCACAGGAGTACTCAACCTGCCATTGGATTATCCGCGTCCTGCTATCCACAGTGCCCGCGGGGCAACCTGTCCCATACGTTTCAATGCTGCACTCACGGCCGGTTTACAGGCGCTGTCAAGACAACAGGATACCACCTTGTTCATGACTTTACTGGCTGTCTTTAAGGTATTGTTATATCGCTATAGTGCCCAGGATGATATTTGTGTGGGCAGTCCTACTGCCGGCCGTACCCGGCAGGAGCTGGAAGGGCTGATTGGTTTCTTCGTCAATACCCTGGCATTGCGTAGTGACCTGAGTGATAATCCCACTTTTACTGCATTACTGCAACAGGTGAAAGATACTACACTCAGTGCCTATGACCACCAGGAAGTACCTTTTGAGAGGATAGTGGAAGCAGTCGTGAAACAACGTGACCTGAGCGTGAATCCCCTGTTCCAGGTGATGTTCATGTTGCAGAATATGCCCGCTGATGCTAATGAAGGACTGGATGCTGTTTCCTTTTCCCAGGAAAAGGTAGATAATACTACTACGATGTTTGACCTGGTTTTCTCCCTGGAGGAATCCGGTGGCGCGCTGGCAGGATCTGTATCCTATTGCACCGACCTGTTTGACGAAAGCACCGTACAACGGATGATAGCACATTATGAAAGACTGCTACAGGCCGTGGTGGCATCACCTGCTACACAAATAGATGCATTGCCCATCCTCGGTGAGGCAGAAGCAAAGCAACTGTTGCTTACTTTTAATAAAGCCGGTTTAGCGCCACTGGAACATAAAACGGCGATAGACCTCATTGCTACGCAGGCGGCACTTACCCCGGATGCCATCGCGCTGGTGGCGGATGATGTTTCGCTGAGTTTCCGGGAAGTAGACGAACGCTCTAACCAGCTGGCGCACTACCTCGCCACCAAAGGTATTGTAAAGGAATCGCTGGTACCGGTGTGTATAGAGCGTTGTCCTGAGATGATCATTGCTATGTTGGGTATCCTGAAAGCCGGCGGCGCCTATGTGCCGGTAGACCCGGAATATCCGCAGGAAAGGATCCGCTATATGATAACGGATACGGATGCACGAATTATTATCAGCAGTAGTACTGCCAGGCAACAGTTGACATTCACAGAACAGCATGCGGAGGTGATATCGCTGGATGAAGATGCTGCAGTTATCAGCAATTACCCGGTTACACCATTGGCTACGTTACCTGCGCCGGAACAGCTGGCCTATGTGATCTATACTTCAGGATCTACCGGTAAGCCCAAAGGGGTAATGATAGAACACCGCAATATGTTTGCTTTCCTGACCTGGTGCCGGGATGAGTTTGTACATAATCGTTTTGAAACGGTGTATGCCACCACTTCCATATGTTTCGACCTGTCTGTATTTGAGATCTTCTACCCGTTAAGTATTGGTCGCCGTATCAGGATATTGCAGAATGGCCTGGCGATAGAAAAATACCTGCCATTGGATGAAGCAGTACTGGTGAACACGGTGCCCAGTGTGATGAGGGCATTGCTGAATAATCAAACTGACCTGTCGCGGGTTACCGTATTGAATATGGCCGGGGAGCCCATCCCGGCGGAAGTACAGCGTAGCAATGCACTGGCGCATATGGTGGTGCGTAACCTGTATGGCCCTACGGAAGATACCACCTACAGCACCGTGTATACATTAACGCCGGGGCAGGCTTCTGCTTCCATTGGCCGCCCTATAGATTATTCGCATATCTATATCCTGGGTCGTGGAGATCAGCTGCTGCCTGTGGGCGTTGCCGGAGAGATCTGTATTGGCGGCGCCGGTGTAACGCGCGGGTATCATAACCGTCCTGAACTGACATCAGAAAGGTATGTAGCAGATCCTTTCAGTCCGCAACCGGGCAGCAGAATGTACCGCACTGGTGATCTCGGCCGCTGGCTGAGTGATGGCACCATTGAGTACATGGGCCGTATTGATGCACAGGTGAAAGTGCGGGGCTACCGCATAGAACCTGGTGAAATAGAAAATGTGCTGCGTAGTTGTCCGCTGGTGAAGGAAGCAGCCGTGCTCGCAAAAGATGATAATAGTGGTCTCCATAAACGGCTGGTGGGATATATAGTACCTGCCGGCCTTTTCGACAGGGAGGGCATTACGTCCTTTCTGAAACAGCAACTGCCGGACTATATGGTGCCTGCATTGTTGTTGTCATTAGATAAACTACCGCTCACGGCTAATGGTAAAATAGACAGGAAAGCATTACCGGATCCGGATGCAGAAGCTTTGCTGACGCATGAATATATCGCACCACGTAATGAGGCAGAACAGGTACTGGCCGACATCTGGCAGGAATTGCTGGGTGTATCACGGGTAGGCATATACGATAATTTCTTTGAACTGGGAGGTGACTCTATTGTTACCATCCAGGTGGTGAGCCGTGCTAAACGCAGCGGTTATGAACTGCAGCCGCGCGACCTGTTCCTGCATCAAACAGTGGCATCGCTGGCAGCATGGCTGGCTTCCCGCAAAAGCAGCGAAGTCACCGGAGAGCAGGGATTGCTTACCGGTAGTAGCGGCCTGTTGCCTATCCAGCAATGGTACTTTACCACCGCCGGCGAGGTAACCATTCCTTTCAACCAGAGTATTTTATTAGCCGTTGATAAAAGTATCAGTGCACAGGTCCTGTCCTCCGCTGTAGAGCGGCTGGTGGAATACCATGACGCCCTGCGCTTTACCTATCAGTGTTCCGGCAATAGCTGGGAACAGGCATACGGCGGTATGGCAGGAAAACTGGAAATAATAGACCTCAGCAATATCACTACGCAAGCTCTTGCAGGCGAAATTACCCGCCATGCTGGTGATTTCCAGCAAAGTCTGCAAATAGAGAAGGGGCAGGTGATCAGGACGGTATTATTCCGTACACCTGGTACAGAAAAACATCACCGCCTCTTGATCATTATCCATCACCTGGCCGTGGATGGTGTTTCCTGGCGCATACTACTGGAAGATCTTGACTTGTTGCTGAAAGGTGATCCTGTTGCTGATGTAACTACTATACTTGGACACAAAAGCAGTTCCTACCGCCAGTGGTATACAGCCCTGGAGCAGTATGGCCGCCGCCGCAGGGTGCTTGGCCAGCAGGAATACTGGCAGCAGGTTGTAGCCGGTTATGAGCCGTTGCGCACAGATAAAAAGTATGATGGTCAACTGACCGTGACAGATACTGCCTCCTGTGCGGTGAAGCTGGACAAGGCGCAAACACAACGGCTGTTGCAGGAAGTGCCGCGTGCATACCATACCGTTATTAACGATGTGCTGTTATGTGCGCTGGCGCGTACCCTTGCTGCCTGGAGCAGTGCAGAGGGAGTAGTGGTTGGCCTGGAAGGTCACGGCCGTGAAGATATCATCTCTGGTATTGACACCAGCCGTACGGTGGGCTGGTTTACAGCTTTATATCCTGTATGGCTACACGTAAATGCCGGCAGTACGCCTGGCGCATCTCTCAAAACCATAAAGGAACAATTGCGGCAGGTGCCGGACAAGGGGCTGGGTTACGGTGTACTGAAATATATCAATCAAGTGGAATCCTTGCAGGGCAAGGATCCCTGGGATATCATCTTTAACTACCTGGGACAGTCAGACAATGCTGTAAAACAGGATGGCATTATCACCGGCGCCCCGGAATCATCGGGGGCTGATACCGGTGCTGCCTATCCGTTGCTGCACAAGCTGGCGCTCACCGGCATGGTACAGAATGGCGAACTACTGTTGCAATGGGAATACAGCACCCGTCACTATGACGAAGCTGGTATTACACAACTGGCCGCTACCTATCTCGCACAACTGGAGCTGGTGATAGATCATTGTGTGGAACAGGCATTCAGGGAGCCGGTATTCACGCCCGCAGATTATGGGTTGAGTACAGAAATAACAAATGAAGAACTCGACGAATTCCTGGATAGCTCCCGTAATGGTTTGCCCCTGCGAAGCCAGATCAGTGGCCTGTACCGGCTTACCGGTCTCCAGGAAGGCATGTTGTTTCATACGCTGTATGATATGCAGGGCGGCACCTATGTAGAGCAGTTCAGCTGTGAAGTGAGCGGTTTACAGGAAGACCTTTTCCACCAAAGCTGGGAATATCTGCTCAGCCAGCATAGCATCCTGAGAAGCGGTTTTTACCATGATGTATTCAGCGTGCCGGTACAATGCGTATACAGGCAGGTAACAGTACCTATGCAGGTAACCGATTTTCGTGGGATGGATAAGGCAGCACAGGCTGCTGCAGTAAAGGCATTTGAAACAGCAGACAATCTGCAGGGCTTTGACCTGAAAGCAGCGCCGCTGATGCGTATCAGTTTACTCCGGCTCAGTGAGGATACTTACAAGATGGTATGGACCTCTCATCATATTCTTTTTGACGGTTGGTCATTACCGGTAATGGTAGAAGAACTGCTCAGCACCTACGAAGCACTGGTAACAGGTAAGCAGGTTCCTGCTGTAACGGAAGACCGCTTCGAAGATTATATCCGCTACCAGGAAAGACTGGATAAGGAAGCAGAAGAACATTACTGGCGTAATTACCTGCAGGGGCTGGAAGAAGGGAGTCTCCTGGCTTTTACTGCCACTACCACCAGGCTTACAAAAGGTGGTGGTAATTTCAGAGAGCGGGTATTCCGACTGGATGCCGCTACTACTACGCGTCTTACACAGTTTGCACAACAACACCATATAACGCAGAATACGCTGATGCAAGGCGTGTGGGCGTACCTGTTATACCGTTATTCCGGTCACCGTGATGTTGCTTACGGTATCACCGTTTCCGGCCGTCCGCAGGACCTGCCGGGCATGGAAAGCAAAGTAGGTCTCTTTATCAACACGCTGCCTTTATATACCGTTATTGATCCTGCAAGTGACATAACCGGCTGGCTGCAAACAATACAAAACAGCCAGTTGCAGAGCCGTGAATACCAATACACCGGCCTCAATTCCATCCAGAGATGGATCAATGTGGCAGGCGAATTGTTCGACAGCACCATCACTTTCCAGAACTACCCGGTAAGTGAAGTTGTAAATGCACAAACCTGGCGTCTGCAGGTGAGCGAAGTGGAAACACATCCGCACACCAACTACCCGCTGACCATCATCATGGGCGTAGCAGCAGAAACACATCTGATCTTTACATTTAACAATGACCTGTTATCTGATTATTTTATAGAGATGATAGCCGGGCATTTTGAGCAGGTGATCTGGCAGATCATTCATCAGAAGGCTGTCTTGATCGGAGACATCGAACTGCTTTCTCCGGCAGAACAACAACAACTGGAAAATCGTACAGGCGTTGATGTTACCGGTCATTATTTCCTGGAGATGTTTGAACGGCAGGCGAAGGAAAATCCGAACGCGGTTGCACTTGTTTTTGAAGAAGAAAAACTTTCTTATACCGCGCTTAATAAACGGGCATCCCGCCTGGCAGGATATCTGCAGCAGAGGGGCGTTACCACCGGCACCCTGGTACCGCTTTGTATGGAACGTGGCCCCGATATGATCATTGGTATGTTGGGTATACTGAAGGCTGGCGGCGCTTATGTGCCTATTGAACCAGACTTCCCGGCAGAACGTATAAAGTACATGCTGGAAGATACGGCAGCTACTGTTATTGTTAGTAGCAGCAGCTGCCGCGATCTGCTCCCTGCAACAGGCTTAACGGTTGTTTCACTGGATGATGACCGTGATGAGATCAACCGCAGCACAGCAGTGGTTTCCCTGCCGGTAACACCGGAGCAGTTGTTGTATGTGATTTATACCTCCGGTAGTACGGGTACACCTAAAGGTGTGATGGTGACGCATCACAATATGGCCGATTATATGGCAGGACTGCAGGCACATCTGCCTTTGCAGCAATGCCGTTCCTATGGTTTGTTATCCAGCATCGCTACAGATCTGGGTAATACCGTGTTATTCCCGGCACTGGCCACGGGTGCTACTTTACATTTGTTTTCCAAAAATGCGATCAATGATGCAGATACGCTGCATCATTACTTTGAACAGCATGCGGTGGACTGCATTAAGATTGTGCCCTCTCACTGGAAGGCATTGTCTGATCCGGACCGTTTACTGTTGCCTGGTAAATTGCTGATTTTTGGTGGAGAAGCGCTGGAAGCTGCTGTAATAGACAGTATCCGGGCATCAGGCAGTACCTGCACGGTAGTAAATCACTATGGTCCCACAGAAACAACAGTCGGTAAGTTATTGCACGTGGTATCACGTGAACGAATATACGATAGTGTGGTGCCGGTAGGAAAGCCATTTTCCAATACCCGTATTTATGTGTTGAATGATGCCGGGCAACGTTGCCCGGTGGGCGTTCCCGGTGAACTATATATAGGTGGTGAAGGAGTAGCGGCRGGTTATCTGAACAATGCAGACCTGACAGCAGGTCGCTTTATCAACGATCCTTATTTTCCGTCAGATGGTGTAACACTGTACCGCACGGGGGATCTCGTAAAATATCTGCCCGATGGCAACATCGTATTTATGGGTCGTGTGGATGACCAGGTGAAGATCCGTGGTTATCGCGTAGAGCCRGGAGAGATCAGCCGTGTGCTGTCGTCCTGTGCAGGTGTGAGCCAGGGTGTTGTGATTGCCCGCGAAGATAAAACCGGCAGCAAACGACTGATCGGTTATGTAGTGGCCGCAGACTTTGACCGGGACAGTATCATCGACCGGAAGGGATTACCTGATCCGGAAATAGTAGTAGCGACAGAAAAGGCGTTGCCTGTTACTGCATTGGAAAAAACACTGGCCGCTATCTGGTCCAACCTGCTCGAGATAGAAGAGATCGGGTTGCACGATGACTTCTTTGCGCTGGGAGGACACTCCCTGCTGGCTATCCGCGTGATCTCTGCGGTGAGGAAACAGATGGGAGTGGAGGTAACTATCGGTGATGTTTTTGATTATCCTACCATCGCTGCGCTGTCCCGGCAACTGGAACAGCATACGGCGCCTGCCGGCACACCGCCGCTGGTAAAGGCAAACAGACCATCACGCATTCCGTTATCGTATAGCCAGGAACGTTTGTGGTTCATTGATCAGCTGGAAGGCAGCCTGCACTATCACATTCCTACGGTATTACGACTGAAGGGCCATCTGAATACAGCCGCACTGTCGTATGCATTGCAGACGATTGTGAACAGGCACGAATCACTACGTACCGTGATTGTGGAGGAAGAGGGTGTATCCTACCAGCGTATCCTGGAGCAGGACAGCTGGCAGATGGACATCAGTGAACATCCCGGATACCTGCATGATGATATCGCTTTGCAACATCATATAGGAGCGCTGACCTCCGCACCATTTGATCTGACACAGGATCATATGTTGCGCGTACACCTGCTCCGGTTGGCGGAAGACAATGCAGTACTGGTGGCAACACTTCACCACATTGCATCAGATGGTTGGTCCAGCGGTATATTGGTTCGCGAGCTGGCGGCACTGTACAAGGCCTTTGAAACAGGCAGCGAGGCTGCACTACCGGCCATGGGAATCCAGTATGCCGACTATGCGGTCTGGCAGCGAAGTTACCTGTCCGGAAAAGTGCTGGAAGACAAACTGGCTTACTGGAAAGAAAAACTGACCGGTGTGCCGGTGTTGAACTTACCGGTGGATTTCCCCCGTCCGGCTATACAAAGTACCCGCGGTGCTGTCAGTGTATTCCGTCTCAACCCTGTTTTGTCTGCACATCTGCAGGCTTTATCACAGCAGCAGGGCAGTACCCTTTTCATGACGTTACTGGCCGCCTTCAAGGTATTGTTGTATCGCTATACCGGCCAGGAAGATATTTGCGTGGGTAGTTCTATTGCCGGCAGAACACAACAGGAAACAGAAGGGCTAATCGGCTTCTTTGTAAATACACTGGCGCTGCGCAGTGATCTCAGCCAGTTGCCTTCGTTCATACAGGTATTGCAACAGGTGAGGAAAGACACTTTAAAAGCATATGAACACCAGGATGTGCCATTTGAAAAAGTAGTGGAAGCCGTGGTAAAGGAAAGAGATATCAGCAGAACACCGCTTTTCCAGGTGATGTTTGAACTACAGAACACCCCGGATGTTCCTGATTTCCGCCTGGGTGAAATTTTACTGGATACCGCTGATACCGGGCATACCGCCGCCAAGTTTGACCTCAACATCTCACTGCAGGAAAGTGCTTCCGGATTGTCAGGGTACGTGGAATACTGTGCAGATCTTTTCCACCCCGAAACCATTACAAGACTGGTCGAAAACTATGAGCAGCTACTATGGTCGGTGATAAAAGATCCTGCTGAATCCATACGTACCCTGCCTCTATTGACAACATCCGCACAACAGCAGCTGTTACAGTCATTCAATGAAACAACCGTTGCCTATCCGGCAGATAAAACACTGGTAGCGTTATTTGACGAGCAGGCGATCCGTACTCCGCATCATACGGCACTGAAGTTTGGTGAAAGGATAATGACCTATGCAGCGCTGGCAGCCGACACTACACAGCTGGCGCATTACCTGCGCAGCAAAGGGGTAGGGGAAGATATGCTGGTGCCTGTGTGTATAGAACGTTCGCCGGAAATGGTGATCGCCATACTTGGTATCCTGAAGGCCGGTGCGGCCTATGTGCCCATTGATCCGGAATACCCGGCAGAGCGCATACAGTATATGCTGGATGATTGCAGTGCTACCCTGGTGGTTGGCAGTAGTTATACACGGACACGCATACCCGAAGGGATCCCGGTGATAGCACTGGATACAGCATGGCAACCGACCGGTATCCCGGTGGCAGCCTTGCCTTTACCGGCGCCACACCACTTATCGTACGTGATCTATACTTCTGGTTCTACCGGCAAACCCAAAGGGGTAATGGTAGAACACCGTGGCATGCTCAACCACCTGTATGCCAAGATCAATGATCTCAAAATGAATGAACACACTGTACTGGCCTTCACTGCTGCCTATACCTTCGATATCTCGGTATGGCAGATGTTTGCGGCTCTCTTGTGCGGTGGCAGCACTATCATATATCCTGATGAAATATTACTGGAGCCGGGAGCCCTGATCTCCGCTGTGGAACAGGACCAGGTGACCATACTTGAGCTGGTGCCTTCCTACCTGTCTGCCCTATTACAGGAGCACACGGAAGTAACACTGGACGCCCTGCAATTCCTGCTGGTAACGGGAGAAGCGGTTACAAGGCAGGTGTTGAAATTATGGTTTGAACATCCCCGTTTTGGTGGCATCCCTGTGGTGAATGCCTATGGCCCTACAGAAGCGTCGGATGATATCTGCCATTACTTTATGTATAACGTTCCCGGCACAACGAATATCCCCCTGGGTACACCGGTACAAAACCTGCGTATTTATATACTGGATACTGCAGGACAGCTTTGTCCCATCGGTGTTCCCGGTGAAATATGTGTAGCCGGTGTTGGTGTGGCACGTGGTTATCTCAACCGCCCGGACCTCACCGCTGGCCGGTTTGTTGCTGACCCGTTCAGCAGCGTCGCCGACAGGATGTATCGCACAGGTGACCTGGGCAGATGGTTACCGGACGGGAATGTGCTGTATGAAGGCAGGATAGATGAACAAGTAAAGATCCGCGGTTACCGTATAGAACCAGGTGAAATAGAAAGTGTACTGGAACAGCATGACGGCATAAGTCAGGCAGTTGTACTGGCGAAAGCCATAAAGGATGACGCAGCCGGTATTCGGCGGTTGATAGCCTACATAGTGCCGCAGGGAGACTTTGATAAAGAAGAAGTCATCATTTGGTTGAAAAGCAGGCTGCCGGAGTATATGGTGCCAGCCATATTTGTGGTACTGGAACACCTGCCACTGACAGGTAATGGTAAGATCGACCGCAAGGCGCTACCAGATCCTGATGCCGCATTGCTGGTGAGTGAATATGTGGCGCCGCGCAATACTACGGAAGCTACGCTGGTGTATATCTGGCAGGAACTACTGGGTATACAACGGATAGGGATATACGATAATTTCTTTGAGCTGGGTGGTCACTCTTTATTGGTGATGCGCCTGGTGGCAGCCGTCCGCAAAAAGCTGGAAGTAGCACTGCCGGTAAAAGCCATCTTTGCACACCCGGTAATTGCTTCACTGGCCACTCATATCCGGGAAGAGAAACAAACAGATACGTTGTTGCCGGGTATAGAAAAACAGGAACGTCCGGCGCGCATTCCACTTTCATTTAACCAGGAACGCCTGTGGTTTGTAGATCAGCTGGAAGGCAGTTTGCATTATCACATCCCGGTGGTGTTAAGACTGGAAGGCTCCCTGGATGCCGCTGTGATGGAGGCTTCATTGCGCAATATTATAAACCGGCATGAAGTGTTACGTACCGTGATAGAACAGGAAGAAGGAAAGCCCTATCAGTGCATCCTGCCGGAAAACAGTTTTGTATTAACACAGATCGATGAACCGGTATGCCGTGAAGATGAAGCGGCCCTGCACAAGCTGATTGCCGCGTTGGTGGCTGTACCATTTAATCTCGCAGCAGACCACAAGTTACGCGGGCATCTCATCAGACTGTCACCGGCAACACATGTGCTGGTGCTGACTACGCATCACATTGCCTCTGATGGATTATCTACCGGTATTATGGCGCGGGAGTTTGTAGAAGGATATAATGCAGGCATTGCCGGCAGTGACTATCAACCCACCCCATTGTTATTGCAATATGCTGATTTTGCTATCTGGCAACGTGCATGGTTATCGGGCGATACACTTGACAACAAGCTGGCATACTGGAAACAGCAGCTTGCCGATGTGCAGCCATTGAACCTGCCGACAGACTTTAAACAACCTGCTGTGTCAAGTATGCGCGGTGGTCGTGTGAATACTGATATGGATGCAGGCGTGCTGCAAGCATTGCAGCAACTGAGCCGGCAACAGGAGGTTACCTTGTATATGACACTGCTGGCTGCCTACAAGGTATTATTGTACCGCTACAGCGGACAAACAGATATTGTAGTCGGCTCATCTTCCGCAGGCCGTCAGCAACCTGAGATAGAAGGACTGATTGGGTTCTTTGTGAATATGCTCACCCTGCGCACAGATATCGGCAATAATCCCACCTTTATCAGCTTGTTGCAACAAGTGAAACAAACCACCCTGGATGCTTTTGAACACCAGGATGTACCGTTTGAAAAAATTGTAGAGGCCGTGATGAAAGATCGTGACAACAGCAGGCGTCCTCTTTTCCAGGTAATGTTTGTGATGCCGGAAAAAGCGGGCAACAGCTCCTTCGACCTGGAGGGTATTACCATCTCCACCGAGCCGGTTCATCATACTACGGCCAGGTTCAACCTGATGTTCTCTGTGCAGGAAACATCCAATGGCCTGAATATAGAAGCAGAATACAGCAAGGACCTTTTCCGGGAAGATACGGTAATACGTATGATGGCGCACTTCAAACAGTTGCTGGTGGCTATTGCTGCAGCACCTGATACACAGATAGATGTATTGCCGTTGTATGATGAAAGCGAATACCAACAACTGCAGGTATATGGGAAAGCGTTGGTGCCTTACAACCGTGACGTAACTTTTATAGACCAGTTTATTGCGCAGGCTGCCCGTAATCCGGAAGCTGTTGCACTGGCATTTGAAGGGCGGCAGCTGACTTACCGGGAGCTGGATGAACAGTCGGCCTGTCTGGCTAATTATCTGCGCCGCAAAGGTGTTATTACGGGCACATTAGTGCCGTTGTGTATTCCCCGTTCACCGGAGATGATCATCGGTATGCTGGGCATCTTAAAAGCCGGCGGCGCCTATGTACCGCTGGAACCTGATTTCCCTGCAGAGCGGATCAGATATATGCTGGAAGATACAGCTGCTACGCTGATTGTAAGCAACAGCGCCGGCAGCAGTACGCTGGACGATGTTACCACTGCCACCATCATCTCACTGGATGATGATGCCACCGCTATTGCCGCTGCGGGCAGTACTTTGCCGGGCATATTCCATGAACCATCGTCGCTGGCATATGTGATCTATACATCGGGTAGTACCGGCACTCCCAAGGGAGTGATGATTACCCACCAAAACCTGGCAGATTATATTGCCGGTTTGCAGGCACACCTGCCGCTTGACCGTTGCCGTTCTTTCGGTCTGCTGTCCAGTATTGCTACTGACCTGGGTAACACGGTGCTGTTCCCTGCATTGGCCGGTGGTGGTGAGTTACACCTGTTCTCCAAAACAGCCATCAATGATGCTGCTGCCATGCTTGATTATTTCGGCTGGCATCGCATTGATTGTATAAAAATAGTCGCCTCGCACTGGAAAGCATTGTCAGACCAGGATCAACTGTTGCTGCCGGAGAAACTGCTCATCTTTGGAGGAGAGGCGCTGGAAGCGGCTGTCATAGAAAACATCCGGGCTGCAAATGCACGCTGTATGGTAGTGAACCACTATGGTCCAACGGAAACGACGATAGGAAAATTACTACACGTAGTCAATCCTCAGCATATTTACCAGGGCGTGATTCCTATAGGTAAAGTATTCTCCAATACACAGGTATACGTTGTCAGTCAGGCCGGACAGCTTTGTCCTGTGGGCATTCCGGGAGAACTGTACATTGGCGGTGAAGGCGTGGCTGCCGGTTATCTCCACAACCCGGAACTTACGAAGGAACGTTTCATAGATAATTTCTTCGCGCTGCAGGCGCCGGGAAAACTATACCGTACCGGCGACCTGGTTAAATATCTGCCTGATGGTAACATTGTATTCCTCGGCCGTGTGGATGACCAGGTAAAGATCCGCGGATATCGCATAGAGCCGGGAGAGGTCAGCCGTGTGCTCGAGCAGGCACCGGGAGTAGGCCAGGGCGTTGTAATAGCACGGGAAGACCATAGCGGCGGTAAACGCCTGATAGGTTATGTGATACCACATGATACATTCGACAAAACCGCGATACTGGCATACCTCAAAGAACAATTGCCGGAATACATGGTGCCTGTTGCCATCGTGGAAATGGAACAGTTCCCGATGTTGCCCAATGGTAAGATCAACCGCAAAGCATTGCCGGACCCGGATCATGCAGATACGGTTACCACCGGTTATACTGCGCCGGTAAACCCCACGCAGGAAAAGTTGTGTGCCATCTGGGCGGTTCTGCTGGAAGTAGACCAGGTAGGCATACATGACGATTTCTTTGCACTCGGAGGCCATTCTCTGCTGGCAATACGTGTGATCTCCGCCATCAGGAAACAACTGGGTGCAGAGGTAGCCATCGGGGATATCTTTGATTATCCAACGGTAGCTGCCCTGTCAACACTACTGGAGAATCGCTTTGTACCTGCTGTTACGCCTGCACTGATCCGTCGCGAAAGACCCGCACACATCCCTCTTTCGTATAGCCAGGAACGTTTGTGGTTTATTGATCAGCTGGAAGGTAGCGTACATTATCACCTGCCTACGGTATTGAGATTGAAGGGACAGTTGGATCGTGCCGCGCTGTCGCATGCCTGGACAACAATCGTAAACCGCCACGAAATACTCCGCACCGTTATTGCCGAGGAAGAAGGAGTGGCCAGCCAGGTGGTGAAGGCACCGGATCAGTGGCAGTTTCATGTGGTGACGAACCACACGCTGCAACATGATTCCGCAGTACTGCAACAATATATTCAATCGTTGATAGAAACACCATTTAACCTCCGGCAGGATGATGTACTGCGCGTATACCTGATAGAGATAGGTGCAGATAATCATATACTGGTGGTGGTACTACACCATATTGCCTCTGATGGCTGGTCTACCGGTATTATAGTAAAGGAACTTGTTGAGTTGTACAGCGCCTATACAACCGGCCGTAGTGCCCAGCTGCCCGTAATGGATATACAATATGCTGATTACGCCGTATGGCAGCGTCAGCACCTGTCTGGTGAGGTGTTGGAAGAAAAACTGGCATACTGGAAAAAGAAACTGGAAGATACAGCGCCATTGGAACTGCCTACAGACTTTACACGGCCAGCCATACAAAGTACCCGCGGGGCTATCAGCAGGTTCCACCTGGGACCTCAGCTGCATGCCGATATACAACAGCTGTGCAAACAGGAAGGTACCACTTTGTTCATGACGTTACTGGCAGCATTTAATGTGTTGCTGCACCGTTACAGTGGCCAGGATGATATCTGTGTAGGTACGCCTGTTGCCGGCAGAACACAGCAGGAAATGGAAAACCTGATCGGCTTCTTTATCAATACCCTGGCGCTCCGCAATGACCTCAGCAACAACCCGTCGTTCACAGCCTTGTTACAGCAGRTAAAACAAACTACGCTGGAAGCCTATGAACATCAGGATCTGCCATTTGAAAAGATCGTGGAAACGGTGGTGAAACAGCGTGATATGAGCCGCAGCCCGCTGTTCCAGGTTTCGTTTGTATTGCAGAACACACCGGATGTTCCTGATCTCGGATTGGGTGGCCTGGAACTGCTGGAGGAGAAAACAGCACATACCACCGCCAAATGGGATCTCATCTTTACCCTGGAAGAAACCACGCGCGGCCTGCGTGGCAGTGTGGAATATGGGGTCGACCTTTTCAGAGAAGAAACGGTGTTACAGCTGATTCGTCATTTTGAACAGCTGCTGCAGGCGATCGTAAAATCGCCTTCTACCGGAATAGATCATCTCTCTTTCCTGCAACCGGAAGAACTACAGCAGCTGTTATATACTTTCAACGATAACGCTACAGACTATCCGCGCCATAAAACAGTGGCAGCCCTCTTTGAAGAGCAGGCAGCACTTACGCCGTCAGCTATTGCACTTACCTGCAACGGCCGGTCATATACCTATGCTGCGCTCGATGAACGTGCAGACAAGCTGGCACACTTTCTCCGTAGCAAGGGGGTTGACACCGGAGTATTGGTGCCGCTCTGCGCAGAACGTTCAACAGAACTGATTGTGGGCATCCTTGGCATCCTGAAGGCGGGTGGGGCATATGTTCCTATTGATGCTGCCTACCCGGCCGAGAGGATCAGGTATATGCTGGCAGACATCAGTGCCACCCTGCTGGTAACCACTTCCACTTCCATGCAACAGTTGGCAGCGGAATGGTACGACAGGGATCTTATACTGCTCGACGCCCTCGGTGAACTGTTTGCTGCTCCTCACCACGGTCGTGTACCAACAACGGCAAACGCCACCGACCTGGCCTATGTAATGTATACTTCAGGTTCTACCGGCACACCCAAAGGAGTAATGGTCACACATGAAAATGTGGTGAGCCTGGTAAAAGAAGTAAGCTACGTGTCCTTCAGTGCAGCTGATGTGATTTTGTCCACCGGTTCTCCTTCTTTTGATGYCACCACCTTTGAATACTGGGGTGTATTGCTTAATGGTGGCAGGCTGGTACTCTGTGATGAGCAAACACTGTTGGACAGCACCTTGCTGAAACAAGCCATCCGCGATCAGGGCGTTACAAAAATGTGGTTCACTGCCGGTTGGTTGAATCAACTGGTAGATACTGATATCAGTGTGTTTGAAGGACTAACCACTATCCTGGCCGGCGGCGAGAAACTATCTGAAGAACACATCACAAAGATCAGACTTGCCTGGCCGTTAATAGAAGTAATTAACGGTTACGGACCTACGGAGAATACCACTTTCTCTCTAACCTATACCATCCCGGCAACAAACAATCATACTTCTACGCCTATAGGGCAACCGCTTAACAACCGGCAGGCCTATGTGCTGGATACACACCTGCAACCTGTACCGGTTGGGGTGAGAGGAGAGCTGTTCCTCAGTGGCAGCGGCCTTTCCAACGGATACCTCCACCAGCCTGCCCTTACTGCAGAGAAGTTTATACCACATCCATTTGCAACTGTTCCGGATGCCCGCTTATACCGCACCGGTGATATCGGACGCTGGCTGCCAGACGGTACTATCGAATACCTCGGCCGTGTTGATGACCAGGTAAAGATCCGCGGTTTCCGCATAGAACCTGGTGAAATTGAACATATCCTGCAACAATGCCCACTGGTAACACAAGCGGTAGTATTGGTCAGAACAGAAGCTACCGGTAAAAGACTGGCCGCCTATATTGTGCCGGCCGGCCACTTTGACTGGGAAGGCATACTGGCATATCTGAAAAATAAATTGCCTGATTACATGATACCGGGTATCCTGGTAGAGATAAACAAACTGCCGGTAAATGCCAATGGTAAAACAGACCGGAAGGCCTTGTTGAAAATGGACACCGGCGGTCAACCTATTGCCACATATGTAGCTCCACGCACGAAAATCGAAACCGCATTAACAGCTATCTGGGAAATGCTGCTGGAAATACCACGGGTAGGGATATACGATAACTTCTTTGAGCTGGGAGGACACTCCCTGCTGACTATCCGTCTCACAGCATCCATCAGGAAAGAGTTTGGATTGGAAATACTGATCCGGGAATTGTACAGTTATCCGACTATTGCGACCCTTGCCTTGAAACTGGAGCAGCAGCAGGAAGAAGCCGGACTGGGGAAATTTGGGGAAGGACGCTTGTTGCTGCAGGAAGCGTTGCCGGACAATGGTCACATTGTACGGTTGAATAAGATAGCAGCGGCGCCGCCACTGTTCTTCCTGCCAGGAGCAGGAGGGCTTTGTGATGCCTACATGGAACTGGGCAGGGCTTTTAACGGGGCATATTCATTTTACAGCTTCCAGATGCAAGGTGTATTTGAGGGAGAACATGCACTGGATAACATGGAGGCAATGGCTGCCTTGTGCATCAACTGGATGAAACAGATCCAGCCTGCAGGGCCTTATCGCCTTGGTGGACACTCCTTTGGAGCACGCCTCGCCTTCGAGATGACCAAACAACTGGAAGCCGCCGGCGATACGGTAGAAGCGGTGTTCATCCTTGACATGCAGGCCGTGTCACAGCCGCACCCGATGGACCTTGAGTATATCAACAACAGCATGTTCACCTTCTTTGAACAGTATCACCTGATTTCACAGCCTTATCCCGCATGGACAGCAACCCTGAAAGCCAATATCGCCAAGCTGCCTTTTGATGGTATTGTACCATATATCACGGCTTTTGTACAGGAACAAATCGGTGGAAAGAAAAAACAGACCGCGTTTGTATTGAGGATGCTCGCTCTCTCCTGGTACGACCTGGTGGCACATAACAAGTACAAGGTGGCTGGTGTCGTACAGGCGCCACTGATAGTACTGAAGGCACAGGACAACCCTTCCGTAAAACCCGACCTATACATGGGATGGCGTGACCACGGTGTTACCGTGCAAACCGTTATGGTGCCGGGAGACCACCTTTCCATGGTAGATGGCGATAACGCTACGGTAATGGCTGACAAGGTTATAAAAATATTACAAGAGAAATGATACCCTAACGATAGAACAGGCTCCGTTGCATAATTCCCGAAGCCGGCAACGGAGCCAGGATTTCACACGACTAACCCGGACCACTCAAACACACTTACAATCTTCATTTTTAAAAACATTCATTATGTTAAAAGAGCTTGAAAAGTTATCCGCTTTTATTGGCAACACCCCGCTGATGCAGTTGAAAAACCATGATACCCATTTATTTGCCAAACTGGAGTACAACAATTTTTCCGGCAGCTCAAAAGACCGTGCCGGTTTCAGTATCATTTATAACGGCGTGAAATCCGGCCGTATCAATGAGAACACGACTATCATTGCGTCCAGTTCCGGTAACCTGGCCATAGCAGTGGCTTCTATCTGTAAAAGACTCGGCCTGAAGTTTATCCCCGTGATAGACCCCAATATCAACGGTGCCTACGAGCAACTGCTAAACCTGTTGTCTTACAGGGTGGTAAAGGTGACCGACCGTGATAAAACCGGAGGGTATCTGCTGACCCGTATTGATACGGTTAATAACATGCATGCTACCATTGAAAATTCATTTATCGCAGACCAGTATGGTGACCCTAATAATTATAAGGGCTATTATGGTTTAACAGAAGAGATCCTGCATTCTTTTGAACGGCTCGATTATATTTTTGTGGCTGTGAGCTCCAGTGGAGCTATCACCGGCATCTCCAAAAGTATTAAGGAAAAACGTCCGGATGTAAAGATTATTGGAGTAGATGTGGAAGGTTCTGTAATCTTTAATGCACCACCTGTAAAACGATATATTTCCGGTATTGGCGCCAGCCAGGTACCGCCGATTATAAAAAATGCCGTGATAGATGATGTAGTTATTGTATCACAAACAGATATCATCAAAGGCTGCTTTGATCTGCTCAATGAGCAAGTGATTTTTGCAGGCGCTTCTTCCGGTGCAGTTTATCTTGCTGCTAAAAATTATTTCAAAGACAATCCGCACAAGGATACTCCGGTTTCGCTGATGATCTTTCCGGACAAGGGCTTCACCTACCTGGACAACATCTACAACAAGGAATGGGGCGAACAACTGGCAGCCAAGCTTCAATCTGTACCTGTAGCAAATTAAAATTACCACCCTTAAATAGTAACGTATGTTATATCTCAATGCAGAGAATATCCAGGACATCGGAATTGACTGGAAAGAATTGACCGGCGTCATCAGAGCGGCAACAGATGCACTCCATGAAAATGATTATTCTCAACCCATTAAACCTTACTTAAGGTATGGAGATCCCAAAAACAGGATCATTGCCATGCCTGCCTATGTAGGCGGAGGCTCCCCACTTGCCGGAATAAAATGGATTGCCAGCTTCCCTGATAATATCCATAAGAACAAGCTGCGCGCAAATTCTGTCACCATTCTCAATGAGCATGATTCAGGTGTGCCTATTTGCGTAATCAACACATCTATGATCAGTGCTGTTCGTACAGCTGCAGTATCCGGTGTGCTGGTGGAAAAATATCTGGCACTGAAGAAAGCGGATGAGCGCTTTACGGTAGGCATTATCGGTTTTGGACCTATCGGCAGAATGCACCTCAGCATGGTCAGTGCTCTTTTGGGTAACCGCCTGGAAAAAGTGCTGCTCTATGATGTGAAAGGAGTGGACCTCAGCGCAGTGGATGCTTCGCTGCGGGAAAAAGTAACAATAGGTGACTCGTGGGAAGCCTGTTACACTGATGCGGATATTTTCATCACCTGCACAGTATCTACCAGTCCGTATGTGGATAAGGCGCCGTTAAAGGGTTCTCTGCAACTGAATGTGTCGCTGCGCGACTATAAGGTAGAGATGGTATCTCATATGGATGTGGTAATTGTAGATGACTGGGAAGAAGTATGCCGTCAGAATACAGACATTGAAAATATGCATAAGGTAATGGGGCTTGAAAAACAAGACACGCTTTCTATTGCTGATATCGTTTGTAAGGATGCGCTCAGCGGTAAGGATGATGCCGTAATTATGTTCAATCCTATGGGTATGGCCATCTTTGATATTGCTGTAGGCGGATATTACTATCAACAGGCCATCCGTAAAAATATAGGGGCAGTAATGCCTGATTAATTAGCTGACCGGCACAGGAAACTGGTGCCGGTTTTTCCTTTCTCCCTGTACTCCACCTTAAAGCTGTCTGACGGGATTCTACCCCACACTTTGTTACCATATTCATTTCAATTTCCAATAACCTCTAAACTTTACACATGAAAAATTTGAATTTATTTATTGCGTTTATCCTGTTAGCCACTATTGTATCCTGCCAGAAGGGAGAAAACAGGCTGAACGCCTCCGGCCCTGTTGTTCAAAATCCTGAAAGTGTTGTTCCAAAAACCAAGATCAATGCCTTTATTTACGATCAGTTGGCGAAAACGCAACATTTTGAATGGAAAGCCGCCAACGACAGTCTCTTATGGAGTGCACTGGTACAGGGAGACAGCGTACTGGCTGTTGGGTACCAGCCTGCAGGCTTTACCAACCTCGCCGATAAGATGCATACGGTGAATGTAGCTGACGAAAGCTGGAAATCTGCCAGGAACCAGTTGATGGACCTGGTACTGAGAAATGAAAGGAAAACCGGCAAGACAGATAAGGATTTGCTGGTATTCAAGGAAAACCGCTTGCCTTACTTTACTGTTAAGGTGAGTAACATTGCTACCATCAAGGCACTGAGGGCTTCCAACCTGGTACGTTATACAGAACCTATTGGTTACGGCAAATTTATGAATCAAGGTGCGACCAAATCAGGTCTTGGCACAGAATCAAGTGTGCTCACTTTTGGTTGCGGTACCAACATACCCACTCCGGGTCTCGTGGCTGGTGTAGATTATACCAATATCACTCCTGGCGCAAAACAATCGTGGAACTACACATATCATAAGATACCTCAGGCATGGGCCAGGTCTACTGGTCAGGGTGTAAAGGTAATGATCATCGATACCGGCGTTAGCGCTGACCAGGATAACCTGGGTGCTAACTTCAATCAGGGTGCTTCCACCGGAAGGTCCATTGAAAAACTGGTCACTTTCCCTGGTGGCACACCGGCAGACCTTTGTGGTCATGGTACCGCCATGTCCGGTGCACTGGCTGGTCCTAGAGGCACCGATGGAGCTTCTACCGGCATTGCCTACAACAGTAACCTGATTGTAGTACATGCTGCCGAAAACGTGGTGATCCTCTCTTCCGAGTCTGTACAGGGCGTGGCCGATGCATATGTACTTGGCGGCGATCGTGCAGACGTAAAGATCATCAGCATGAGTATGGGCAGTATCATTGCTTTCAATCCAATCAATGATGCTATTATCTACGCTTATAACAAAGGTAAACTGATGTTCTGTGCCGCAGGTACTTCCAACAGCAGCATTCCTAACTGGATCGGTGTGATTTATCCTGCAGACAGGCCACAGGTAGTTGCTGTAACCGGTATTAAAGACAACCTCACAGAACGTTGTGTGGATTGTCACGTAGGCCGTGAAGTAGCTTTCACCATCGTAATGGAAAAGACTTCCACCGCTACTACTGCACTTTCTCTTGCTATGACAGGTGATGCGCCTTCTACAGTAGGTGGTTCTTCTGTAGCTACCGCCAGTTGTTCTGCCATTGCTGCCCTGGTATGGAGCAAATACCCTACTTATCCAAAAGATAGTATCATCGCCAGGATGAAAAGAGCTTCCAGTTTAGCCAACAACAAAAGCACCACATTTGGCTGGGGTATTCCCGATGCTGATGTTGCTGTAGGACAATAAAAATATTTTGAATAATTGAAATGAATGAAAAAGATGACGGCGAAGATGATATGCGTTACAGCAATATCGTCTTCGCCGTCATCTTTTATACGGCTGTGAGGGCAGCCGTTCCGGTGTGACCGGCAATTAAGTCTCTGCGTTTTACATTTATAAAAACAAATCCAACTCTATTTCCGCGAAGTTTACAGGTTTATCTTTTAGGGAGAGGATAGAGCCGGCGCGTACTTTCAGCGGCAGGAGATACATAGCGGGTATACGCAGCCAGCCGGGCATGCTGTAGTAGTTGATGTTGAAAAGGGAGCCGAGATGGATACCTACGGAAGGTATAAATACCAGGTCTGGTTGACGGTGCTGGAAGCGGACGCCTGTTTCCAGGTAGGTGTACATGCCAAGGAATCTTTTTTCACTCAGCCAGTAATCGAAGTTGCTTCTGATGCCGGCAGCGACCTGGTAACTTTTTTCTTTTTCGGGGTCGTTGTTGTACTTCATATAATCATACGAAGCCGTATAGCCGTGCCAGTAATCAAGCATTCCTTTTTTGCCACCCTTGGAGTTGTACTTATATCGTTTGCTGAAGTTGAAGGCATTGACTCTTATTTCAAAACCACGGAAGGATTCAGTGTTGGTGACTTCATTTTGCGTACCGATCACAATAGAATTGCCGACCCTGCTCCGGATGAAATTGCGGTAGTAAAGCAACTGGTTAGCCTTTCTGATGGGTACCGTAATAGTAACACCTTTTGCCATGAGTCCGTCCAGCTTGGAGTTATAGGGTATGGGCACATAAGAAAGGGCAGGGATGTTGCGGATGAGATACATGGCCTGATCCGGTTTATTCTGTGGTATACGATCAAGGAAACCCACGTAGCGGGTGCTGCCGGAGGCTTCATTAAATGCCGTAAAAAGATCTTGTATGGAAAGGGTTACTGCAGCGATGGCTCTTTCACCTGCAGTTGTATTTTCATCAAACTTTCCATCGCCATAAGTATACCATATTTCTCCTTTCCTGTTTACCACACTAGTTCCATTTTCACAATAAAAATCATGCAATGCTTTGTTGTTCGTAAATGATTCCGCAATGGTACGGTTCACAATAAGGTGACCGGCAGAGAAGGCATCTTCCAGGAAGTGATCAGCAAAGGCATTGATGAAGATGGCGCTCTGCAGCAGGGCATGTGCATCGGCATCATCCTGACGGGCTTTCCTGCCGCTCATCTCAGCAAGTGTAAGGGCTACCAGGTGAAGGCTTACATACATCCGGATGGCATTGGTATGTCCGAGGCTTTTCGTTAAGGCGGCGAGGTTAGACCAGGTGGTGGCTTCCCGTATCTTATCGGCGTCAAAGTTTTTCAGATGGTCAGGAAACGTTTTACCGTAGGCATAAAAATGCGACAGGTTGCCGGTGGCTGCCAGGGCATAGTTAAGGTCTAACGATACCAGCTCTCCGTCGGGGGCAGCTTTCATGCCTTTGTCCAGGTATTTTTGATGCAGGGCGATGATCTTCTGGATGATGGAGCCGGAATCCCTCAGCTGCGATTCCAGTAAAACGGGGTCGCTCTGGTGGTCACCGGCAAGACCGTTGATGGTGCCATAGGTTACCGCAGAGGCGCCCGATGAAGAAAGGCCGGTCAGATTGTAATAGTTGCCCTGCAGGCTGGTCAGGTTTTCCAGGTATTGCAACAGCTTTGCGCTGCCGGGTTCGTTTTTTATGGATTGCATTATCCTGAAAAAGGCTTTGTCTCCAATGAGCTTGTGTTCTCCATACACATACCCCGATGCGGTATTAGACAGCAGACATAGGCAARCGGTTAAGGCCGTCATGCCAAGTGCCGCAATAACAGGTCTGACATTGCATAATATACGCTTCCCAAAACCGGTGGTGGTAATAGTTGATGAGGGCAAATTTTTTTTTGCTTGCTTCGGATAGTTTTGCATAACGGAACAAATGGGGCTTATACTCAAAAATAGGCGATACTGACTGTCGGGCAACGGCATTGGATAATACTCATATCTACCTTCAGCTCAGCGCTATTCCTGCTGTATGCAGCGTTCTATAGTTTTTTTAATAGATGTGACCAAAAAATGTTTACTGCTATGATAGCAGTGATACTATTGCTTCCTATAACTTCCTGGTTATAACAGTGTTTTAAATTGGTGGTGTCTTGTTATTTTATAATAGACGTTTGTGCAATAGGGATACCCCTAATGTGTATTTTTATTTTTTTCGGGAGATGGATTTGCCAGGATTTTTTTACCGGTGTCTGCCAGGGAGAATATGAAAACGAGGGGAAACACTGATAATAAGGTTCGGGTACATGACATTTCCCAAAGCCAATATTGTATCAGAATTTGCTAATTGTTTTGGAGTATCCCCTTTGAGAATCGCTTAATTTGATCGATCAACCTGTAAGTTGCCACGTGAATATTAAGCAGGCCCAAAGTGCTGTAATTCAATGAAGATAACTGGTACTATTAACGAAGATATATATGCCATCCGCCTCCAACAGGGCGATGAAATGGCTTTCCGTTATGTGATGGAGCGTTACTTTCCCATTATCACCGTTTTTGCCAGGAGATTCATTACGAATCATGCGGTAGCGGAAGATGTGGCGGAAGAAACGTTTATTAAGCTATGGCGGTATCATGAAAAGGTCACCACTTTTCAGTCGTTGAAGGCATTCCTCTATATTACCGCTAAAAATAGTTGCTTAAATGAATTGAGAAAGGAAAAGAACCAGCAATACCGCCACAAAGTATACGAAGCCAGCATCGATAGAGAAGAAGATTTTGTTGCCAACGAAATAATCCGGGCAGAAGTGAAAGCCGAAATTATCAGGACAGTGAACAGCCTGCCTGGCAAAATGAAACGTGTTTTTGAATTAAGTTATTTAGACGGTCTCCCCAATCGTGAAATAGCCAAACAACTCAATGTATCGGTTAATACCGTGAAAGGCCAGAAAGCCAGGGCCCTGGAGCTGGTAAAAGAAAAATTACAGGGCCGCGATATACTGCCTTTTGCTTTACTATTACTGGCCGCCATGCAGAAAGATTGATCAATTCCCATTTCCCCCCTGATTTTAAAAAAAATTCCCCCACTAACCCAAAATGATTTCGGCGGTGTATCTATTACATCAACCACCGATTCCACATGAAAAAAACGTCGATTGTTCTGGAAGTGCTGATATGCTTACTCATTTTGTTATTTGTTTATGCAAGTCTCAGTAAGGTACTGGACAGCTACGAATACCGGAAACAGCTGTACAACCAGGCTTTCCCTGCAGTATTTAAACCCATACTGTTATGGATGATACCGGGAAGTGAATTGCTATTGACGGTGTTGCTCATCTTTCCTTCTTCCAGGATGCCGGGGTTGTATGGCAGCCTGGTTATACTGACCTTATTTACCGGGTATATTATACTGGTGAAGCTGCAGTTTTTTCACAGGGTACCCTGTTCCTGCGGCGGCGTGTTGCGCTCGTTGAACTGGACGCAGCACCTGGTATTTAATATCGTTTTTATGCTCATCAATATAGCAGCGATCCTGCTGCAGAGAAAGTCATTTCATCACCTGAAAATAGTAAACGCATGAAACATTTAAAATTGTTTATGATAGCTACTGCACTGGTGTCGGGCACCGTAGGTGCAATCTTTACAGCACAGGCGTCACGATCGCACAGGGTAGGACCTTCGTTGCTGAAGACTGTTGGTCCCAAAGAAATCTACACCGGTTCTTTCGTACATGCAGCCGACCAGGACCTGTCGCATTACACTTACATCCCGGCGCCTAATGAAGGTGAATGCACCGCCAGTGATTATGTATGTACCTACGAACTATTTGGTACGGAAATCCGCACTTTCAACCAGGGAAACCGTTTTGGGCAATAACCATTTAACCAGCAATACGGTGTGCTGCCGATGAAACGGCATATCAAAAGGTAGTGCACTGTATTTGCTATTGTTTTTCTATGGAAGAAAAAGATGTACATCGGTTATTATATATCGCGGAACTGATTCACCGGCAAAGGGAAGGTGTATTAACTACCGCAGAACAGGAAACCATGGATGCCTGGCTGGCGGACAGTGAACGGAACCGGCAGTTGTTCCGGGAATTATCCGGTGAAGCGGCAGAGGAGGGAATTGCAGAGGAGATAGAGCTGATGAACTGGCAGGATTCTTTTGATCGGGTATATAACGCTATCGGACAAACGAAAAAGTCAGGGAGCTTCTGGTCGCATACATGGAGCCGCGCCGCCGCTATATTATTATTGGTCATTGGGGGCGCGCTTACCTGGTTTATATTAAAAAAAGAGCAGCCACCCAACATTGCCAGGGTAATGCATAAATCAGATGTAACACCTGGTAGCCGCAAAGCTTTGCTGACGTTATCTAACGGGTCTGTGATTGTATTGGATGACGCGCCCGAAGGGGTGGTGGCCAGTCAGGGTAAAACCCTGATCAGGARAGCGGGCAACGGACAATTGCTGTATGATGCTTCCCATGCTACTGCCGGTGTCAATGCGTATAATAGCATTACTACGCCTAACGGCGGCGAATACCAGGTGGTACTGCCGGACGGTTCGCAGGTATGGCTTAATGCTGCTTCTTCGATTCGTTTCCCCGCCACGTTTGCGCATGACGCCCGCAAGGTGGAAATCACCGGTGAAGCCTATTTTGAGGTAGTTAAAAATGGAAACGTACCATTTTATGTGACTACCGGTCATCACCGTATAGAAGTATTGGGGACAGGCTTTAACATACAGTCGTATCGCAATGACGCCAATATTACCACCACCTTGCTGCGGGGCAGCATTCGTGTCTCTGCCGGTGCAAATACACGGATACTGAAACCCGGACAGCAAACGAAAGTTAATCGCGAAACCGCTGCCAGCATACAACTTATTGAAGACGCGGATACAGAAGAGGCGCTCGCCTGGAGAAATGGGAAATTTATTTTCAACGATACAGAATTACAAACAGTAGTCAGACAGCTGGAACGCTGGTATGATGTCAGTATAGATTATACAGGCCTTACCGGCTATCGCTTTAACGGAGAAATACCTAGATCAGCCAATCTCTCCAAAGTATTAAAAATGATGGAACTCACCAGTAATATTCATTATAGAATAAATGACAGGAATATCTACTTGACTAAATAAGAGAAACAGAAAAGCCCAAAAAAACCGGTAGCGCTGGTACGCTGCCGGTGAATGTCAGGCTAAACGGGACTTCGTATCATTAAAATCCTTCAACCTTAACATCGCAAATGTATGAATTTTAACATTCATGGCAAGGATCCTCTGCGCCTGTACAAATTGATAGCGGGGAACTGCTTTATCAACCATTCCAAAGCTCTTCTGGTTATGAAACTTACTGCTTTATTACTCACGGGTATTTGCCTGCAAACCAGCGCCACTGGATACTCTCAGCAGGTGACATTGTCGGAGCGAAATGTGCCGCTCAAAAAGGTGCTGCAGCAAATCAGCAAACAAAGCGGCTACACTTTTTTTTATGATGCACGTTATCTCGATGATGCAAAGCGTGTAAACCTGGAGGTGACCAACACTCCGGTGGAAAAAGTGCTGGCAGAATGTTTCAGCGGACAGCCCTTTACCTATGAAGTATTGGATCGCACTATTATCGTCAAAAGAAAACAGGCTGCGGAGAATGTTGGCGAATCCACGTCCGCCCGCAGCTGGGTACTGTCGGGAAAAGTCACCAATGAGAAAGATGAGGTGCTCCCCGGTGCTACTATCAAAGTATTAGGTACCTCAAAAGGCGTGGTCACAGATGTATTCGGGAAATTCCTGATTGAAGTAGGCAGCGAAAATGATTCCCTGTCTGTTACCTTCATCGGCTACCTCACACAGGTAATCCACCCCGGCAACGCAAAAAGTATCACAGTTAAATTATTACCTGATCTGGAAAACCAGAAACTGAACGATGTAGTGATCGTAGGATTTGGTAAACAAAAGAAAGTGTCTGTTACCGGCGCTGTTGCGACCGTAAAAATCAGTGAGGTGCAGCAATCGGCTACGGCCTCTTTATCAAATGCTATCGGTGGCCGGTTACCGGGTATCATTACGCGGCAGTCTTCCGGGGAACCCGGCTACGACGCAGCCAGCGTATTTATCCGAGGTTTCAGTACCATTAACGGAAACAGGGCGCCGTTAATTCTGGTAGATGGGATTGAACGCGATATGAATAACCTGAATGTACAGGAAATAGAAAGTTTCTCTGTGCTCAAAGACGCATCCGCTACCGCGGTGTATGGTATACGCGGCGCTAATGGCGTAATCCTCATCAATACCAAAAGAGGTGTGGAAGGACGACCTAAAGTATCTTTCCGCACAGAAACTGCCAGGTTAACTGCATTGCGTTTACCCAAGTATATCGACAGCTACGAGTATGGAATCCTTTGTAATGAAGCGATGGCCAACGTAGGAAAGCCCGCTTTTTTTTCACAGACAGAATTGCAGAAATTTAAAGATCAGTCCGACCCATACCTTTATCCTAATGTAGACTGGATCAGTACTACTTTAAAAAAGAATACACTTCAAACGATCAACAACCTGAGCCTGGTAGGGGGGAATCAAACTTTCCGCTATTTTACCAATGTTGGATTTACCCTGGTAGATGGTATTTATAAGGAAGACCCTACGGTTCCCTATAAAACCAATAGCAGCATGAAACGCTACAATTTCAGGTCTAATGTGGATGTAAACATCAGCAAAAACCTGAAAATGGATCTGAGTTTAGGAGGGATCATTCAAAATTCCAACTATCCCGGGGCCTCTGCTGGCGCCATCTTCGAATACCTTCGCTGGACGCCTAATAACGCCTTCCCTATAAAAAATCCCAACGGATCCGTGCCCGCAAAAAATGGCTTCCTGAATAGAAGTCCATATGTAGTGAGTACACAAACGGGCTATGAAAAACAATTCCGGAACAACATCCAGAGTTCCCTCGGCGCCACCTGGGATCTTTCTTCCCTGGTGACACAAGGGTTATCCGTAAGAGGATTGTATGCATTTGACTTTTACAACTTCATGCGTAATACCCGTTTTAAAGTACCCGCTACTTTCCAGTACCTGGGTAAAGACGCAAACGGAGAAGACAAGTATGTTCCGATTGGCGGAGAACAGGCATTGAGTTATAGTACCGGGTATGATGCCAATCGTGCTTCCTACCTGGAACTGTCGGCCAATTACGACCGCGCATTTGGAAAGCACCGCATTGGGGGATTGATCCTCGGAAACAGAAGGGAATATGTAAATCTCTCTGCAGGTAATTCTATCGGTAATATTCCTTTCAGAAGACAAGGGCTGGCCAGCCGTGTAACCTATGATTACGACAGCAGGTATTTAGTGGAATTTAACGGAGGGTATAACGGATCAGAAAATTTCCCTAAAGGGAAAAGATACGGCTTCTTTCCCTCCGGTGCATTAGGCTGGGTAGTATCCAACGAACAATTCTGGAATAAAGCAGTCATCAGCTCTCTGAAGATAAGAGGTTCCTATGGAAAAGTAGGAAATGATCAGATCGGGGGAGACCGGTTCCTGTTCCAGAGCACCATTAATAAGAATGCTCCTGGCAGTTATTTGTTTGGCGATAACCAGACTTATCAGACGGGTTCCTTCCAGGAAAACCTGATAGGCAATCCGAATGTAAGCTGGGAAGTAGCTACCAAAGCGAATGTGGGAATAGACCTGGAAATGCTGAACGGAAAGATTACCCTGACAGTAGATGCCTTTAAAGAACRTAGAAGTGGCATCCTGATCCGGCGTGGACAAATTCCGATATCGGCCGGTTATCCCGGTGATATAATTCCATATGCCAACCTTGGCATTGTCAACAACAAAGGAATTGATGGCAGTCTGGAAATAAAGAACCGGACAAAGTCAGGGTTCTACTATTCCTTCCAGGGCAATTTCACCTTTGCGCATAACCTTATCATAGAAGATGATTCGCCGGTAAGACCATTGTCGTATCAGAACAGCCGGGGGCAGAGTATTGACCGGCCTTACGGTTATGAAGCCATCGGCCTTTTTAAAGACCAGGCAGATATAGATAAAAGTCCTTCACAAACAACATTGCAGGCGATTATCCATCCCGGCGATATTAAATACAAAGATCTGAATGGCGATGGTGTTATCAACGCCAATGATCAAACCTATTTTGGCTTTCCCCGGAATCCTGAACTGATGTTTGGATTTGGAGGCACCATAGCCTGGAAAGGCGTTGACATGAGCATATTTTTTACCGGTGCTGCCAGAACAAATTTATTCCTGCAGGGCCGCTCCACTTTTGCATTCCTGGACGGAGTAGATACCTACAATGTGATGCGGGAATATTATGATAACCGCTGGACACCGGGAGCCGACAATACCGATGCAAAGTATCCTTCTGTTATTGATGTGAAGAGCACCAATAACTATATCACCAACACGCTGTATATGAAAAACGGGAACTACCTGCGGTTGAAATCTGCAGAAATAGGATACTCGTTCAACCAGGCATTGATGAAGCGGATGGGTATTGCGGGCGTTCGTGCATTTGTGAATGGTACCAACCTCGCGATCTGGGATCATATTAAAGTGGTGAACCCTGAAAATGATAATGGAGAAGGTACTTACCCATTGCAGAGCAGTATCAATATTGGTGCACAGGTAAATTTTTAAAAGCAGTAAAATGAATCGCATGAAAGCAATGATCAATTCGTTGATATTCCTGTTCCTGTTAATGGCTGGGGTATCCTGTAAAAAAGATTTTCTGGATAAGGCGCCGGATGATGACCTCACCATTGAGCAGGTATTTGCCAATAGAGATTATGCCAGTAATTTTCTGACAAATGTATACGCCCAGTTGCCCCAGGAAGCAATATGGCCGGACAATGCACAAAATCCATATCATGGTGCTGCCGATGAGCTGAAACAATATTATCCGAATTCATTTTGTAACAGCATGACCTCCGGCGCCTGGGACGCCAACTCTACAGTGATTAATCCATGGGCGAGGAACTATGGTGGTTTACGTAAGGCTAATATATTTATTGAACATATTGATAAGGTACCGCTGGATCAACTCTATACATCCGCTATGAGAGACCGGCAAAAGGGCGAAGCGATATTTCTGCGTGCTTTTTTTCATTTCCTGCTGGTAAGAGTATATGGTCCTGTGCCTATTGCAGATAGCACGCTTACGCTGGATGCCGATTTCAAAGCATTGCGCCGGCAGCCGCTGGAAAAGTGTGTGGCCTACATTGTATCACAATGTGATCAGGCAGCAGCGTTATTGCCTGCACGCATTACAGAAGGAACGGAATATGGGCGTGTGCCAAAATCTGCTGCCCTGGCGCTGAAAGCAAGAGTACTGCTCTACCTGGCCAGCCCGTTGTTCAACGGCAACCCGGATTATATCAATTTTAAAGATAATGAAGGCAACCGGTTATTTCCCGACTACCAGGTTTCCAGGTGGCAGGTAGCAGCAGATGCTGCAAAGAATTGTATTGACCAGACGGAATCGGCCGGATATGCATTGTATACTGCTGCTGGTAATAACCCTGTAAAAAACTACCAGGAACTATTCTATATCAACAATAACAAAGAAGTGTTTTTTGCCAATAACGAAGGCAACTACGATGGACTGGATGTATATAGTGAGCCGCTGAGCCTTTCCGGATTTACACTGAATGCCCCCACACAGGATATTGTAGACCAATATGAAATGGCCAACGGATTACGTCCTATTACCGGCTACACGGCGGATCATTCTCCGATTATCAATCCGCTTTCGGGGTATAAGGAAACAGGATTTTCCGATATGGCAGGACCTGATAACCTGTATGTGGCCGGCACCAGTAATATGTATGTAAACCGGGAACCCCGGTTTTATGCCAGTATTCACTATTCCGGCGCGGTTTGGAAAACCAGGACAGGTGGATTGGAGTTTTGGTTCAAAGGGGCCGATGGCAAACAGGCAGCAGGTGGTGGTAATTATGCCGCTACCGGTTACCTGTTGAAGAAATTATCAGATCCCAATTTTGTATGGAGGCCCGTGGAGAAAACTACCCTACGTACCTGGATCTATTTCCGCCTGGGAGAGCAATACCTGAATTACGCAGAAGCCCTGAATGAAGCACAGGGACCGGTAGCAGATGTATATAAATATATTAACCTCATAAGAGCACGCGCCGGACTACCCGGATTACCTGCGGGATTAAGTAAAGATGAAATGCGGGAAAGGGTGCATCACGAAAGACAAATAGAGCTGGCATTTGAATCGCACCGGTATTTCGATAATCATCGCTGGAAAATGTCGGAGACCATTGATAATACCAACATCTATGGCATGAGCATTTTCGAGGGGCAGTCAAAAACAGATCCTGCCTTTTTTAAAAGAGCGGTGGTAGAGCGCCGGGTTTTTCAGAAGAAGCATTACCTGTGGCCGATGCTGAAAACAGAAACAGACAAGAACCCTAACCTGGTACAAAATCCTGGGTGGTAATAAAAATAAACAGATGATGAAACGATGGCTATTATTGATCCTGCTCCCATTGAGTGCAAGAGGGCAGGAGCTGTATCACTTTCCCACGGATACGGATACACGCTGGATCAGTTTTGAGAACCGTAACGGCGACAAAGGTAAAGGCGGTATGGAAAACAAAGGCGCCAAAGGGCATGCCTGCGATACGCTGAAAGCCGGCAGCAGTGTTACTTTAATGGACTATGAAGGCGCCGGTGTTATTAATCGTATCTGGCTTACCACTTCGCAGGAAGCGGTAATACTGCGTTCCGTTCACATAGATATGTATTGGGATGAGGCTACCAAACCCGCCGTGTCTGTACCCCTGGGCGATTTCTTTGGTATAGGGCTGGGGCGTACAACACCTTTTCAGTGTACCCTGTTTTCCGATCCGGAAGGAAGATCGTTCAACTGCTATATTCCTATGCCGTTTAGAAAACACGCCAGGATTGTCCTGGTGAATGAATCAGCCACCTCGCATTTATTGTTTTATGACATCAACCTCACCCGCCTGAAAAAGCAGCCTGCCGACCTGTTATATTTTCATGCATACTGGAGCAGTAATAAACGTACGGCTTTGGGAGATGATTTTGAATTGTTGCCTGCTGTCATCGGCAGGGGCAGGTACCTGGGCAGCAATATGAGTGTGATTGCAGATAAAGTGTATGGCAATAGTTGGTTTGGAGAAGGGGAAGTAAAAGTATACCTCGATGGCGACAAAGATTTTGCGTCGCTGGTAGGTACCGGCACGGAAGACTATATCGGTACGGGCTGGGGGCAGAGTGCTTTTGCGCATCTCTACCAGGGTTGCCCGATAGCAGATGATAAGAAGAAGCAATGGGCTTTCTACCGGTATCATATTCCTGACCCTATCTGGTTCCATACCGGTTGCAGGGTGAGTATTCAGCAGATAGGCGGCACCGGGAGGGATGAACTCCGGGCTATTTCCAAAGCAGGCGCCCGCCAGAAACCGGTTACGGTTACTACGCCGGCAACGGTGGTAAAAATACTGGAGGACCCGGCTTATCCGGATTTATTTGACGAACGTTTTCCCAATGGCTGGGTGAATTTTTACCGGTTAGATAATTATACGGCAACGGCTTATTTCTACCTGGACAAACCAGCAAATAACTTACCTGCGCTGGCGCCATTGGCGGAACGGCTGGCAGGCATTCTTTAACAACGCTTAGGGCTATACGCTATTCAATATGAACTGGAATCAACCGGATATCTGGATTGTGATCGGCTATTTATTACTGATGCTGGGGATGTCGTTCTGGCACCGCCGTTTTTCGGGCAGCAACCTGGAAAACTTTTTCCTGGGCGGCCGTAAGGTGCCCGGCTGGCTGAATGGCATCTCTTATACGGCGGCATTGGTAAGCCCGGATGCGGCTACCGGTTATGGTGGTTTAGGTGTGGTAACAGGTGCATTTATTTCCTGGTGGTATCTGAGCCGTTTCGGGCTGGCCCTGTTTTTTGGCGGCGTACTCTTTGCCGTATTCTGGCGCCGGCTAAATCTCTTTACCTCGCTGGAATTTTATGATCTGCGTTTTCAGCCCCGTGCGGCGGCTGCCATGCGTTTATGGATTGCCCTCCGTACTTCGACGATTGCCATGCCTGCATGGACCGGAATTACGTTGTTGGCGGCATTTAAAATCATGGGTCCTGCTTTTGGGCTAACGAAACTGGAAACGCTGTACCTGATTGTGCCGGTTTCTTTTCTCTTTGTTTTCTTTTCCGGTTATAAAGGTGTGGTGATTTCCAACCTGGTGCAGATGATTATTTTCTTTGCAGGTACCCTCACGCTGGCAGCGCTCACACTGGCACACTTCGGCGGCGCAACGGCCATGACCGATGCTTTGAGTCATGCTTTCGGCAGTACCCATACGGAAGTGCTGCAGATCATGCCGCCTGCACAGCATAATGTATTTCCGCTGGCGGCTGCCATGGCCTGGATGCTGGGGCAAAGTATCGGCTACGGCGGGGATGCGACCCCGATGGGCGGCGCCATGGAAGGGCAACGTATTTTATCTACCCGTACCCCGGCGGAAGCACTCACCATGTACGTGGTCACCGCGCTCAGTATGTTCCTGTTATTACTACTGGTGACGTTGCCCAGTATATCCGCTGCCGTTATATGGCCGGAATTACGGGAGGCGGGTGCCGACAGGGAACTGGTATATGGTAAGCTGATGAAAGTGATGCTGCCCACCGGCGCCATGGGGCTGCTGGTAGCAGCGATGATGGCAGCTACCATGTCTACTGTAGGAGACAACCTGAACTTTGGCAGCCAGGTGCTGGTCAGTGATGTTTACCGGAGATGGTTTGTGAAGAAGGCCAGCGAAAAACACTATCTGCTGATAGGTAAGCTGGGGATGGCACTGATCCTTTCGCTGGCGGTAGCAGTGGTATTCAATGTCAGCATCATCACAGACGTGGCCATTTTTATGCTGCAACTCAGCGCAGCGGAATTGCCGGCTAACTGGGCGCAGTGGTGGTGGTGGCGGTTTAACGGACCCGCCAGGATGGCTGCTTCTTTTGGAGGCGCCGGCATTTTCTGTATCGTGGTACTGGGACCAAAACTACTACTATACCTGGGCGTCCCGGGAGCTGCGGCACTCGTGCTTCCCTGGTGGTGGCAAACACTGCTGGTAATGGGTATCACTACGGTGCTATGGATCGCGGTGGCATTGCTTACGCCGCCGGAACCACGGGAATTGCTGACATCATTTTATCAGCGTGCCCGCCCGTTGGGTTGGTGGAAAGGATATCAGCCGCTGAACGGACAGCCCGCAAAAGTGTATCCTATAAAACCTATTCTTCGCGGTATAGGCATTGCCGTTATAGGATTTGCAGCTACCTCGCTATTGATTACAGGATTAACACAGTTATGGTTTGCCCGTTATGGTCAGGGCATTGCCATGCTAACGGTATCGGCTATCCTGTTTTTTATTTTCCGGAAGATGGCGAACGCCTACCTGGACTTTCTTTCTTCGAGAATCAGTGAGAACAACTCACTCATAGAAAAACAGCCCTTTCAACAATTACGTCAACATCCTTTAAAAAAATAATTATGGGAACTAAAAAAGAAGTCCGGACAAAAGAGGAACATGTACTGTATTTAGGTGACTGGGTATTTCACCTGGGACCTACTTTTATTGAAACACCTTTTGGTACAGAAACCAAAGATGCAGACCTGCACTTTTATGGAGAGCGGCTAACGGAAGCGCTGGAACATGTGGCAGATGTAACTACACTCGCCAACTGGGAGCTGTACCGGCTTGCGCCCGGTAAACTCGAAGCATTCCTGGCCGAATCGGTGAGTCTTATTATCAGTGATGTGGAAGCAAAATGTTTTCATTTATACCCGAGTTTTTTTGATCGTTCCCGCCGGGAAAACAAAGTGGTTACTTTCCCCGACAGGCTTACTTTAATCAAAGACTGGATCAGTGATGGARGTGGTTTAATGATGCTGGGTGGCTGGTTGTCGTTCAGCGGCGTTCAGGGTAAATCAGGCTGGGGAAGGTGCATGCTCACATCCGCATTGCCGGTGGATTGTCTCGTAACAGAAGACCTGGTAGAGTCCTCCGGAGGCTTCACCGCTGAAGTCCTGGTGCCGGATCATCCCGCTGTAAAAGGTCTGCCCTGGGAACTGTTTCCGCCGATATTCGGATACAATGAAGTGAGTGCCAATGCCGCCGGGGAAGTGTTGGTACGAGTAAAGGAAACCGGTCATCCACTCGTAGTAGCCGGTACTTACGGCAAGGGGAGGATATTAACGTATATGTCTGATCCTGCTCCTCACTGGGGAATCAATTTTGAGTTATGGGAAGGCTATGATGCTTTCTGGCAACAATCATTGAACTGGGTGAAGAAAAAACATTAATGCGGTCAATGCACGTGCACATCACACACCGTTAAATGCGCATGCATCAATACCGCATGGGTAACAACAGCAATCATGGAAAATAACTTATTACAGGCAGGTACTGCCATTACAGATATCACCCCACCACTGGAAGTAGGGCTGCTGACTTCTTCTGTGGCCGGCACCTATGCGCCTTTTACTTCGATAAGGCTCCCGTTGAAAGCGAGGATATTGGTACTGGTATCCGGCAGTGAAAAAGTAGCGCTGGTATCATTGGATCTGCTGGCGCTCAACGATACTTCGGTAGATGGCTGGGAAGGTTTCAAAGCGGCATTGTCAGACGACATTGCTCCCGATAATATCATACTGACGTGTACGCATACACATACTGCACCGGAATCGGTAGCATTGTCGGGTCTGTATCTGACAGATGTATACCGTCAATGGCTGCACGAAATTAAGTTGCGTATTAAAAAGGCCATCCGACAGGCATTACAGTCGATGAAACCATGTAGCATCAGCATTGGCAGCAGCCGGCTGGAAGGCTACAGTCTGCAGCGCCGGGTACCTACCGCCGCAGGCATTACCATGTCTGACGCCCTTCAACCCGTTTCACCCGAGATGATGGAGCGGGAACCCATTGATCGACGTGTGCATGCGATCCGTTTCCAGGATAGTAATGGCGCGGCTATCGGGACCATTGTTCATGCTGTTTGTCACCCGGTGCATGAAATGTGCCTGCCGCATATTTCGCCGGACTTTCCGGGGGAGTTGTGCATAGCGCTGGAAGAAGGTGCGACATTGGAACGGGGATCCCTCACTGCATCCGCCAATGGAGGCGGGGTACACTCCGCAGCCTACGCTAATAATACGCCGCTGGATTGTGGCGTAGTCGTCTTTCTCAATGGCGCCGCAGGCGACATCAACCCGCCCACTGTTTCTGGTGGTGCAGATGATGCCCGCCGTCATGGACAAGCCCTGGCCAATGCTGTGCAGGAAGCAGTATGGATTACACCGGCTGCAGGCGGGTTGGCATTTGAACACCTGGAAATGGATTTTCCCGTTCGTAGTACCGTGAACGTTAGTAACCCGCTCGATGCCCTGGCACGCATGAATGCAGTGGCCATTGGTCCGCTGGCGATCGTTTTTTTGCCGGGTGAACCTTTTACAGCTACTGCATTGGAAATAGAATACCGGTCGCCATTTGCTTACACGCTGGTAGCTGCGTATGCCGAAAATTCTATCGGCTATATTCCAACGGCTGAAGCTTACGAAGCAGGCGGCTATGAAGCCGGACCAGGGAAGTGGTCATTCCTCACACCGGTAACGGCGCAGTTGATGGAGGAAGCTGCCCAGCATTTACTGGATCAGTTAAATAATAAAACCAGGAAGCGCTTATGAAAAAGAATGTATTGACCGGTATCATTATTTGCCTGCTTTTTAGCAGCGTGCAGGTATTTGCAAAAGCAAAACCCCTGTTTTTTTGCGGCAGCATAAAAAATGATCTGTACCGGCTTTTGATCACCGAAGGCTTTGYGGTGAAACAGTTTACTACCCCGGAAGCTACTATTCATGCGGCCTCTGAAGGCGCGGGTGTGTTTGTAGTAGCAGATAAATATCCGGTGGTAGATCCGGGTATCCGGCTCACACCTGCTTTGTTGCAGGAGGTAAAACAAAAACACCTGCAACTCTACATCGAGTATCCGGCGGCATTTCCGGGACTGGACATAGCAAAACCCCTGGAAACAAGACTGGAAAGGGGAGTGGTGACCAGTAATGTATTTGGCGCCGCCTTACCATCCATGAGCGTGCTCGGTATTCATAACTGTTATGTGCTGCCGGTAACAGAAGAAAATCCGCTGCTGGTACTCGCTAAGGTGGTAGGATTTGATAAAGCAGAATATGGATTGAAAGACACGAAAGTGTACCCGCTGTTATTTGAAAAGGACCAGGTATTGGTGGCCACTACCGCACTGAGTAATTTTGAAAGAGGACGTTACGGACCCGCAGCTGCCATGAAACAGGTGTTTACGTATATTCTTTCCCGTATCTGCGGGAATCCGGATGTTGTTATTAAACACTGGCCGATGGATGTACATCCGATGTTTGACCGGCAGACGCCATTGACAGCCACTGCCCGGTTGAACAGTATCCGTAAGGGAGTGGACTGGTTTTATAAAGGACGTTTTTTTGTGAACCGCGACCTGAAAAGCGACTGGATAAAATTTGGCACCATAGATCCTCCGGTAGGGCCTCCGGTGCCTGCTGGTGTGCAGGATGGCAACGGTTCAGAAGGGATCATTGAAGGACATACTTCTACTATTAACTATAATGGTACACAACAGTACCGCTACTGGTTGCGCGCCGATGTTCAGGGAGAAGTAAGTATGGCTTTATCTGCCGCAGGCAGTTTACTGCACAACAAAGACTATCAGCAACGCGCCCGCAACCTGATCCACTTTTTACTGGAAACCTCCAATATGCGCTCAGGTGAAAAAAGAGACATTAACAGTGCAGCTTACGGATTAATAGCCTGGGCAACTACTAACCCTTCCGTATATACGTTTTATGGCGATGATAATTCCAGGGCTATATTAGGCGTACTGGGCGCTGCCGCCTATCAGCATACCAGTGAATGGGATAAAGAGATGGCCGCCGCCATCCTGGCTAATTTCCGGACTACCGGTAAAGAGGGCTTCCGGGGCGAACGCCTGGAAGAACCGGATATTATAAAGAATGGCTGGCGGTTTTATCAGAACAGATCATTGATTTATACTTCACCACATTTTGAATCCTGGATGTGGGCGCTCTACTTATGGCTTTACGATAAAACAAAGTATGAACCTTTGCTGGCTAAAACAAAAAATGCCATCAGGATAACTATGGAAGCGTATCCCGATAACTGGCGTTGGGGTAGCAGCATGCAAACACAACGTGCCCGCATGATTTTACCGCTGGCCTGGCTGGTACGTGTAGAAGATACGCCGGAACACCGGCAATGGCTGGACAAAATGGTCAATGAAATTATAAAGTACCAGGATGAAAGCGGAGCTATCCGCGAAGAGCTGGGTACAAAAGGTAAAGGACAGTTCAATGCACTCAACGCCAACAAAGACTATGGGACGGATGAAGGTTCCCTGATTTATAAGAACGGGGAGAAAGTATCCTGTATGCTTTACACCTGCAACTTCGCCTTATTTAGTTTGAATGAAGCTGCACAGGCTACGGGCGATAAAAAGTACAAAGCTGCCGTGGATAAACTATCTGCCTTCCTGACCCGCATACAGGTACAAAGCAAACAACATCCGGATGTTGACGGTGCCTGGTTCCGCGCTTTTGACTATGGACGTTGGGACTACTGGGCATCTAATTCCGATGCCGGCTGGGGCGCCTGGTGTACACTCAGCGGCTGGATTCAGAGCTGGATAGTTACCTCGCAGATCCAGATACAACAAAAGCAGAGTTATTGGGAAGTGACTAAAAAATCTAATATCAATGATCCGGCGCAACTACTTATTGGCAGCATGCTTAAATAGGCATATCACCGTAATGATGATCCGTGGCATTCGTTTATCCGTTGCCGGTATCCGTCTGCCTAAGATCATTATTATATTCATATGGCTGATCAACGGCTGTACATTTCCTGCTGTAGCCAATATCCGGCTTCCTGCTGTCATAGGCAACAATATGGTACTGCAGCAAAAAGGTACGGTAAAGTTATGGGGCTGGGCCGATCCGATGGAGAAAATCAGTATTACTACCTCCTGGGATCAACAAACCTACGCTACCACAGCCTCCGGAGATGCCGGTTGGGAAATGGCGGTTCCCACACCGGCGGCCGGTGGGCCTTTTACCATTACTTTCAAAGGTAAAAACCAGCTGACCTTAACCAATATCCTGATCGGTGAGGTATGGATCTGCAGCGGACAAAGTAATATGGAAATGTGTGGAGCATGGGGACTGGCAGATATAAAGGCCATACTGCCCAAGGCGGCAAACGCGAATATCCGGTTCTTTCATATTCCCAAAACCACGGCCACCACGCCGCAACGTGATGTAGCCGCCAACTGGACCATGTGCGACAGCAATACATTGAATACGTTCAGTGCAGTAGCTTATTTTTTCGCGAAGCGATTACAGGAAACGCTGCATGTACCGGTAGGATTGGTGGAAGCCAGCTGGGGTGGTACTTCGGCAGAAGTATGGACGCCCGATAGTATCATCTCCCGGGATGCTGTTTTAAGGGTTGCCGCCAAAGACATACTACCCAGTGGTATGTGTCCCAATGAACCTGGGGTAGCCTGGAATGGCATGCTGTCGCCCATCACCAGCTATGCCGTTGCAGGAGTTATCTGGTACCAGGGAGAAAATAACACCGGTACATCGGGCACGTATACACGCTTATTTACCGCCATGATAGAAGGTTGGCGACATGCATGGCGGCAGGCATTACCGTTTTATTTTGTACAGATCGCTCCATATCATTACAGGGAGCAAAATGTAGGTGCGTTGTTAAGAGAAGCGCAATGGCAAAGCAGCCGGCATCCTAACACCGGTATGGTAGTGACTACCGACCTGGTGAATAACGTATATGACGTACACCCTGCCAATAAACATGATGTAGGTGCACGCCTGGCAAATTGGGCGCTGGGAGAAACCTATCAACAACCGGCAGCGCCGTATAAAAATCCATCTTACCAATCACATTTCATCCATCAGCATAAAATGGTGCTCTCCTTTGCCCAGGCAACGGAAGGCCTGACCATACACGGAAAAACGGTCACGGAACTATTCATTGCGGGCAACGATAAAGTTTTTTATCCTGCTAAAAGCAGCATAAAAAAGAATACACTTCTTGTCTGGAATGAAGCCGTGGAAGATCCGGTGGCTGTACGGTATGGATTCAGCAACGCCGCTATAGGCAATCTTTTCAGCAACAATGGTTTACCGGTAATACCTTTTCGTACAGATAACTGGCCGGTACCCACAAATTAATCATCATGAAATACCTGATCATCTTCCTGTTATTATCTGCTGCCGCCAACCTTTTGCAGGCACAGGATCTGGGGAGTCTTGCACAAATAAAGGACCACGTAAAAACCCGGCGTATCAGCAGCTACGATAAGGCCGGCGGCCCTAATGATAATCTGCAGCATATTGAAAACGGTGGCAAACGTACACTGATAGATATTAAAGGCGCGGGCATCATTAATCATATCTGGATTACCATGTGGCCGGCGCCGGATAAGTTAAGTCGCAATGATGTAATTATCCGCATGTACTGGGATGGTAAACCCTACGCATCGGTAGCGTCTCCAATAGGTCCGTTTTTTGGACAGGGCTGGAATGAATCCTATTCTTTTACTTCCCTTCCATTAGCCGCCGCGCCGATGGAAGGTACCAGCCTGGTCAGTTATTTCGCGATGCCATTTGCCAGCGGCGCCAGGATTGAAATTGAGAACCAGTCCGGTGGAGAAATACAACCATTTTATTATTGTGTAGATTATGTAGAAATGGACAAGCTACCGCCCAACACCGGCCGCTTTCATGCCTGGTATAACAAACAACTGATGGGTTCACAGGACAGCATAGAAAATGAACACTGGATGTTTGGCCCCGAAGGAAATAATCGCGATGGAAAAAATAATTACGTGGTGGCTGATATCAAAGGCGAAGGTCAGTTCATTGGATTGAACTATTACGTGCAATCGCCTACGCCATTGTGGTACGGGGAAGGCGACGATATGATTTTTATTGACGGCGAAGAAAAGCCACTCAACGGTACCGGCACAGAAGATTATTTTAATACCGCCTGGGGTCCGAAAGTATTGTACGCACATCCTTACTTTGGATATGCCCGGGTAAACAATGATATCGGTACATTAGGACGTACGCACCTGTACCGTTTTCATATCACCGATCCCCTGTATTTCAGCAAGTCGCTCAAGTTCACCATTGAGCACGGCCACAATAATGAAATGACGTTGGACCTGGCCAGTGTTGCCTACTGGTACGCGAGGGAAGCTGCCGCCGTACCCGCTATTCCCGATGCAGCAGGCAGGAAACCGATGCCGCCGGTGAATTCCTATGATATTCACCGATGGCGGAATGAGTGGCGCAAAAGCCAGGGGAAAGATCCTAAACTATGGAAGTAGTATTCATCTCTTAAAAATTATCAAATGGGAAAATTATCCTTGTTGTTAATCTTTTTGATCAACCTTTCCTGTGGCGGGAAAGATAACAATACCACTATAACTATAACGCCACCGGTAGTACGAAAAGATACCATCTTCACCAATCCTTTACTGGATGGCGGTGCGGACCCCTGGGTGTTTCAGAAAGACGGCGTTTATTATTACATGAGTACCGCCGGATCCGGCATCTTTATCCGCAAAACAAGCGCCATGTCGGACCTGAAAAAATCAACAGCGGTAAGGGTATGGACGGCTCCCGCTACGGGTCCTAATTCAAAGAATATCTGGGCGCCGGAACTGCATTACCTGCAGGGTAAATGGTACCTGTATTATACGGCCGGAGCTTCAGGAGATCTGGCTACGCAGCGCACTTTTGTGTTGGAGAATAGCGGCGCGGATCCGCTCCAGGGATTATGGGTAGATAAAGGAAAGATAGGCGATCCCAATGGCAATTTCTTTTCTATAGATGGTACTGTTTTGCAATACAACAACAAAAATTATTTTATCTGGAGCGGGCARATTTCCGGTACGGACATCACCCAGCGTTTGTATATCGCAGAGATGGAAAATCCCTGGACGCTCAAAACCGGCAGGGTACAGATTTCTATGCCGCAATACAAATGGGAGAAAAACGGTCAGCCGGTAAACGAAGGTCCGGAAATTTTAAGAAATCCCGCCGGCAAAGTATTCCTCATTTTTTCTGCCAGCAGCTGTGGTACGGATGATTATGCACTGGGCATGTTAAGCCTGAAAGAAAACGGCGACCCCTTGAATCCTGCCGACTGGACCAAATCACCGGAGCCGGTATTTGTAAAACAGGTAACCAACAATGTATATGCGCCCGGGCATAATGGTTTCTTTATATCAAAAGATGGTAAGGAAAATTGGATCATCTATCATGCCAATGCCCAGAAGGGGCAAGGCTGTGGCGGTGCCCGCAGTCCGCGTATGCAACGCTTCACCTGGAATACAGATGGCACACCGGATTTTGGCGTACCGCTGAATCCTTATTATCCATTACTTAAACCTTCAGGAGAATAACGCCATGACTATTTATTTAAAAAGAGGACAGTCCGAAGCTGCCATCAGGCAAACAGATACCAGTATAAAAACAACCGTAGAAAAAATGATCAGTGAAGTGGAGCTGAGGGGAGATGCCGCCGTCAGGGAATATTCCGCCTCGCTGGATAACTGGTCGCCGGCGGCTTTCCGGCTCACCGACACGGAAATTGCAGACATCATTGCCCAAACGTCCGCATCGGTGATACAGGATATTCAGTTTGCGCAGCAGCAGATCCGCTTTTTCGCAGAACAACAACGCGCCTCGCTGCTCGACATAGAAATAGAAACATTACCGGGCATTTTCCTGGGGCATAAAAATATTCCGGTCAACAGTGCCGGGTGTTATATTCCCGGCGGGAGATACCCTATGGTAGCTTCTTCGCATATGAGTATACTTACGGCAAAAGTAGCGGGCGTGAAACGCGTGATAGCCTGTACACCACCGATTAATGGGAAGATACCATTGGCGACTGTTTGCGCCATGCACTTTGCCGGAGCAGATGAAATTTATATACTGGGCGGGGTACAGGCGCTTTGTGCTATGGCCATCGGTACCGATACCATCCAGGCGGTAGACATGATTGCTGGACCAGGCAATGCATATGTAGCAGAAGCCAAGCGGCAATTGTACGGCAGGGTAGGGATCGATCTTTTTGCAGGCCCCACTGAAATCCTGGTGATCGCCGATGAAACCGCCGATGCGGAAATGGTAGCCTGTGATCTGCTGGGACAGGCAGAGCATGGACCAGGATCTCCAGGTGTGCTGATTACCACTTCTATGGTATTGGCAGCCGAAACGTTACAGGAGATAGAAAAGCAATTGAAGGTATTATCTACCGCAGACATAGCCAGGGTAGCCTGGGAAAATAATGGCGCCGTTCTGCTGGTAGCAGATGAAGCAGAAGCCATCCGGGAGGCTGATGCGCTGGCATATGAGCATGTAGAAGTACTTACCCGCAACCCGCAGGTATTCCTCGATAATATGACCAATTACGGGGCACTGTTTCTGGGGCCGGAAACCAACGTAGCCTATGGCGATAAAGTGATAGGCACCAATCATACCCTGCCCACACGGCAAGCGGCGAAGTATACTGGTGGATTGTGGGTAGGGAAGTTCCTGAAAAACTGTACCTACCAGCGTTGTACGCCGGAAGCCAGCGCGATGATCGGTGAGTATGCGATGCGTTTATGCGACCTGGAAGGATTTGCAGGGCACCGGGAACAGGCGGCACTGAGAGTAAGGCGTTATGGTAAAACGCCAGGGTAAATACGGTTATATGGCTAAAGTCAATCCATCAGGACACCCCGCGTCCTGATGGCAGCAATACTACCGGCCATCGGAGAGGGAGGGCGGAGATCCTCCTTCACCCGGTCTTAGCCTGCACATAAGCTTTCATGTATTGCAATGGTGTTTTTTTAGTAATGATTTTAAACTGCCGGTTAAAGTTCGATAAGTTATTAAACCCACAGGTATAACCGATCTGTGATACGCTGAGATTATTTTCTATCAGCAGCCGGCAGGCATAACCGATCCTGATTTCCAGTAAAAACTGCCAGTAGGTTTTGAGTGTACGTGATTTGAAATACCTGCAGAAAGAATTGGGGCTTACGTTCGCCGCTGTGGCCACATCTTTCAGCGTAATTTTCTGCTGGAAATTATTAAAGGTGTAGGTATAAATCTGGTTGATATTATCGGTGTTGCTGATATTATAGGTATTAGCAAACCCCATGCTGGACAGCAAAGTATATTCTTCAGACAGCGCAATCATATGCAGCATGCTCAACAAGTATTCAATTCTTTGTACCTGGCTGGCATGCAGGATCGCTTCCATTTTCAGACTCACCATTTCCCGGGTGCGGCCATGTATTTTAAGGCCGTTTTTAGCTTTTTTCAGTAAGTCTTTTACTCCTTTCATCTCCGGTAATTCCAGGAAAGCACTGCCCCAGAAATCCGCTTTGAAATGTATCGCAACGGCTTCAATCTGTAAGTCCGGCAGTTCCTTGAAATATATTTCATCACTCCGCCACATATGTGGTAAATCGGCTCCCAACAGAATGAGATCTCCGTCATTAAATCGTTCCATACTGTCGCCTACCAACCGCATGCCACTGCCTTTCCGGATGAGCGTGAGCTCCGTTTCCGGATGGTAATGCCAGTGATTGTAGAGGTAAGGATAAATGTCTTCGCGTATACTGAAAGAATAATTATGACCTGTATCAACCTTGCGCAGAATTGGTTTCATAAAGAAGAATTCATGAATGAATCTAACAACAATTTATCAGGCAAAAAAATGCGATTGCCAATATAGTATAGTAATTAGCCAACGAACGACTTTTTTCAGCCTGCTTAAAGCTGTTACTTTGTAAGCATCATCGCTACCACTGCTCTGAGTTAACAAATTAGTTATCATCATTTCCGTCTTTTTAATATGAATAAAATCCTTACCAGCGTAGCTTTTTGTGCGCTGCTGCCATTGCTCCTGTCTGCCCAGCGTTTACAGAAGTTACCAGTCATCCCTGTAGGAGCGGATGCATACCTGATGTGGGATAAATGGCCTATGCAAAGGTTAGGTGTCAGAACATATATGAGGAGTACTTATGACCGTGCCGGCAGCAATGAACATGCCGACGCAGGGCATTTCCTGTTTATGAATGATGAAAATGAAAATGTGACCCTGGATGTAAGCGGGAAAGGCATTCTCTATTTTTTCCGTACTAACCACTGGCATGGCAGTCCTTGGCATTTTATTACAGATGGCAATGATCATCTTGTACAGGAAACAGGCACGGCAGATCCGGTGCATGCAAAACGGGACATCCCTTCCAGCGTATTTATACCGGCAATACCTTTCACAAAGCCATTGGCCTGGACCTGGGCAGATACCAAAGGCGCCGATCTTATATGGACACCGATTCCTTTTGAACGATCGCTACGACTCGCTTATTCCCGCACCCACTACGGCACCGGTTATTATATTTATCAGTTGTTTGCAGACACTGCGAATGTTTCCCGGCGGATACGCAGCTGGGATGTACAACAGGCGCCTGATCCGGCTGTTGTGGCATTGCTGAACCGGTCCGGTACCGACATTGCTCCCTTGCACATACAACAGCAACAGGGGCATGTTTCATTGAATAAATCCAGGATATTACTGGCGGATATCCGCCAGCGTAATACCACCATAAGAGCTTTTAAACTGCAATTACCCATGGGAAAAGCGGAAAGCCTGGAAAGATTGCGCCTGCTCATTACCTGGGACAATGCCTCACAACCTTCTGTAGATGCTCCACTATGCCTGTTCTTTGGCGCAGGTACGCTGCATAACCGGGATGGCCGGGAATTCCTTGTAAAAGGCTTTCCGATCAATATCAGGTTTGATAGTATACATCAGCAGGTAACGCTGGCATGTTATTATCCGATGCCCTTTTTCCGCTCGGCCAGGTTTGAACTGGCAGGAATAATGCCGGATGACAATACCACCCTCGATTATGAAATCCGGTATGAGCGCAGCACTTTATCCCAGCAGTGGAGCAGTTATTTCCATGCCGGTTACCAGGATTTCCCCACCGCCCAACCAGGTGAAGACCTAACACTACTGGATACACGTGGTGCAGAAGGACAGCCTGACTGGTCCGGAAGTTTTGCCGGCACTTCCTTTATTTTTACACATAAAGGTGAACTGGGCACGTTGGAGGGTGATCCCCGTTTCTTTTTCGATGATAGTCAAACACCACAGGCGCAAGGTACCGGCACAGAAGAGTGGGGTGGAGGCGGCGACTACTGGGGTGGAGAAAATATGACCTTGCCGTTTGCAGGACATCCCTGCGGCATAGCAAAAAAAGAACAGGCAAAGGATCCGAAAGATCTGATCCATTCCGCCTACCGTTTCCTGTTGGCAGACCTCATGCCCTTTGGGCGAAATGCGCAGATTAAACTGGAGCATGGTGGCGATAATATGTCTGTGGAGCATTACGAGAGTGTTACTTACTGGTATGGATTACCAGCAGCTTCACTCATAAAAACTGATGAGCTGAACGTAGGCAATGCCGCTAGTGAAAATAACCATGCCTGGTATTCTCCACAGGCTACTGCGGTTGAAAATATTGTTTCCCGTTATGAGCTGGGGGTAGATTCTTTCGTAGTGCGTGGTTCCAATCCCCGGATAAAACAGGAAGTATATCCTGCCCATACAGAAGATGGCCGTTATACGCAAGGCAGTTCTGAATTTACGGTAAAACTGGATCCTGCCAACCAGGGCGCTCTGTTGCGCCGTACATTGGATTACAGTCATCCGAATCAGAAAGCAGAGGTATATATCGCAGATGGACAAGCGGACACCACACGCCTGAAATGGACTTATGCCGGGGACTGGTATCTGGCGGGCGCTAATACATGCGTTTTCAGTAATGTGCCTAAGGAACTGGATCTCCGCGTGCATAACGTCATCACGAGTAATCGTCGTTTCCGCGACGATGAATGGCTGGTACCGCCGGCATTGACAAAAGGACGTAGTAGCATCCGTGTGCGGCTGGTATTTATACCGGTAGCGCAGCAGTTATATCCGGGTGTTGCGTTTCCGGGTGTTAATGCCTGGAGTGAAATACGGTATACCGTGTATAGTTATGTAACACCGGCGTTGAAGGTGAAATAGTGGTAAGGAGCTGTGGAACAGCTTTTCTGGGAGATAAATACCTGTTTCCGGGTATTTATTATAGCCCGGTTTATGTTTACTTTTAGATATAACGAGGAATGCTTTCCCCAAGCGATAGGCTTAGCCACTGTTTTCAGCGTCAGCTAAGAAAGAAAAATATGCAACGAGGTACTGCCTGTAGTTTTAACTATAAAAAACATATAAAAATGAAAACAAGAACTATTCTATTACTCTTATTTTTCGGACTTTCTTTTAGTTGCATAAATGCTCAAACAACAAGTTCTTTCAAAGCAAAAAAAGGAATGATTAAAGTAACAGTCCTATATCCAAACGGAGATGGGAAGACATTTGACATGGACTACTATACAAATAAACATATGCCGCTGATGGCTACTTTATTTGGCGATGCAGTGAAATGTATAGCCATTGATAAAGGGGTATCAAGTGGAACACCGAATACGCCCGTGCCATTTCTGGCCATAGGTTATTTGTATTTCGACAAGCTCGCTGATTACGAAAAGGCCTTAGAACCGAATGTAGAAAGAATCAGAAATGATTTTCCAAAATACACAAATATTCAACCGCTTATTCAAATCAGTGAAGTACTTCAATGAAATGCAGGAAAGTGGGAGGGCAATAACCGCTAACGCCCGGAGTCTTTAACAACACAACGTAATCATTCATATGATTCTCTTCTCCTGGTTTTGATTAATGTATTAAGTAGTTGTTTCAAAACAAACAAAATCAAATAATATGAAAAGACTAGCACTGTTCATTGCCTTTCTGGCCTTTGGCATTACCTCCTTCGCCAGAACCGGCGACCCTATCGTTATTGAGGCGGTCACCAAATATACGACCATAGATAAGGCCCTGGACGCGGCAAAGGATGTACTGCTTTCAAAGAAGTTCATCACGCAGGAAATGCAGCCAACAAGATTTACAGCTACCCGCACTACCGGAGCGAAAGCAGACTATTACACTGCAGATGTTGCTGCTACCCAGGCCGACGGTAAAGTAACACTGAAGATCACTTTCATTAAGTCGGGTACCGGCTTGCTGAGCCTGAAGAAAGTAGCAGCAGAGGTAAAGGAAAAGCTGGAGGAATAATACTGTTATAAACCAACGCTTCCTTCCGCCCAATAGCCTTGTAGTCTGATGTTCCTGGAACTGTGGATAAGCCTGTACTATTCGCGGTAAAAGGAAAGTAGACAATCCTTTCTGAAAAAGGGTTGTCTACTTTCCTTTTTAGTTYAATGCCCCTTGTGATGGCAGATGCCATTAATAATAATGAAAGCTGAGCGACACTTGAAAATAAATACCTATTACAGGTACCTGTTATTTTTGCAGGTGCTGATTATTAGTAAATCCTATACTTAGCTCTACCGCTCCGTTATTTATATCTTCCTGAGTAATGATGTAATAACCGCTTCTGGCGGGATCACCATGGCCGCCGGAAAGTGGTTTGTATCTCAGCTCTATCTTATCTCCCACCGAAACAACTACATTCGTACTGGATGAAGGACAACTTATATAATTGTATGTGTTCGTGTTCTGATTAATAACATACGCCTTAGCCGTAGAGAGGATGCTACATAGAGGGCTTATTGTTTCATAATCGCCATCACGGTAGATATAGATGCCGCTAACAACAATAGAAGCAGAACGACGGCCATGTACATCAGTGGAAACAGCAGTCTTCTTTACGCCGGAATTTTTCGTTGTGCGTGGGTTGGCAGCTGCAGTCATGAGTTGTACAGTAAGCAGCATGGCAATAAACAATGTTAACTTTTTCATGTTTAGATTTTTTATGAAGGTGAATAGAATACAGGAGTGATATGGGCTACTGGTAAAGAATATGGCTTCATCAGGTTGTTTTAGGTCTGTGATACGGTCAACCGGTGGTAAGAATCGGTTCCTGAAAATTAGCAGATATTACTGCGGTATTATCTCATAGAAGGCTACTTTCCGATCATGACAAATTTGCTTTTGAAGCAAACAGATAAGTACGCCACTAAAGTTGAGTATCGTATCTTGATAATTTAAAAGTTTTGATATCTTTATATATATTTCGATATTTAGCCAACAACATTCTTGAAAATACTATTTTATCGGAAGAGGTTTTAAGAAAATTGGATTCCTAACAGGCATAATTTAAAAGGTATGTATTTTAAAACGCTTCCGGATCATACAGTACCTGGCTTCGATAAACAATTGCATTTTAGTAAATTCAGTAAGCATAATATTATCTTTAACGCAACTGTTAGTAAAAGCTATTGTGAAGATCATGTAGGTTGCTTTTCTCTTAAAGCAGTTTTGAGCGGAGAGGAGTGGTATCGTGTGAATAATATCGACATTGCAGTGAGGCCCACGCAATTTTTGATGCTGAATGAAGATCAATCTTATTCCAGCAGCATAAATAGTTATGAAAAAGTTAAAAGTCTTGCTGTCTTTTTTAAAAGAGAATTTGCCGCGGAGGTGTTTTACGATAGTATAAACACGGAAGAAAAGTTACTGGACGGTCCGGCCGCCACAAGTATACTCCCGGAATTTCATCAAACCCTTTACACCGCAGATCTGCTGTTTCAGCAAAGGATAAGTCAGCTAATAAATCATCTGGATGAATGCGGATATAATAAAAGCAGCGCAGATGAACAACTCACCTACTTACTGCGTCATCTGATTGCCCAACAGACAAACGAAAAAATACGGACGAAAAGGGTGGACGCTGTTAGGTCAGGTACAAGAACTGAAATTTATAAGCGTCTTTGTGTGGCGAAGGATGTGCTGCATTCAACTTTTAAAGAAGATATAGATCTGGACATATTGAGTAGCCTGTCCTGTTTGTCTGCCCCGCAACTGATCCGCCAGTTCAGAAACGTATTTCAGACTACACCGCATCAGTATTTAACCCGGATCCGACTGGAACATGCGGTTGCATTATTGAAGGATAGCACACTTTCCATTCAGCAAATAACATGGATGTGCGGTTTTGAAAATGCCAGTGCTTTTTGCCGTGTATTCAAAAAGTGGTATGGTATCTCTCCTGATACCTCCAGGAACAAGAAATGATAATTTCTGCACATGGCAGCCGGCTCTTATATTTTAGCTTTGCCGGTAAGAAATTATTTATGAAATACTATCTCCTTATTTTAGTGCTTTTTCCTATTGTTTCAATAGCGCAGCAACCCACTGAATTTATACGGCGGGCAATGGCTTCCAATGGGCAATGGGAGGCAGTCAAAGCATTTAAGTACGCTACAAACCGGAATATCCACAATCCCTTCCAAAGCTATGACTACAATCATCCAAAGGAGGAAAAGGATATATATGAAATCAGTGTGGACCTGGTGAACAAGCGCTATATACATCATTCGGTCAGTCATTATCCTGGAGGTTATACTTTTAATACTATACGTATTGGCCGGGATTCGATATTCTATGTATATGATGTAGTCGGATCACGAACCGGTAAATCGCTTTTTAAACTGAATAGTTCCTTCTACAACAGTAATTACCGGAATGCACTTGCCAATATCCCTTATTATATTTTGGAAGAGACTTTAAATAGTCAAGATTCACTGCAATTGGAGCGTATTGGCCAGGAGGTGGTTATTCGCCGGGCTTTAAAATCGGGATCGCAGGAGTTATGGCTGGATGCGCAAACAGGGCAGCTGCATAAAAACAGCAGCATAGCTGGTAATAATATCAGCACGCAGTACTTTGATGAATACACCCGTGTTAATGGTTATTGGGTTCCTCAAAAAGTAAGGCAACTATTAAATGACAAACCCGTTTTCACAGATCATTTAACAACTTTCAGTATCAATGATGCGGTTAGGCCGGAGGCATTTAATTTACCGGTAGGTTATCATGTGGAAGAAGAAATAAATAAGCCGCTCATAGCAAAGGAAATTGCGCAAGACATTTTTTTAATAGAAAAAGTGGATGATGACAGGAACGTAATCTTCATCAATATGGAAGATTATGTAGTGGTCACAGAAGCACCGGTTTCAGCAGAGGTTACCGGATCGGTGATAGCATTGATTCATCAGACGCTGCCTGGTAAGCCCATCAAATATGTACATCTTTCACATTTTCATAAGGACCATATTGCCGGCATTCGTAAATTGACAGCCGAAGGCGCCGGCATTATTTGCACACCATCTATGGAAAAGCCTATACGGGACCTGTTAGCCGGAGCAACCCCCACGTTTGTTTTTTTTAAAGATCACAAAATTATCAGTGACAGTAAACACCGCATCGATTTATTTGAAGTGCCTAATAGTCACGCACAGGGCTTATCTTTTATGTACTTACCAAAGGAATCCATCATTTTTGAAGGAGACCTGCTATCTCTTCCAGAGGATGCTACACAGACTCCTGCTATACCCGTTTCAAGGGAATTTTATCAGTATCTGAAAAAAAATAAATTATCGTATAAGCGTATAATAGGCCACCATGGATTATCAGATATTACCTCCCGGATGTTTGATGAGATCATTGCTAAATGATAGGTAAAGCCATCGGGTTAATTGATACTATGACCTGCGCTATCGAACGGCATGAAGTTACCTGCTACTGATGAATTAAATGATTTCTGATTAACGTTTAGTTGCAGGGAACTGATTTTCCGCGCGTTTAAGCGTATCCATGTGTTGTTGATGTATTTTTTATACCTTTATGCCAGAGGTTTTATAAACTCAACCCCCTGTATTAAGTCGTTTTCTTACTTCGTGACCCCAAAATCAGAGATATGAAACAAATCCTATTGTTGGCATTCAGTACTTTTGTCGTGTTTACTGTTTCCGCGCAGACTGTTAAATTTCCTCCTACACCCAATGAAGATGCTGTGAATGGTAGAAATGATAATTGCTATCTCAGCGCCATTAATCATCCTCTTGCCATCGAAAAGGTGCAATTTATCGAATCCATCAGCGGCTTTATTGATTCAGTATGTAATAAAGAAAAACTACCTGCAAAGACTATTTTAGCCATGGCTATTGCGGAAAGTGGATATGGGTTTACCAGGACCGCTTATTATGCGAACAATCTGTTTGGAATAAAAGTATTTACCAGGGATACCATTACATCCTATGTATTAAAGGGGCAACCAAGTGAAGGCGTGAATAATAAAGCTTTAAAAAGTTTTGGCGAAAACAGGGTTGTTTTCAATGAATCAATTCGGGTAGACAACAGGTATCGTGTTTTTACAGATAGACCAGCATGTATTCAATACCTGGTATATAAAATTCTATTAGGTAAAAGGTATATTGGTGCAGCGGAGAAATACCGGGAAAATATCCGTAATAATATCTTATCAGAAAGAGAAGCCTCGCTGCAATATGCTTTTGACATCGCAGAAAAGGGATACAATCATCTTGGCGGAAAACATTATCGCAAGGGCATTGAGAAAATATTTAACACCCTAAATTTATAAGTATGAAAACAATCATATTGGCGATTGCTTTTTTGAACGCCGCCCTCACTTGTTATTCACAGGAGAATGTCGCTCTGGATACCTATTTAAGAGATAGTCTGAACGTTATTTCCGGACGGGTAGAAAAACAGATTATTAAGACCAGGTATATGGAGCAGCATCTGATCGGTACAACCGATACATTAAAGGGATGGGAAGGCGTGAATGTTTCTCTGTACAAATATGCTGTCAAAGATAAAATCAAAGGAACATTAACGGCTGAAGTTTATATGCTGAATCCGGATTCAAAAAAACTGGCTTCCTGGGTTATTTCAACCTGTGTAATCACCACCGGTAAGTTGGAGAAAAAGAATACGGACCTTATTATTCAATCTGTCAGATCAGCCTCTGGAGGACAATTTCCGGTTCTTGGCATTGTGTATGAAGATATGGACGGAAAGGGTTTTAAGGCCTATTTCTTTAAAGACGGTGTTACGGCATTCCTAAAGAAGAATGACGTCATTGACATTAGCCAGATTAATGAGGAGAATATCAAAGGCACGGGTAAATTTGCAAGAATAATTAGTACAACGCGGGAGCAATACAAAGAAAAGTATGGCTCCGCTGATCTGGCGGGTACTAATTGGCTGACAGTTGTAAACCAGGCATATAAACAGGCCATGAATTCAAATATTAATCCTTTGTTTGTCGCCTGGGCAAATGGCAAGCTTCACTAAGTGAGTAAATCGGCTCCTGCCAGAAATATCCCTTAGCCAGCCTCTTAACATTGAAATAACATGGATGGACTATTTTCGTGGCCCAAACTGTCTTGCTTTCAACATGTACACGGAGCTAACGGATATAGAGTTATTGGAACGCATTAAATGCGATGACATAAACGCATTTGAAGCGTTGTACCTCCGCATGTGGGAAAAGCTATTCCTGTTTGCACAAAGCCGGCTTAAGAGTAAGGCAGATGCGGAAGATGTGGTGCAGCAGGTTTTTATGAATATCTGGGAACGGCGGGCCACCAAAAATATTGTAGGTTCATTTTCCAACTATCTGTTTACTGCTGTTCGTTACGAAGTAATAGACCATCTGACGGCCATGATGAAGGATCATCAGAAACTGGGGCATGTGGAAGAACATATTTTGCCGGTATTTAATGAAACGCTGGAAAATCTACTGGCCAAAGAAATGGACAAAGAAATTGCCGGTCATATTCAAAATATGCCGGAGCAAATGCAACGAATCTTCCGGTTGAGCCGCGAAGAACAGTTAAGCCCTAAGGAAATAGCTAAAACCCTCGCTATCACTGAGAAAACAGTCAGGAACCAGCTCAGTATTGCTATCAGCAATTTGCGGCCCCTGGTAAAAGAAAGCCTTGTTTTACTGCTGATTCTCCACTCATAACAATTTGGTAATACAAACGACCGGGATAAAATGCCAGTTTATCGGGCATGTATAAAACGGTTGTCATGGAGTTACACGAACTACAGCAAATCTTACATAAATACCGGCAAGGAACCGCTACCATGGAAGAAATTCGGCTGGTGGAAGCCTGGTTACTGCAACCAGACAGTGAAGCTGCCTGGTCGTCGCCAACAGAAAGGGTTGCTACAGAAGCTCGTATTTTAAGTAAACTAAGAACCGGCATCGGAATCACTCCGACCGTACGCCGTTCAATATGGCAATACCCGCTTATCCGCATTGCAGCTATGTTTATACTGGTTGCCGGAACCGGTTATATGGGTTATCAATACCGGTATAATTTACTGGACTATGTAGATCCCGTCCCAAGATTAACAGTAAGTACTGGCATTTATGATATCAAACAGGTGGTGCTCCCCGATAGCACCATGATCACCCTTGCACCTCAAAGCAGTCTTACCTACCCCGGGAAATACCGGGGGCGGCTAAGAGAAGTGGTACTCCATGGTAAAGGATATTTCAGCATTACCAGGAATCCGGCACAACCATTTTGGGTGCATACAAAAAGTATAGATGTACAGGTACTCGGAACCTCTTTTGTAGTCAATGATCAGCCGCAAGACAGCGCCGCAGGCGTAAGCGTACTGACAGGAAAGGTAAATGTCAGCCATCGGCAACAATTATTGGCGATACTCACACCAAACAAGGCAGTCAGTTTTAATAAGACAAACGGAAAATCCAGTATCGGGGAAATTGATGCCGCAGGACAGATTGGATGGATAGACAAGCGCCTGGTATTTGAAACAACAGCACTCTCAGAAGTACTGAAAACATTAGAGGAACAATATCACCTGGTCATTCAGTCGCCAACAGATGTTGGGAAGGGAAAAGTATTTACGGGCGAGTTTACGGCGAAGGATTCACTCACCGATATGCTGGATATTATTACTATTTCAACAGGGTTAAGGTATCAACCATTAAATGCTAATACAATAAAAATATATCGATAAAAAACCGGAAGCGTCTCGCGAACGCCCCGGTTTATATTTTAAAATACCCATTTGGTCATGGGATATTTCATTGACGTCAATGAAACAGGGACATCTTTTTTCAAAAATAAACTAAAAACGGAATGAAAAGATTTTTATGTAATGGTAAAGAACGGGTACTAAAACAATGGAGAAGTATTATTACCTGTTTCTTTACAATTGCTTGTATGGCTTATTCAGCCAGTGGACAGGAAATTGGACAGCAGAAAATCACTATCGCTTTTAAAGAACAAAGCCTGGCAGGTTGCTTAGAGAAGATAACCGCCCAAACAAGTATTCGTTTTTACTATGAGGGCAACGAACTTAAACAGATCAATAAAAAACATACCGCTACTTATACCAACCAACCCTTATCTGTTATATTAAAAACATTATTGGAGGGAACCGGATTTGTATGGCAGGAAGTAAATCAAAAGATCGTTATAAAAAAGATACCTACAAACGAACAAAAAAAGGGAGAAGCTCCTTACCCTCAAAAAGCATCCGGCAAGATAACCGGTAGAGTGGTGGATTTTGAAAACGGTGATCCGCTTGCCCGTGCCACGGTTAGTATTGATGGAAAACCATATAATACCACCACAGATGAAAAAGGTAATTTCAGCTTACCAGGTATCACGGCAGGTAATTATACCTTATTGGTATCTTATGTGGGATATAAAAAGGGTCGGGTAGAGAATATAAAGGTGGCTGACGACAAAAGCCTGGTAATCGATGTGAAAATGCAGGTGGGCAATGAAGATGTGGTTAACATAAAGGGAGTGGTGATTACAGCAAGAAAAAGTAAACGAGTGGCTAATACCACGGATGCACAACTGGTAAATGAAATTTATTCGGCACAAACGGTAATATCCGGTATCTCCAACGAGCAGATATCCCGTACCCTTGACCGGGATGCCGCTGAAGTGGTAAAACGGGTATCAGGCGTAAATATATCCCCCGACAACTTTGTAATTGTGCGTGGGCTTGGTAAACGGTACAACCTTACCTTTTTAAATGATGCCATGGCGCCCGCCACTGATGCCGACAGCAGGTCCTTTTCGTATGATGTGCTTAGTAGCAATGCCATTGACCGCATGGTGGTGTACAAATCGCCTTCGGCCGATTTACCCGGCGAGTTTTCCGGTGGACTTGTAAAAATTTATACAAAGAAAAGTCAGTTAACCCGGCAGGTGGATATACAGCTTTCCACCCAATACCGGCCCGGTTCCACATTTAATGATGTGTGGTCGTACACTGGTGGTAAATACGATTTTTTAGGCTTTGATGATGGCACCCGTAAGTTGCCCGAAGGCATACCAAGAGCAGAAAAATTTAACCACCTTGCGCCGGCAGAAAATGCATTGTATTCACGCCAGTTCAAAAACATTTATACGCTTAATAAATCTTACCACGCCATACCCGATCTGCGGTTTAACATAAATTATTATGATGCATGGAAAATAGGTGTGCGAAGCCTGAAAAACCTGACCACCATTGCCTACACCAATACGCATGAGCAGCGCGAAACGGAGCAGAACTCTCTGTACAAATACCACGATAGTAAAATAACGCAGGGCATCCATGCAGCCCGCCTTTCTTTGTTGCAGAGCAACGAAATACAGCTGAGCAACAAGCTAATCCTTGAGCTTCGCAATTTTTTTAATGTAAATAACCAGCGTATTGCAATGGAAGATTACCTGCAGCTGGAAGACTATCCTGGTAATGAGTACAGGCATACCAATCTGTATTATGTAGAAAATCGCTTGTATTCCGGCCAACTGGCGGGCACCTATTTATTAGGTGCCAATAAAAGAAATACAATAAAAGCCAATGTGAGTTTTTCCAGTATACAGAAACAGGAACCAGATAACAGAGATTATACCCTAAGCAGAAATATGCAGCAGCAACCCCCCTGGATACTGGGTACTGAGGTGGTTTCTTATTATATGCTGTCGAGAGTATATAACGACGTAAAGGAAAAAAGCTATCAGGGGAATGTCGACTTTAATTACCACATTAATAATACCTGGGGATTTAAAACGGGTGTTTATCACGAAACCCGAGCCCGTGACTTTAGTAACCGAACCTTTATATTGCTCAATGGCGTCAATTTATATGATCCCAACCTGGCTATTAATGGCTCCAAGCTTTCCGGTGAAAATGGGAATGTTTTGGCCAATCACAGTATAGAAGAAAAATACCTGCAGCATTATTTTAATACCGACATGTTCAGAGAAGATGGTACCGGCTACAGATGGGTGGAAAAAACAACACCCAACAACCAATACTATGCTGATAATGTTATATCAGCCGGCTACCTGAGTACAGATATAAACCTGTTGGATAATCGTCTGAATGTGCTGGGCGGTGTAAGGGTAGAGCATAATCGTTTCCGGATATTGGGCAGTTACGAGAATGGCCTGGCCGCCTACCCACTGGTGGTTAATCAGCCTATCACTTCCGTTTTGCCTTCTATCAATATTTCTTATAAGGCAGATAGCAACTTCATTATCCGTGTCGGCTATGGCAAAACATTAAACAGACCTGAATTCCGGGAAGCGGCTCCTGTACAATATACCAGCTATGTAGATAAAGAAACCTACACCGGTAATCCCAACCTGACTACGGTGAACATACACAATACAGAACTGCGACTGGAGTGGTATCCTAATAGCAGCCGCAGGAACGAGATGATGAACATTGGCTTCTTTTATAAAAGCCTCGACAAACCCATTGAACGTTTCCGGCAAATATTTTCCGAAGGATTTGACCAGCTGGTATATACCAATACCGGCAGAGCAACGGTATATGGTATAGAAGCCGAAGTAAGAAAAGATTTCGATTTTATACCCGGCGGATTTTTCCGCAAAGTATCTACTGTTTTAAACGGCAGCTGGTTTAAGAGTAACGTGGATGTGCCACCATTGCCTCAGTTCATAGGCTATAGTGGTGCCCGTTCCCGGCCCATGCAGGGACAATCGCCTTACCTGCTGAATGCTTCGCTTAACTACGAAGATGCAGCAAAAGGTACCAAAGTATCATTTACCTATAACCGGGCAGGCGATTACATTTATGCCGTTGGCGCCAACAAGGGCGAACGATTGGACGCCGATATTATGCTAAAAGGGCGGGATCAATTGGATATTACCTGGAGACAACGTATCAGTAAAGTTTTCAGTATTAATGCAGGCGTGCAGAATATACTGAACGCTCCTGTATTGTTTTACCAGGACTGGAAAAACAATTACCACTATGATAAGCAGACCAGACCGATTCCTGAACAGGGTGCTGGCTTGTATGAGGCTTCAGATCTTATTTTCCGCAAATACTACCAACGCCCTTATTACTCGTTTGCGGTGAACATGATTTTTTAAATGATAATTAAACAGAAACATTTTATGGATATAAAAGCAGGCGGAAAAATATTGTCATTGCTATTCAGCAGCATGGTTCTATTCTTTTTTTCGTGTACCAAATTTGATGAAAGGTTGGATACCATGAATAAAGAATCAGGTATTATAAAGATTGTAAAGAATGCAAAGAATATTGAAGAGGCGCAGATAGATGAAACCATTACAGTATACGCTAAAATAGGTCAGCCAGATGCTACCATCAAACTATATGTATCAGGCGTAGAAGCCCCTGTAATAAGCCATGGTCATCGTATGGGAGCTGTGCCGGGAAGGAATGACAACCTCAGCGTTCCCATGGATACTTTTGATATATCAGTGCCTAAGGCGGCTAAAATAGGCCCCGGCAGTATTTACTTCAGCGTAAACGATGCGGTACAACCCGCACTGAATTTTAATGTAAAGCGTCCCGATATACTGATACCCAATAAAGTGCTGGTAGTCCCTTATTTAATCGCGTACTCTGATAGTACGAAGCGGGACGATGGGACCTTTGACTATACTTTCCCGGAAGTGCTGAGAGATGGGCCATTTGGCGCCGCTGTGGTGAATACGGCCGCAAAACTTACTTACGACAAAGAACGGGAGTGTTTTTATTTTCTCGACTATCAGCGGAGTGATGGTTCCTATCGCATACGCAGGCTGAAAGATGGTATGGTAACCACTCTTGCAGGAGGAGGGAATAATTACTTTGCTGCTACCGGGGCTGCCTTGAAACTTAGTGCAGAAACGACTAATAGCATTGGTGTAACAGGACTGGATATGAAACCCGGGCCTGATGGAAAACTGTATTTTACCAACTCATTTACAATAGAAGCTGATCCCATTACCGGGTTGCGTAGCTTATATTCTCTTATTCAATCTATAGATCCAACAACGGGCAAGGTGGAAATCTTAGCTGGGAATAATGGCCGGTCGGTGGATTATTATTATTCCAATTATCAAAAGAGCTTCAGAGGGCTGGAGGACGGGGTGAAAGATTCCGCCATGATCGGGATGCCACGCGCATTGACTTTTGACAAACAAGGTAACCTCTATTTTATAGATGGGGGAACCTATTCAGGTACCCTGCTTCGCAAGCTGGCAAAAGATGGAAGCGTGGAAACCGTGCTTGGAAAGATCAATAGAGAGTATTACGAATTTGTTGATACAGATGATAAGACCTATTCAGTGATACTTTACTCAGAGATTGCGGAACACAGTGATGGATTTGGGGATGAAGTGCGCTTGTATGGCRCTCTCAGCATGGTACAGGCAGGCAATGGCAAATTTTATATAGTGGGCGAGGGCGCCGGATGGGGAACCAATATTGTAGAAGTAAACATGGATACCAAAGAGGCATCTACGGTGGTGGGCTTGCCGGAAGGTCAACGGACAGATTATACGACTGGTACATTTAAAGAAGTGGGGCTTTCTATTGTTAGCACATTTGATGTTGATTACGATGGGAATATACTCTATGGTCGTAACGCCATCTATAAAATGGATTTACAGTCCGAAACTATTTCTCAAATGACAAAATTCACTGCCTTTCCTCCGGAATTCACTTCAGACCGGGAGTTTATGAAATATACACAGCCAGGTACCAACTGTATTCTTGGCACCTTAAGTAGTATTGTATTTGATCAGTTTGGCAACCTGTATGCCGGCTACGAGAATGTATCCGCCGGTGTAGATGTAAGGATGGTAAAAGTGGTGATAGAAAGATAAGTCACAATCTTTATTCAAGAACAAAACAGTCAAATGAAAAGATACCTTATAATAATTTTATGTTCCGCCATTTTAATAGCTGGCTGTAGTAAAGATGCTGAAATGCCGGTGTCTCCTGCACTTTCGTACCTGATGGTGTACAATGGCTCACCTGATTTTTATGGTGCCAGCAGTATGGTACTTGTAAATAATTCCCTGTACGGTACCCGTGGTTATAATGAGAATGGGGCAGGATTGGTAGGTGCTTTCAACTTCTCCAGGTATTCGTTTATTGATACGGGGCTTTATCGTATGGCCTTTACCGATTCGACTACTAAACCGGCAAATGCAGCTAAAATCTCCGAAACGTTGTTACCCTTTGAAAATCAAAAACATTATACGGTTTACCTGCTGGATAGTCTTGGCTTTTTTAACATTATGTATACACAGGATGATGTAGGCCGCGATGCTACTAAAGCTAAAATAAGACTGCTACACCTTAGTCCTGATGCGGGAACGGTATACCTCAGAATAGATACCGCTCTTATCGGTGCTATTAAGGACGTTGGCTTCAGAAAGGTAACGGACTATACCGCCGTAACACCGGACATAAAGCCTGGTATTCGCATTATGTATAAAGATGAAGCCGGTGAGGAAAGAACCCTTGTGCGCAAATCGTTTCCGCTGGAAGCGGGCAAGTGCTATACGATGATATTGCGTGGCTATCGTGTTCCGGCAGATGGCAATGTAAATAAAACCATCAACTTAAGTACCATCACCAATTTTTAGTTTAAATACCATGAGAAGCATACATATATTTCCCTGCATTTTCGGGTTGGTTTTAACAACCATCATTGCCTGTAAGAAAGACAATACTACCAGCGAAGGTGTGGTTATTGACGCTGTGAAAGTTGAAAAAATAAGTACCGGTTTTGTACAGGCTGGTGATGAACTTACTTTATACGGCAGTAACCTCGTTCAAAAAGATATCATTACAGAAGTATTTATAGCAGGACGCCCATCGGAGATGCTACGCTCATCTGTAGATAGCATCACTATCAGGGTACCCGCAAAGGTGCAAAACGGCAAAGTAATGGTTATCCTTAGCAAGGGTACAAAGTTTAGCAGCGTGTATGGCCCGGACATAGTGGTACTACCTACACCGCTCATAAAAAGCTATGCCCCGCTTGTAGCCTATGGTGGTGATACCATTGAATTGTACACAGAGAATTTTAGTGATACAGAAACTAACAATGCCATCTTTATTGGAACCAAAAAGGTACAGATTGTATCAAGAAAAGGAAAAGATACTATTCTTGTAAAATTACCGGCAGACGCAGTTAGCGACTTCTTTTACTGGCAAACGTATAGTGGCCCTATATTTAAAACGGAGACGCCCTTTCCGGTAAGACAAACCAACTATACTGCCAGCACAGTGGCTCAATGGTTACAGCAGGATCCGGGCTTTTCATACATGGATACGCTGGTGCGTGGTTACCCGGAGCTTGCCGGAGGCAATTATCTGAGTACACACAAAACGGTTTATGATACGGTATTACAGTATATTAATTCTCCTGATAGGAAGTACACCATTTTCTTACCAGGCAATGCGGCTTACGAGAAGAATACCAGTAAAGCTGCCTTCCTTGAAAAAGTGAAGAATAAGCCCTATAACTATAACAGCATGCTGGCAAATACTATTGTGCCAGGGCAAAATATGCGGCTCTCTGCTATGCAGGACGGCGACAAAGAGAAGACAGCCTATACAATGAAGTTGGCTTTCTGGCAGTATGATGTTCCTGTAAATGATTACAATTTTATAAAAATTATCATTGAAGATGGCGTAAAATATGCGCAGGTGTGGGGGCCATATGATCAAACTCAACCCAGGGTAAAAATATTGCGCGAGCACCAGGTAGGCAATGTCACAATTATAGAAACAGATGGAGAACCTGGCGTTGTATATTACTAGCGAAGTGCTGACGCATTACCACCAAAAAGGCTTGTAATCAGCGATTACAAGCCTTTTTGGTGATAGTGCACGTTCCCGATTTATCATTGCGTTTTAGTTAGCGCAATAATCAGCAGTCCAAGCGAAACAGCCTGCAATACATTTCTTGCCGTGGTCCATTTCAACCATTGCGCGGCTCTTTTTTCAAGCGCTGGTGTGAGGGGAGTGGTAGCAGGCATTTTAGCAAAAGCCAGTATCTCTCTTACAAAATAACCACCGGTTAAACCGGCAACTACCGCAAAGCAGGCAAATGCGGAGATCAGGTACCACCGAACTTCAGGATATTTCCAGTTGGTGATGATCGCGGTAATTAATGAGATAATGAACAGCAGCTGCGCCGGGATCCAGAAAACGGTTGACTTTTTAGCTTGTGGTGTAATCAACCCAAATGATTCCGGTGGATGAGCGAACCATTTAGGCATGCGATAAATCCGCTCATAAGCGCCAACGATAAAGATCAGGATGGCACAGCAGGTAGCAGTTAATAATGGGATGATATTCATGATGTGTATTTTAAAGTGAAGGATTCATAGCCTGATTGTTAGCCGGCTGTTATGCCACCATCAATGGCTAAGGCTGCACCAGTGATGAATTTAGACTGATCAGAAGCCAGGAACGTAATAAAAGGTATGATGTCTTCCACGGTGGCTATTTTACCATTGGGCATGCCCGCAGCAATTTTTTCATACATGCCGGGTGTTTTGTTTATTCCTGCCAGCCATTTTTCTGTCGCCATGGCGCTAATAACTAATGCATTTATCCTGATCTGGTTACGGGCCTGTTCCAGGGCGGCTGCTTTGGTCAGGCCGATTACACCATGTTTGGCTGCTACATAAGCAGAGATACCTTGTGCCGCACCCTTTATGCCTGCGGTACTCGCGGTATTGATGATACTTCCGCCAGTTTGTTTCATCGCTACTATCTCATATTTCAGCGCGTGGAATATACCAGTGAGATTGAGTTGCATATTGTTCACGAATTGTTCACTGCTCATATTTTCGAGTGGTCCGAAATATAAGTTTGCACCGGCATTATTAAATGCAACGTCCGGGGTGCCGTATAAGCGTACTGTCTCAGCTACGAGGTGCGCCACCTGTCCTTCGTTGGTAACATCCGTTTGTATAAATGTGGCATCACCACCTTTTCTACGGATGTCTGCTTCAATAGCCAATCCTTCTTTGGTTCGTCTTCCACAGAAAACAACTTTGGCGCCCTGGACCGCGAAAGTCTTTGCGGCGGCCGCGCCCAACCCAGAGGTAGCACCTGTAATTAATACGACTCTATCTTTCATGTTTTATCCGTTAATGATGATTAATTAAATCATAAAGCAGTATTTAGCTGCCTGTGCTTTGTTAAGGTAAATCCTGTACTGATCAGCCAGATGTAAGATCCGAAGCGGGCAAGGGGAAGCAGATACCCTGCCGCCGGAATAACCAGGCTTAACGTAGATAATTCGGCAATTCCTGCCAGCACCAGCCCGGACCAGGCCACCCATTTGGGTGTGTATCCTCCCAGCAGGCAGGGAACAGATATACCTGCCATTAGTAAACCAAGTGCCACAATATGAGCAATACCGCCGCTGGCAAAGCTCAAAAGTTGAACGGCATGAAGGATATGCACCTCATCTGCTATACCCGGTTGTGCCATTATCCAGCCACAAAGGCTGGAAATAGTAATAAAAACGGATGCAGTTATACCACCAAACATCGCAATGCTGACACCGGAAGCATTTACTCCCAGGAAACTTAGCCGGCTCGTCACCGTTGCGGTAAAAAGCCCAAGCGGTATCGCTGCGCCAAACTGAGAAAGGGCATTGAATTTAATCGCATCCGGAAACCGGAGAAACACCTGTTGTGCATCCACCAGAGAACCGTTCGGCCGGGGAAAGGCAGCACCATGTGACAACACTCCGAAAATGACGAGGCTTGATATAAATAGCGTGGTATATACAATAGCGATCGCTCCCGGATTGGGACCTCTGTGCTGCTCGTAAGGAAAATGATGTACCTGATTTGCGGTAGACATAGTGACTGTTTTTATGATGATAAAAAAGTTATTCAAAGTCTTTCATCGGGATGTTTACTGTGAGTAAGCATTTTATTGTTAATGTAGTTTGTATTGCAAACTAAAAAGGCAAAAAAATATCCTCCTGAAACTACCTTGAAAAAAAAATCAATGCAGGCACATGGCTAACCAGAGTACCTGTTCTATCATGTGTGTATGGCCTGTTTCTCATAAATGCAGATATTTTTTGATATCGTCTACATATTTCTCAAAGGCTTTCTTGCCTTTGGTGGTCAATTTGCAAATAGTATGAGGATAGTTTCCTTTAAAAGTTTTTATCACTTCTATATATTCTGCCTCACTTAATTTCCTTATCTGATGACTCAGGTTTCCCTGGGTTGTTTTCGTGATTTCCATCAGGTAACTGAAGTCAGCCTGTTTCATTTTAATCAATGCAGATACAATTGCCAGTCTTACCGGAGTACTTAGAACAGGATCTAATTCATTATACATTTCAGCGGTAAATTTAAGTCCTGGAATATTTCAGCAAATACCCGGGTACAAGGTAACCTGTAATCACTGCAATGCCTTGCAGCAACGGTTTATAGTAATCAGGTGTAAATACACTGATAACCGAGAAAAGCAGGAATAAGACACCGCCTGATACCAGTGGTTTAAAACGAAGTACCAATCCGGAAACCAGTGTACCGATACCGCCAATCAGTAAAGTATATGTAAACGGTGTGGCCGTTTCAACAACATTGATAAAGATCACCAATGCAAAGCTGATACCCAGCACCAGCCACAGTTTTTTAAGATAGCTGGCAATATAAGTCTCGGACTGGTGACGCATTGTACTATGCCGCCACAGGGAAATAACAATGCCGGTGACAGCGAGTAACGGAAAAGGAAGGAAAAAGTATTTAAAGGAAGTATAATGATGTAAGAAGAAAAAAGAGAAGCTGGCTATCGCAATCAGCCAACCCCAAAGCAGGTATAGAAAACTATACCCCTTTATGTTTTCTTTCGTCTGTGCAATCACTGCCGCGATCACTTCCAGACTCTGGGCCGGATCTAAATGATGCTCTCTGGTGTCCATCTCTTTGATATTTTCTAAAAACAAATGTAAATATAGTTTGCGATATAAACCAAATTTAATCCTGGGTTTTATTTTTGATGGTGCTGTATTCATCCGCTTCCGGCCAAAAGTAAGGCCAGCATAAAACAACGGTGTTTTATGCTGGCCTTATATTTAAGTACCTGGCAGCAATAGCTGTGATTCGCCCGGGGGCGGAGTCATCAGCAATGAATCCTGGACCAGGTAGGACAACTGGTGTCATCAATGGAAGTCAGACAGATTTTGCCTGCCCCTTTTCCTTTTTCCTGGTTTACGCTGTTAAGATCTGCGATTTTGATCTTGCCTAATTGGAGCTTTTTTTGCTTGGGTGATTTCATAAAACGTGATTTAGGTTAAGACGAAAGATGATGTAACAATCCTGAACAATGAAAGTAAGTATGCGTTGATAGTAATTCATTATCCGGAAAAAATAAAATTAACGGAATCTGCTGCGACTTTACAGCACCGACAGGGCTGCACGAAAATTAAATACCATGCTTATTTCACCAGGAGAATGCTTCCTTTGAACTCAAATTTTTCACCGTTTTCGCAGATAGTTTGCATGTAATAAATATAGCTTCCCAGAGGAGCTTCCTGGTTGTTTCTTCGCCCATCCCAGCCAGCAGCAGGCACATTGATCTGGAAGTGTGTATTTTCAAATACGAGGTTGCCCCAGCGATCATAAATACGCAGGTACCCGATTTCTTTCACGCCTTTTCCCTTGGGATATACGCGGTCGTTTTGTCCATCCTGGTTAGGCGTAAATGCGTTAGGCATAAAAATAGCGGCCTGATTGCACAGGATATGTATGGTAACCTCATCTTTTGTTTTACAGCCATAACGGTTTTCCACTTCTACCGAGTAGGTGGTAGTAAGATTGGGAATCACCTGTATAGATGCACAGGTCGGGCAACGGAGGGCCTCGGGAGGAGACCATTTGTAGCTGACAACGTCATTGCTGGCGGCAGCGGTGAGCTGCAACGTCATGCCAGCCGGGGCGTTCTGGTCCGGCCCTGCATTTACTAACGGGTAGGGGGCTACGATTACCTGCAGGGATGTTTTATCAGAGAAACACCCTTTGTTATCGTAGCCCGTCACCGCGTAGGTATAGTTACCTGTATTCGCTAAAGTAGCCGTGGTATTACCTGCATTTGGATTTGCCAACCCCATGCCTTCCCATTTGTAATAATCTGCTCCGGAAGCAGATAGTGGTAGTACTGCACCCAAACAAAGAGAGGTATCGGGTGTTGCTGTTATTTTAAAAGGTTGAAGTACCTGTAATGTTAACTGATCTGTATTGATGCACCCGTTACTGTCCGTTACTTTCACGTGGTAGGTGGTATTAGTATCCGGGCTCGCCGCCGGCGTTGCGCTTAGTGGGTTATCCAGCCCGATAGCAGGCGTCCATTCATAACTACTGCCTCCGGTGGCCTGCAGCCCGGTAGTGTTGTGCAGACAAATAAATTCACTCAGTGAAGTGGCTTTTGCATTGGGCAGCGGGTTTACGGTCAACAGGTGCCTGGCCGTATCAATACATCCATCAGTATTGGTAACAATAAGCGATATGGCTACGGGGCCGGGCAGGGAGAAGGTTTGCGCTGGCGGTTTGCTGACAGCCGAGGTTTGTCCGTTACCAAAATTCCAGTTCCAGGTGAGTCCATTGTCGTTGGTGGCGCTGCCGTTGAAACTGGCGGGCGATTGCACGCACACTTTGTCCGGGCCGGCAATACTGGCTTCCGGCTTAGTATATACGTTCACGTTAGTAGTGACTGTTTGCTTGCAACCATAGGCGGTAGTGGTAGTAAGACTGAAATCATATTTGCCTGGTGCAGGAATATAAAAAGATGGGGTAGCAGTTGTTTCGTTGGAGGGTGTCAGTGAAGGATTAAAGTCCCATTTATAGATGGCCGGTTTGCCTAACTGATCAATAGAAAAGCTGTTGAATACCGGGTGGAAGGACACGGTTCCTTTACCACAAAGAATAGCTGGTGTTGGCGTTAACTGCACATCCAGTTTATCTATAACAATAGGACTGCGCAACAGGGCACTGCCTCTGCATCCGGACGCATCAGACAGCAGCAACCGGGGCTGATAGATACCAGGTGTTTTGAAAACATGCTTCACCACTGAATCGGTGGTATGAAGGATAATACCGTCTGTAAAATCCCAGCTGAAATCCTGCGCACCATTGTTTTTAACATTAAATTGAATTTCCTTTTCCAGGCAGCCACCATCAGAACTGGCTATTATGGCGGCATAGGGGCCTTTTACTTCTATGGTATCAATGTATTTATCTTCTACACCGGCTTCTCCTTTAGCAGTTAGTACCACCGCATAGCGTCCCGGTGCTGTATAGGTATGTATGGGATTTGTTTCTGTGGAACTGGTACCATCTCCAAAACTCCAGTTGCTGGAAACATAGCTGAGAGAAGTATTGGTAAAGAAGAAGATCATGGGGGCACAGCTACCACCATTAGCAAAGATGGAACTATAGGTAAAGTCCGCGCCAACCGCAGATACTCTTACCTGTTTTTCTGCGTGGTCTTCACAACCATTGTTATCCTTCACCTGCAATACTACCTGGTGGGTACCAGACGCGGTGTAATTGTTTATGACCGTTCCGGTGCCGGTGGAGGTATGACCATCTCCAAAGCTCCAGTTTACACTGGTGATAGTGCCATCGGTTTCGATAGAGTGGTTGTAGAAGTATACATCTGTACCTGGTTTAACAAGATAGCTGCTGGCATCAAATACGGCGTGGGGGCCTTTTACCTGCAGGGTATTATCATAGCCATAGCTGATACAACCTTCTTTGTCCGTTACCTTCAGCATAGGGTTATAACTCCCTGGTTGTTTATAGGTATGCAGGAAAGGACCTTTTGTGAACGTGGCAACAGGGGTACCATCGCCGAAATCCCATTGCCATTGGCTAATGCCAGCACTATGAGTGATATTGGTTATGTCGGTGAACACAAGTTCGCTGCCTGCACATTTTGCCGCGGGTAGCTTAAACGCAGCAACGGGGCCCCGTACGTTTACGGGTATAATGTTACTGAGATCTATACAGCCTTGCAGATTTTCTACAGATAATTGTATTAGTTCTTTGCCGGGAGGGAGATTTTTGTAAATGAATGTTTGCTGATCATCAGTGATGCTTTGGTCTACACCATTGGCCAGCCATTTGTAGCCGGCAGATTTATAGATAGCAGCCTTGTAGCTGGTGATAGCTGCATTCAGCGAATCATTGCTGCATAAAGTAGTTTTATCTGTAGTGATCACCACCGGAGAAGGTGCAATCACCGTTACCTTAAGTCCTTCATGTGTGGTACAGTGGCTGTCTTTGGTAGTAAGTGCCACCTCGTAAATACCACTGCCGGGAAAAACGTGGGTTAAGGTAGCTGTGGCGACAGTATAGGCCGTATCGGTACCATCGCCCCAATCCCATTGCCAGGATTCAGCGCCAATGGAATGATCTTCGAAAACGATGGTGGTGCGTTTGTTACAGTCAACCGGCCGGATAGCATATCGTGGGAACGGGTTGGTGGCAGTGATGTATTCTTTTTTAACAATGGTATCATAGCAGGTATGATTACCCACAATCATTTGTACCGTATACGTTCCGGGCAGTTGGTAGCTATGCGTGGTGTTTTTGCCGGTACCGGTGCCGCCATCTCCAAAATCCCATTGCCAGTTGTCGCCAATATCCGATTGATCCTTGAAAGTAGCCGGATTATTACCACAGATTTTTGGGGCATCCGGTGAAAAGAAAGCAGGCACCGGTTTCTTATATACGGCTACATTATTGACAGTTTGTACTTTTCCCGTACAGCCGTTGACGGTAGTATAGGTCAGGTAAACGGTGTAGATGCCTGCATGATTATAGGTATGGGTAGGCGTTGCCAACGCAGCTGCCGGGCTACCGTCACCAAAGTCCCATTCGTAGGTTTTAATCACGTCTTCATTATTAGTGACGGCACTGAAAGTAGTCACCAGTCCTTCACAACCGGTTCTGTTTTTTGCATCTGCTGTTATTTTTACCGGAGATATATTGAAGCTGCTGTTGGTGGTAGCTATGCAGCCGTCTTTGCTGGTAGTTATCAGTGTGGCAGTATAATTTCCTGCTGTGGTATAGGTATGTGCAGGTTGTGGTGTGGCGGAAGTCTGACCATCGCCAAAGTCCCATTTCCAGGCAACGGCAGCAGGGGCCTTGTCAGTAAACCTGGCGGTAGCGGGCATGTTACAGAAAGGTGGTACCACTACGCCGATGCTGGCAACAGGAGATGGCTTTACGTCCAGCTTTTTTTCTACCACATCTACACATTTGCCATAAGTAGCGGTTAGCTTAACATTTAGTGGCCCCGCAGCAGGAGGGGTGTAGGTAGTAGTATTATCTGTATTGTTCAATGCCGGTTGTCCGTTTATTTCCCAGGCCACCTGGAGCTGATCGGTAGTGGCAAATACACCGCCATAAGTGCCTGGCGTATTGGAACAAACCGGAGCCGGAAAGGTGAAGTTGGTCGTATATGCGGCTACGTTAATATCAGCTATTTTTTTAGTGGCGGTACAGTGCTGTTCATTTGTTACGGTGAGGGAAACCCCGTGGAGGCCCTTGCTGGTAAAGGTATGCGTACCTGGATCTTTTAGAGAAGAGGTACTTCCATCATCAAAAGACCAGTTGTACACCAGGTTACCAGGTCCGGTGGAGGTATTGGTAAGTTGTATGGTGGCAGGTGCTTTACAGAATATTTTATCGGCAACGCTGAAGCCAGCCACAATAGGAGGAGCTACCTTCACCAGGGTATCCACTAATTTAAAACTGGTGCATTGATAGCTGTTGGTAACAATGAGTGTTACAGGGTATTTCCCTGCCTGTTGATAGGAGTGCGTACTGTTTTTTCCGCTGCCGGTAGTTCCATCTCCGTAATCCCAGGTATAGGTAAGTAATGTACCGCTTACCGGGTCTGATTGATCTGTAAAAATAGTTTGTAGCGGTGCACAGCCACTTGTGTTTGTTGCTGTAAAATCCACTTTAGGCCTGGATCTTACGGTGATAAATCCTGTTTTGGTGATAGTGGCAGATTGTCCGGCGGCATCTTTTACTGTCAGGGATACTGTATAAACGCCGGGTTTGACATAGGTCGCCCCGGGGTGCTGTTCGGTAGAGGTATACCCGTTACCGAAGTCCCATTGCCAGGATATTGGCTGGCCTGTCGACTTATCACTAAATGTTGTTAGCAGCAGTTCGCAATCACTGGTTGATGTAGCATTAAAGTCTGCTCTGAGTTGTTGTGCCTTTGCTCCCAAGGAAATAAAACAGCCTGCTAATAGAGAGGCAAGTAGTGATGGACCCAATTTAAGCTTTGCCAGGCTAAAAAGGTTCATTCATGGATACGTTGTGTTACCTGAATTTACGCTATTAATGGCAATGTACAATCATCTTTTATAAAAGTGTTCAGAAGACAGTCGGTTCATTCCATATGATTATAACCAGGTGTATCAAAAGTTATTTTATCTTCATAAGTACATGCGTACAAACTACCGTATATTTCCATTGGGTGACCGGGCTGTTATTATTGAATGGGAACAACAGATCGGACAGACTGTTCATCAGCAGGTAATGCAGGCGTTCCGGCAGCTGCAACAGTTGCATAAACCCTACATACTCGATCTTATTCCGGCCTATGCTTCTTTAACAGTTATATACGATGCGGTGTTACTGTACCGGGATCTGCGGGGTTATGCCGGTGAGGGAATCAGGGATCTGATTATAGCAACACTGAATGAAACGGCCGTCACTGCTGTTACCCAACCCCGTTTGTTACAGATACCGGTATGCTATCATGCTTCCATGGGACCAGATCTGTCTGCCATGGCGGAAGGTAAAAATATTTCCGTGGAGCATATTATCGAACTGCATACGGAGCAAACTTATACCGTATATATGCTGGGTTTTCTACCAGGCTTTCCATATATGGGCAAAGTGCATGACTTGCTGGTAACACCCCGGCTAAAGCAACCCCGGTTCAGGATACCGGCGGGGAGTGTAGGTATTGCCGGTGCACAAACAGGTATATATCCGCAGGAGTCACCGGGTGGCTGGAATATTATCGGCCGCACACCCCTGCAATTATTTGATGCACGTAAGGAAACTCCCTGCTATTGCGAACCTGGTGACCAGGTGAGGTTTATACCGATATCACTTGCGGATTTACAGGAGATGACACATGATATTTGAACACGTTAAGATCAACAACATTGATACAGGTAATACAACAAGGATTGCTGGATACTATTCAGGATGCAGGACGATACGGATTCCAACACCTGGGCATTAATCCCGGTGGGGCTATGGATAGGATTGCACTAGCCGTAGCTAACAGCCTGGTAGGGAATGACATGACAGAAGCAGCGATTGAACTGCATTTTCCTGCATCTGCTTTTCTGTTTGATAGAATGGCCATGATTGCTTTATCCGGCGCTGATTTTGGAGCTACCATCAACGGCATCCCCCTGGAAGTTAACAGACCGGTGCTCGTAGATACGCAAACAGTACTGCGTTTTTCGAAGCCTGTTTCCGGTGCACGATGCTATCTTGCAATACAGGGTGGGCTTGCACTCAAGCCCTGGCTGGGGAGCTACAGTACCCATTTAAAGGCCGGCGCCGGCGGTTTTGGGGGCCGGGCATTGAAAAAAAATGATTGCCTCCATCTCCGGTCGGGCAATATTTATTCTTCTCTGCTCCATGGAAGGGAGGTGATAATGCTGCCATGGACCGCCGATATAAGTCACCTGTACGCTGCAGAAGGACCCATACATACGCTTCCGGGTAGCCAATGGAGCCGGTTACCGGAGCAAGCCCGCCAACATTTTACCAACGAGACATTCGCTTTAACGGAACAAAGCGATCGAATGGGGTTTCGCCTGAGCGGTCCGCCACTGTTCACTCAGCCAGGTGAGGAGCAGCTATCTGCAGGTATCAGTAGGGGAACCATACAGCTTTTACCCAATGGGCAACTCATTATTTTGATGGCAGATCACCAAACAACCGGTGGGTATGCCCGGCTGGCACATGTTATTACCGCTGATATGCCTTCTCTTTCGCAACGCATGCCCTATCAGACGCTCCATTTTAGCATGACAGACGAAAAAACTGCGTCAGCTTTGTTGTGGCGACAGGAACAAGGCTTGCTCTTTCTCCAAAATGCCTGTAAATTACGATGGGAGGAATGGCTGCAACAGCAGCCTGTTTAATCATTATCATTATGAATTATATAGATCTTAATTGCGACATGGGAGAAGGCCTGGATAATGATGCCGTTATTATGCCTTTTATCAGCAGCGCCAATATTGCCTGTGGCTTCCATGCCGGCGATCCCGACATCATGCTCCGCACGGCAACACTGGCGCTCGAAAATAAGGTGGCCATTGGTGCCCACCCCGGTTTTGCAGATAAAAGTAGTTTCGGTAGAACAGAGCAGGCACTTTCAGATGCAGCATTATACGAGCTCATTACTACCCAGCTATATGCTATGCAACGGGTATGTGAGTCGCTGCATACCACGATGGCACATGTGAAGCCCCATGGTGCGCTGTACAACATGGCAGCCAAATCTCCATCCATGGCCCGCGTGATTGTCAAAGCGGTGAAAGATGTAGATCCCCGGCTTTGTTTTTTCGGACTTAGCAACAGCTGGCTTATCAAAGCGGCGAGGGAAGCCGGACTTAAAACGGCCAGCGAAGTATTTGCTGACAGGACTTACCAGGATGACGGTTCTCTTACACCCCGCACACAGCCGACAGCGCTGATTGAAAAAGAGGAAAATGCAATAGCACAGGTACTGATGATGGTTACGGAACAAAAGGTAACTACCGTTAATGGTTATACGATTCCGATGGCGGCGGAAACCATCTGCATTCATGGCGATGGCGCGCATGCTGTCACATTTGCGCGAACTGTGAATGCTGCATTACATCATCACCAATTAATAATACAACGGCCTTGAGCAAACAAAAAACTTCCGTACTGCTGGGCGCAGCTTTCCTCATGGCTACTTCCGCCATCGGTCCTGGTTTTCTTACACAGACAACAGTATTCACGCAGCAACTGGCCGCGTCTTTTGGTTTTGTAATACTAATATCCGTATTGCTGGATATTGGGGCACAATTGAATATCTGGCGTGTACTCACCGTTTCCGGGTACCGTGCACAGGATCTCGCCAACGCGTTGTTACCGGGCCTGGGTTACTTACTGGCGGCTTTGGTGGTATTGGGTGGCCTGGCCTTCAATATTGCCAATATAGGTGGCTGTGGGCTGGGAATACAGGTGCTTACGGGAATGGACACTGCTTACGGCGCGTTATTGAGTTGTGGTATTGCACTGTTTATTTTCTGGATGAAAGAGGCAGGTAATGTGCTGGATCAGTTTACGCGCTGGTTGGGCATACTTATGGTCCTGCTTACCTTGTACGTTGCTATCAGTTCTCATCCGCCGGTAATGGAAGCAGTACACCGAAGCGTATGGCCAGCGGTGATTAGTACTAAAGCCATTATTACGCTTGTGGGTGGAACAGTAGGAGGTTACATTAGTTTTGCCGGCGCACACCGGCTGCTGGACGCCGGCATCAGCGGAACAACGCAGATACGGTCTGTCAACCGCAGTGCGGTAAGCGGCATTGTTATTACCGCTATCATGCGCGTCTTGTTGTTTCTCGCAGCATTAGGCATTATCACACAAGGGGCATTACTCGACAGCGGTAACCCGCCGGCATCAGTATTCCGTATAGCAGCGGGGGAAATTGGTTACCGTTTCTTTGGTATTGTAATGTGGAGTGCCGCTATCACTTCCGTAGTAGGTGCAGCTTATACCTCTGTTTCCTTCCTGAAAACGTTTCATCCTTTTATCGCTGCCAATGAGCGTTGGTTTATAAGTGGCTTTATACTTTTTTCCACAGTTGTTTTTATTATAGCAGGAAATCCCGTACAGCTGTTGCTGATGGCGGGCGCATTCAACGGCCTCATACTGCCGGTAGCCCTGGCGGTAGTGTTGGTGGCAGCCGGCAAGACACGACTGTTGCATCATTACCGGCATCCGGTATGGATGCAGCTGGCAGGATGGTTAGTGGTACTTATTATGGGATACCTTGGAGGGGTTACCATAGCGGATTGGTTAAAGTGATAAACTTTCCGACACGTTTTAGCGAATAATAGACTGATCGTAAAACAGGAACATACCTATCAAGTAAATATTTTCCCCCTTTTATAAGTAGATAATTTATCTAATATTTAAAGTAATATCCTAGCTTTGAATCCTGTTTTTGTATCGAGATACTATTTCCTGTAGAAACAATGCCCTTACTACATCTATGAAAACTTTCCTGAGTACTTTGCTGCTGATTTTTGTTTGTAATTCATTATTTAGCCAAACAGTTTACCAGATCCGCGCAGACAGTGTCCGCATCTATAACACTTGTGACACTGCGGAGTTAATCCTCGAAAACAGGACCCAGAAGGTGCCTGGCTTTCTCTTTAATAAAGGACAGGGACGAACAGAGTTCCGGCAGTTACAGTTAAACATGTCCGGCAACGCGCTCTCTATTCCAGGCCAGGATACAGTAGATCTGGGTTCATGGGGAGATAACAGGTATGATCTGGCTGGCAGCAATTATAAAGCTGTTCCCAACGGTACTGCTATTCCGTTTGCACAGTGGCCCATGAATAAAGTGGTAGGATATGGTATTTATTCTGGCATCGATATGCCCACACTGTCCGACCAGGCTTTTCAATCAAAAGGAACAACACTTTACTACAATGGCCTGATGGTGGGCAACGGGACTACCGGTTTTGATATGGCGGTTAACTGGGACGGAGAACTGCTGGGTCCTAACGGTGTTTTCTTCAGAATTAAAGACGACACAAAAACGACGTGGAGTAACTGGCGGGAGCTGTTGTTTAAAGATTATGCAGAAACGCATTTCCAATCAAAAGAAGTAATTAAGATAAAGGAAGGTGTAAGTGATGCAAGAATGGGGGTAATTGACCTTGCAGACGGCGAATACACTGCCACCGTTAATACTACTGCGCTTACTGCCAATAGCCGTATATTTTTGACGCCTCAAAGCGGGCAGGGTGCCATTGGGTCTGGGCCTGCGAGCCTTTATATATTAATTGTCAATGTGAGCTCCACTACGCCGGGTGAATCTTTTACAATTACTTCCAACAGGAACAGGACTGGTTTAGGCCCCGCGAAAATAGCCTGGATGATCGTAGAAGCTATGTAATGGGGAGATTCAACTCCGCTGGCTATTTTATAAACATCCCGACAAGGTGGCCATAGCAAATTGGGTAGAGTGATTTTCCCCGGATACACCTTTTAGATGTAATTACAATAAAAAGAGCTGCTTCAAATTTTGAAGCAGCTCTTTTTATATCATTTAGTTTCAATTAGTTCGCTATCACAATTTTTCCACTCGTTACCTGTTTCACAGTACTTATCTTGCTATTGAAAATATTGTAGATGTACACACCTGCAGGCAGGTCGCTGGTATTAATTTTGCCGCTGCCTGTAATACGCTGTGTCTTTATCATTCTGCCATTCATATCATACAACTTCACGACCAGGTTGCCAGCCGCTTTATCCCGGATGTTGATGCTTTGACCGCGTTGTAACATCGTTGGGTATACGTTAATTCCGGCAGCCATTGTTGTTTTCAGTATCATCGGCGCAATGGTGGTATCAGGGCAACCGGTGAAGGCCAGTTCTCCAACGGAAGTCCATGCATTACCATTTACTTCTGACGTAGCTACCAGTTTTACATATTTAGCTTTTACTGTAGGGCTGAATACCACATCCTGTGAAGCGGTGCTGTTCACAAAGTTGCCGGTAGCCACCTGTGTCCAGTTAATGCTATCGGTACTTACATGTACCTGGTAGGCATTGATGCGGCCATTAACGGCTGCCTGCCTTGGTACATAGGTCAGCTTACTGAGATTGTATGCACCACCCAGGTAAACAGCTACATAATGTGGCATAGGAGCGGTGCTGTTATACCATTGTGTATGCCAGAAGGTAGTGTTGTTGCCGTCGATCACATTGGTAACAGGGGCGCTTTCACCGACCGTTTCCTGGCTGTCGAACTGATAGATCCTCAGTTGCGTGCGCGGAATAGGGGTGTTGCAGGCAGACGAAGCTGGCGGCGTACCAGGCATACCAACACCCAGACCACCCAGGCCAGTATTAAACGTAGCCGTTACATAGTAAATGGTAGCGCCTTTTTTACTGCTGGTATCTCTGCCCACCTCAATGGTACCCGGACCATCCGGGGATGGCGTGGCGGGTGTTACATTACTGATGTTGCTTTTAACTTTCACCAGTTGTATGCTGTCCCATGATTTGCCGGTAGCAGTTTCCCATCCTGATTTTTCAGCCTGGCTATAGTACAAGGTTACGCTTACTTTGCCTGCCGCGTTATTGTTGGCCGGTGTTATTTTCACGGTTTTGGACGCGAGATAATGTGCAGGGGTAGCGTCCCAGAATTGGGTGGCGCTGGTGCCGGCACGGTCTACTTTTACTGAGGTGCAGCCATAATCAAAGCTGCTTTGGTTTTGCACCTTTGCAATGATTTTGCCGCTGGTGTCTGCAAAGTATACGGTGGCATTGGGCCCGAGATATTGGGTGGTAGTGGTATTCAATGTGCTGGCTACCGGTGTTACAGCCGGCCTGGTATTGATGATCAGGTTAGGTCTTGTAGAGCCGTATCCAGGTGCATTAAATGAACAACCGGCACCACTGGTCTGCCGCTGGAAGGCGGTAGGATTCGCACCGCTTACGGATACAGAAGCAACAAGGTTGTCTCCCTGGTCATTGCCATCCGTATTATTGTAGCAGGACTGTATCAGGAGGTTGGAGTAGCCATCCCAGTAGTAGGGCTGGGAGAATGGTATCTGTATCCAACCGGTATCGGTAACACTGATGCTGCCGGAGTATACGCCAGTAAGTGGACTGGCATCGAACAGGGTTTCCGTGAAAGCTGTTTGTGGCGTTGCACCTATCGCTACATTGAAATTCTGGAAGGTGCTGGTAGTTGTCACTGTCCTGGAAGTTACATGATAGGACACCGCGTAGATGTATCCTTTCTGTATACCGCCGGCCCTTAATTCATCTGCAGGATAAATGGTCTGGGCCTTCTTATCAGATTGGGTACCATTGAACGGACTGGACGCACTTCCTCCAGTGGTGCCATTGCCATACGTCAGATTTACCAAAGCCGTATCTCCTACAGGAGAGGCATCCGGATAGGTAATATTTATGCGGGCAGTTTGCGCGGATGGATTGGCCATAGCATTTGTAGTGCCGGTTACGTTGAAAGTAAGAAGAGCAAACTTACTGATGGGATCCGTTTTACTACCATATACCCTGATGGTAACAGGACGTACAGCTGCCTGACCAGATGTGAAAATGAGGGTATCACCTGGTGTGGTAAAGCTGCTATTAGTGGTGATATCATAATCAATACCACGTATAGCCGAAGACGTAGGCCCCACCACCAGTTGTACATTGGCATTGCCGGCAGGTGCGGGACTGACTGACAGGTTGAGCGTATAATCGGTGTAAGGCTTACATCCGGAGACGCTGGTGCCGGCAGCAGTAGTACCTACATTAATAGAGGCAAAAGAGATTAATGGTGTAATCTGGTTATTGAATTTGGTGCCGAATACACCTCTTCCGTAAAAGCTTACACGCAATTCACTACTATCGGCTACGCCGTTATTATAGGCAAATAGATCTGTAATATCTGCTACTGTAGGTAGTCCTATGGAGTAGAGTGACCAATCCGTCATGTTTTTATTCCGATAATAAACGCCTCTTGCCGTAGCGAGATATACAGATTCGTTAGTGGCGTAGCGGTCTTCCAGTAGTCTTATCACATTCACGGGAGGGAGAGAGCCACTGATATCGGTGTAAGTATTTCCCTGGTCAGCAGACCTGTACACTTTACTTCCGCAGGCGAGGTACACGATATTGGTATCGCTGGCGATGGTAGTAACGCTGGCGGCTATACTGGTAGCTACGGGAGCGGCTACGCTGGTGAATGTAGGTGTGGCAGCAGTAGCATTGCGGGAACGATATACTTTTTGATTGGTGGTTACATAGTATACCACATTTGCACTCGCATTACTTACCTGCAGGGCATTGATCTTTTCCGTATTATTTACCAGTTTGGTCCAGGCAGGAGAAGCCGCGGTGATGTTGGCACTTCTCCACAGGCCGGTATCAGCAGCAAAAGCAATGGCTACATTTTGTGGAGTGAATTCCAGCTGCATATTGTTGGTGCCGGTAAAAGGCAGGTTGTAGGTAGCATCGCCACCGGTCACTGCTCTTCTTTTTCCATTGAAATAGTACACCTGGTTATTGGTATTGTAATCAAAGTTAGATCTGGCACCCCAGTCGCCACCTCTGTTAGTGAACCAGGGATTGCCGGCGTATTTATAATACAGTTCTCCGTTATCCTGGGTGCCAATACTGATCATATCTCTACGGATAGGACTGTTGGACGCGTGATACACTTCAGAAGTGGCCAGGCCGCTGCATTTGGGTACCCAGGTAGTACCTCCGTCGGTGCTGAGCCATACGCCGCCATCGTTGTAATTAAACAGTTTGGAGGTATTGTACGGGTTTACTTTGATGCCATGCATGTCGGTATGGATCATGGAGGCCCAGTTAGCTTCCATTTGGGTCCAGGTGCTGCCGCCGTTGGTACTTTTCCATACCAGGTGTCCTACTATATACACCGTATTGGCATTGGTGGGATCGGCGCACATGCCATAGTTATAATTTCCCTGACCAGTGCTGGTACTCGTATATCCGTTGAGGTTAGGAGATACATCTCCCTTTACCTGCGTAAAAGAAGTGCCGGCATTTGTAGATTGATATACAACGCCACCTGCGGCGCCGTTATTGGAGCCTACCATGGTAACATACACCCGGTTGGAGTCTGCCGGTGTTACCGCTACCCTGGTGCCATTGGCGCCATTGGCAGGCAGCACGAGGACAGTCGGAGTCCAGGTATCTCCCATATCCGGTGAGGTATAGAAAGCACCATCTCTTGTTACGGCATAGATAGTTTTGGTGTTGGCAACCGCCTTGAATACCATGTCGGTAAACTGCCCGCCAGCCAGTTGCTGATTCCAGGAAATACCGCCATTGGTGCTTTTCCAGATACCATCATTGGTAGCTGCTACCAGCACATTATGATCCAACGGGGACATCAGCATCTCCAGGGCCATACGGTTGCCGATGCTGCTGTTGGCGGGCAACCATGATTGTCCGCCGTCAGTGGATTTATAAATGCCGAGAGACGTGCCGTAATAGTTGGGATCACCGGTGCCCAGGTACAGCACCTGGTCGTTGGTATAATCGATACATACGGATGCACAAGCAGCTTTCGGTAATTCATCAGTACCCATTAGTTGCCAGGTATTGCTGGTGTCGGTACTTTTCCAGAGCCCCCATACACTGGTAGCGTAGATGGTGCTGGCACTGGAGGGATGGAATTTCATTTGTGTGACGCGGCCAATGCCATTGATCTGGCCGGAAGAATTAATGGGAAACAGCACCGGGCCAATGTTTCGCCAGTTACCGTAGTTCTGGGCAAACGCAGCTGACGAAAGCAGCAGGAAGGCCGGTAAAATCAGTGATAGATATTTACGTATATACATATCAGTTATTACAGATTGAGGTGGGGAATATTTTTCAGATAGAGGGCCTGTTGCTAATTGGTCCTGCTGCTGTCTTTTTCTTTCCTGTCTTTGGCCTGTTTAGCGTTAATATTTGTTTTCAGCTCCTTCTGCTGCCGCCAGATCTGGATCTGCTGGTCTTTATTGAGGATAGTGCCATCCGGCTGTACATAGGGCAACATCTGCCGGCGCCACCACTGGTATTTCTTGTACTCAAATGCATATTGTTCCCCTTCTTTTTTCGCTTCAGATTCTTTTCTTTTAAATAGTCCGAGAAAACGTCGTTTTCTTTCAGAATTATTTTTTACATCCAGTACTTCATCTTCTTCCACCGGAAGTTCTTTGCCTTTCCAGTAGTCGTTAAAAGATTTCTCAATAACGAAGAAGTTAACATTAGGATCATCCATCATTTTGATCCATTCAGGAGCGGGTTTCTGACTCGACCGGGCATTTTGTTGTGCCCCTGCAGAGATGGCGGTAAGCAACAGTGCTACCAGCAAAACAGAGCGCCATAGCGGCATGCTGACTGATTTTTTTTTCATTGTGGCTGTTGGTTTAAATTGGTTCAGTATTCTGGCTAGTCTTTTTTAGAATAAAAGGAAATACCTGTCTGCTGATTCATAGATTTCAGGCTCCATCCGGTATACTTTTCGTATATGTGATGACGTTAATACTTCCTCCCTTGAGCCACTGCATACCAGCTTTCCCTGGTGCAGGAGGAGGAGGTTGTCGGCAAATTTTGCCGCTATATTGAGATCATGTACTACACCTATCACCACCAGGTCCTGCTGTTGTATTAATGTTTTCAACAACTGCATAAACTGGTACTGATAATGTACATCCAGGAAAGTAAGCGGTTCATCCAGCAACAGGTAGCGGCAGCAGCGCGGCACCGGCTCCCATATCTGGGCCATGATGCGCGCAAAGTGAACCCGTTGTTTTTCTCCGCCAGATAGACTCATATAATCACGCGCTGCCAGCTGTTCGAGATCAAAAAGCTGTAATGCTTCCCGGCAGTACTGTAGGTCTTTGCTGCTGTAGTCGCCGCCCATATGAGGGTATCGGCCCATCATAACTATTTCCGCTACTTTTAACGGAAAGGATAATTCCATATGTTGAGAAAGCGATGCACGTATACGTGCCAGTGCTTTGCAGGAAAAGGTGGCTACAGGTTTGTCCTCGTACTGAACAATGCCCTCATCGGGAGCCAGCTGTCCACCTGCTACTTTCAGCAGCGTGGATTTGCCGGCGCCATTGGGTCCAATCACCAGGTGCAGTTTGCCTGGTGCGAAATCAGTACTGATCTCCTGCAGTAAAATTTTACTGTCTGCTTTACAGGTAATATTGGATAGCCGGATCATCAGAAATAGTAATTTTTTTTCCGCAGTAAAAAGATGAAAACAGGGACGCCGGCGATGGAAGTCACGATCCCGATAGGCAGTTCTGCCGGCCTTAAAAGGAGTCTTGCTGCCACATCGGCGAGACTGAGCAACACGGCGCCGGCGAGTGCGCTGCCAATTACCAGGTACCTGTTATCGGCACCTTTCCATATCCGCAGAAAGTGTGGCACTACCAGTCCCACAAAACTGATCACGCCGGTGAAGGCAGTCACTACTGCAATCATGACCACATTGATGATTAATACTTCCCTTTTTAAACGTTGTACCGAAACGCCGGCCAGCATCGCTTCCTCTTCTCCCAGTATCAGCAGGTTTAACTGGCTGGTATAGGATAAGGCACGCCAGAAGCAAATGGCCAGTACGATACCTGTAATGGTAACGGCATGCCAGTTAGCGCCCGACAAGGTGCCAAGGTTCCAGAAAGTAATAGAACGCGCCTGCGGGTCGCGGGCAATATAGGAGAGAAAGCCGGTGCCACTCAGGAATAATGCGTTGATGGCAATGCCTGTCAGCAACAGTGTTACAATCGCTGTTTTCCCCGTTTGCTTTTTCTCTGAAAACCCAAGCACCAGGAAGGTGGCCAGTATGGCACCTGCGCATGCTGCCAGGGGGAGTGTCCATTCGCCGGCATTGAAATGTAACGTTGACCCCAGTACGAAATAAAGGGCCGCGCCAAAAGCAGCCCCACTGGAAGTACCTATTAATCCGGGTTCCACTATGGGATTCCTGAAAAGCGCCTGCAGCAATACGCCGCCAACAGCCAGCGCGGCACCCGCCAGCAGACAGAAGATGGTCCGCGGTAAACGTATTTCCATAAAAATACGTTCGTGCAGGGAGAGGTCTCCGCTACCGGCAAAGGTTTTGCTCAAGGCACCGGCAATTTCTGCGGTGCTGATGTTTACCGCACCATAGCAGGCCGACAGGAGCACTGTCACTATCAGCAAGGCAGTGAGCAGGGGATATACCCCCCGGTACTGTTTACTTAACGGCATGTATCAGTTTTTGAAAGGCGAGTACATTAGCACCAGTTCTGGGCCCCAGGTATACGATGTCATGCTCTTCTATCCTGTAAATCCGGTTGCTTTGTGCCGCCCTGGTACCGGCAACTCCAGGCAGTTCCTTTATCTTTTCAATGCTGCCTAACCTGTCATAACCAAAGTCTGTCAGTAAAATAACATCCGGGTCTGCCTGTGCAATCATTTCAGCTGAAACCTGCTGCATGCCTTTGTCTCCGCCAATAGGAATAATGCCGCCGGCCCAGCTGATCATTTTTGCGGCAGTGCTTTTTTGCGTAATGGCCAGGTAAATATTCATGGCGCGACCAAAATGAATAATCACTACTTTAGGCGTGTCCATATATTGGTGTACGTTAGTAAGCGCTTGTTTTATCTCTGCATCTAATTGCTTACAAAGACTATCGGCCTGCGGTTCTTTCTTAAAATAGCTGCCCAACTGCCGTATCATGGCTTTATCCTGCTCAATGGTATAAACACTGTCTGTAAAGGTTTTCATCGGGATCTTCATTTTCTCCAGCTGCCGCATCACGGGTTCGGGCCCTATATTATTATCGTGTATCACCAGGGTGGGGTTCTGCGCAATAATTCCTTCAGCACTTAGTGCCCGGTGATAACCTACTGTGGGTAGCGATTTAATCGCCGGTGGATAAGTGCTCGACAGGTCTACTGCTACCAGGTTTTTTTCAGCGCCTAACGCATAAATTACTTCGTTGTATTGCTTGGATAAACAAACAATGCGGGTATCAGTGGTATCGCTTTTAGGGTTGCCAAATCTGCCGCAGGAAGTAAGTGTAACGACAAGGATTACAGGTAATACATATTTTGGTTTCATGACGTAGTATGCAGGTTTAAAGAAAGATTAAAATTTATAGTGCAGGTTAAATCCTCCATACCAGGTAGCCTTGTAAGGTCCTGGCAGGTATATATTAGGCGTTGCTCCGCTGAAGCTGGCGTTCAGGAATACCATAGTGTAGTACCTGCTGCCGGTAAGATTATTGCCACCGGCAAATACATCCAAACCTATATGTTTGCCAATACGGTGTTTATAACCCAGTTTAGCCTGCAACAACGTATAGGCATCTGCGTAATGTCTGTTATCATATGTGATAGGCATTTTATCTACATACTGTAAAGTGGTATTCAGGTAAACACCCCATTTAGTGATAACATCTGCTCCGCTGTTGAAGAGATGCGGCGCTATACCGGAAGCTTTATTTCCGCTGTAGTTAATAGTTTTAGGGTTATTGTTATTGTCGCTTTTGAAATCATTGTAGGTGAAATCGGAGTAGGTATAGCTGATAAAGGGACGTATCAGCGAGAAAGCAGCCGATTTGGTAAAGGAGATGCTATACGCCAGGTCTGCTTCTATGCCACGGTTTTGCTGGCCGCCGGCGTTAGTGGTAACGCTGTATAACACCGTTCCGTTGTTGTCGGTTATCGCCTGTGAAGTAAGTTTATCTTTTATCTCCATATCAAATACTGCCACCTGGAAAGTGAGTTTTTCATTCAGTAAACTGCCTTTGGTGCCCAGCTCATATTGTGTTGATTTTTCCGGCTGCAGGCCGGTGTTTACCTGGCTGATCTGCGGAATCACTACCTGGCCGGAGGTGGGAGGGGAATAGCCTTTGCTGACGCCGGCATATACAGCGATCGTTTTGGTCAGTGTTTTTAATAGAGAAAGCTGCGGCGTTACTACCGGTGTAAATGTTTTATGACCCGACTGGTCTTTGTGGGAAGGATTACCGGAATTGGTTAACCGGTCTGTTATGCCGTATTCAATATAGTTATTGCTTATGCCGGCAGTAACCGCAAAGCCCTGAGGCAATTTTATTTCCCATTGCGTGAAGATGCTGTATTGCATAGTGGCCAGTTCCAGGTCACCGCTAAGTGGCCCTTGTACATTATCTGCAAGGCCATAACTTTTTTTGAAGGAGTTTGTCTTCTGGTATTCTGCGCCAATAGTACCATTCCAGGTAATGGTGCTGCCAGTGAAGTGCAGCCCAAATGCTGTACGGGCCCCGAAATTCTGTGCTGTATTGGAAGACAGCCCTACAGCAAAGGCCTGTGATTGCTTGTATCCGCTGAAGTAAGCACTGGTAAGATTACTGACATGAGATGAAAACGCATAGTTATGGGAAAGTCCTGCGCGATAAGTTTCAAAAGCCACGTAGCCATGATTTTTCAGATAAGGTACTTCCCCGGTATCTTTTTTCTGTGCAAACTGTATGCTGTCCAGTTGCCCTGCAAGCTGATCGTTGGAGCTGTTATAGGCTGCATACACGGAAAACGTTTGCTTTTCATTGCCATAAAAATCACCGATGAATGAAACGAAATCTTTTTTTGATGCGCTGTTGATACGGTAGCTATCGTAGTTCTGATGGCCATAATTCAGCATCACAGCGGATTTCTGGTCAGCATATTCCAGGCGGGTATTGGTCCGGAACAGGCCATTGCTTCCCGCAAGCGCTTCCTGTGTAATATGTGTACCAGGGGACGATGGTTTCAGCGTAAACATTTTCAGTACGCCTCCTATGCCGCTGCCGTATAAACTGGAAGACGGTCCTTTAATCACCTCCACACGGCCCAGGATAGAAAAGTCAATATCATCCAGGATAGTGGTTCCTTCTGCATCGGTTACAGGAATGCCGTTGAGGTAGGCTTTGTATCCTGTACCATTAAAGTTGGTATTGTTACCGTATCCCCGGATGGTAATACGCTGTCCGCCCGACATGGTTCTTTTCTCCATCCGCACGCCAGGAACGAGGTTCAGCGTATTTTCAAGAAACAATCCATCATTTCGTTGCAGATCCTGCCTGGTAAGCATGGCCACTGATCTGGATTCGGAGAGATTAGGTGAGGTGCCGGCATGTACGGTGACGGCATCCAGGGGGTAGATAACAGCGGTAAGACCTATCATCAACTGCTTGCTGCCGTTGCTGCCATGAATACTTTGCGTCCCATAACCAACTGCTGTTACAATAAGATCATCACTGCTGTTATAATCAATTCTGAAATTACCGGTGGCATCTGTTGTTGTCAGGACTTTACCGGCGGCAGATATCTCCGCTCCTTTAACAGGCGCTTGTGTATAGATATCATATACTTTTCCTTGTAAAGATTGTTGTGCATAGCATTGTAGAGATATGGCCGTTATCAGCAGCCATGTAGCTAACGTTTTCATTGTTCTTTTAAGTTATGGGTTTAGGATGTGCTACTATCATGTTGGTACCATGCATACTTGCAGCAGGCAAATGAAAGGCATGCAACACATAGCAGCGCTATTGGCGATAATGAATTTTTTTAAAAAGAAATTGGATCTAAGCGGTGCAGATCTTGTTCACAATAAAGTCAGGTTCATCAGTGGCGGTCGTCTATGCAATTACACAACACACGCTGGATTTTGGTTGAGTCTCTTAACTGTTGGTTAGTTTATCCCTTCTTACTCATCTGGTTTGGCTGATCAGTTGGAATGCCGGATAATGCTCACAACAGGTGCTTTCATTGTTCATTGAC
>NZ_JBFTSK010000036.1:0-76643 GCF_056399985.1 Chitinophaga sp. 01L420
CTAACTTGCCCAGGTTGCGGKGGTTAAGGAAAAGCAGGCTGAATAGCTGTCGGTAGGGGGAGTCTGGCCCGCTGTGTTGTTTGCTCCATTCCCCGAAATTTTTCGCCAGCCGGGAAAACAATTGCTCATCGAAGTCCTTCCAGTCCCATGCAACGCGGAAGGTGGTAATGGATACTGGTGCTTTGGGCAATGCAGCAGCAGGATCCGATCCGACAGCATCTGCAGACCTTAGCCAGTAGCGGGTAACGATCCCAAAGTTACCACCACCGCCGCCTGTATGTGCCCACCAGAGTTCACGATTGGGATCAGTGGATTCGCGGGTAGCAATAACGCTGCCTGCCTTACCGGATGCATCAACGGTTACCACCTCTACTGCGTAGAGATAGTCTGCCGCCAATCCATATTCCCGGCAAAGAAAGCCGAAAGCACCACCCAGTATATGCCCGCCGACACCGATGGCGGGCAGCTCCCCTGCGGGAAGGACTACGCCCCAGCCCAGAAACAATCTGCGATACATTTCCCCAACGGTAGCGCCGGCCTCCACTAAAAAGGAGGATTGCTTCTCATCATAACGGATATCCGTCATTAAAGACATATCTACGAGTACCTGCACTGAAGGATCTGTTACAAACCCTTCCAGGCAATGGCCACCACTGCGCACTACCAGCCGCCGTTTGCTATCCACGGCCTCTTGTACAGCCGCTACCACCTCTTTCGTAGAGTTAGGCAGGTAAATATATTCAGGCTTTGCAGTAAAGCGTTTGTTGAATCTTTTATCCGCGAGATCCGAATACCGTATATCGCCAGGGGTGATCTTTTCCATATATCAGATTTTTAGAAATTATGCAGGTTTATCATTCAATAATTACATGACGGCGTTAACTGGTTTTTCATTTACTAAAGTAATAAAGCATTGCCGGGAAAGCAATCTAATTTGCTGACGGCCAGTTTATTTTAGTCTAAAGGCCCGGATTAAAGAATTTCTTCTTAAATTAGAATACTAATATAAATAACATGAAGCAGAAATTTGGAAGATCGTTCGTGTTGATTCCTATTGGACTATTTTTTATTGCATTGACATTTATTCTTTCAAGAAAAATAGAAATGCCTGATGTAATTAGAGGGTTTTCCATGGGAGTAGGGCTGGGCTTAATGATATTAGCGTTTGTTGTAAGAAAAATTAAGCCAGCCTCTCATCAATGATGTTGGATAAGCTCAGGTAAACCAATGTTTATCCGTCAAACATTGATACTACAAGCTACTACGAACATGCAGTGCTCCCACAGGGATCATCAGAAAAGTACAACCCCACCTGACGCCTGGGGTTTAAATAAAACAGAAAACCACCTATCTGGTGGTTTTTTTATTTTAGGCGAATAAATAATTTTTTATCAGTCAGGTATCTTCAGGTGATTTAATGGTAAAAAATAATAGCGCTAATGAGGATACAGTTTGGACGCAACAGGGGTGGTAACTTTATTTGTATAAACCAGGTAGCCAATCCAGATAAAAAATATGGCTATTAAAGTGACACTTAGTACAGGCGATTTGTTATCTGCAGCAGAATAAATATCGTAAATGGCATGAAATGCAGAAAGGGCAATGAGAGAATGTGTTTTATCAGCTACAGCATATAATCCCCAGCTACTAAACAACAGTATAAGGAAAAAGCTGAGGTTTGAACTGCTTAATTCGAAGTTAAGGTGCCAGATAAACCATAAGACGGCAACAATGAAAATATTGGCAAACTTAGGCAGGGAGGATAATGCCGGTTGTAAAAAGCCCCGCYAGCCAATTTCTTCCAGCAAACCATAAATAAGTATAGAAAAAGTTACGGTGTTAAATGTTCCTTTGTATATCCATGTAATGATACCAACGGCCAGGAAAGGGAGTCCCCAGAACAGGAGTAAAGGGACAATTTTATTGGAGTAATTGCCCCAGAGTGTTTGAGTAGGTTTAATCCGGAAAGCAAGAAAAGCAATGAATGCAGCAATAGCCGGCCCCATGCCCTGGATGATTACCTTAAGAAAATCTGTTGGTATATACGGAAGCAGGGTGGTTTTGTTGGTAGCATACCTGACGGCAATGGCAATAACGTAAAAGGTCACAATAGCGCCCACTCTTATTTTATCCTTTTGCGGTGTCATATTATTTCTTTTTCACAAAACTATTCTAAAATAAGTTGGCAAAAATTGACTTTGGGTAAGAAATCAGGTTATTTGTTTTAAAGTGACCCTCTTTCTGATCCGGCTGAGGCTTTCGGAAGTCACTCCCAGATATGAAGCAATGAACTTTAGAGAGGTCCGTTGAACAATTTGAGGCCTTACCTTAATAAGCTTAATATAACGCTCCTCAGCGGTGAGTGTCAGTAAATTTATTTGTTCCTCCTGCTTTTTGGCATAAAGCGTTTCGGCCATAATTCTGGCCATTGTACTCCCCAGCATGGTGGAATCATATAAGGACTTCAGGTCGGTATGAGATATTGACCAGATAACAATATCTTCCAACGCTACCGTTTTTAACGGTTTTTGTTCCTGTTTCAAAAAGGAAAGATAATCTCCGAAGAAATCATTTTCATAAAATAGATTGATACAGATATCGTGTTTGCCATTCCAGATAAAAAGTGCTGCGGTGCCGCTTATCAGGATGTTTAAGTATTTTTCTGTAGTACCATAGTCCTTAATAATTTCATTCTTCCGAAAGCGTCTTTCCTGTAGCTTAGATGTGAAGCCCTCCCAGGTTTTTGCATCCGCTTTGTAGAATTGATCAAAAATGTCTTTTATATTTTGTGTGGTGATTTCTGGCATACGGTGCTTTTTTATAGGATATAGCTCAATGGAATGATACATCATTCACGTAGATTCCCATGTAATTTAAGTATTTCGGCGGATGCATACGAAACAGCCTTCCATTCTTAGAATGGAAGGCTGTTCCTTTTAGTATCGTAGCGGGGGTACTATATTTTTACAATCTCCACGCGGCGGTTTTTGGCTTTACCTTCTTCGCTGTTATTGTCAGCAATGGGCTTGTCTGCTCCCAAACCTTTTGCCTGTATCCTGCCGGCGTCAATGCCTTTGCCGGTCAGCGCACTTTTAACGGAATTGGCCCTGTCTTCAGACAGTTTTTTATTGTGGACAGGAGCTCCGCTGTTATCAGTATGACCTTCAATGCTTACTTTCAAACCGGCATTATCTGCCAGCAGTTTTTGTATTTCATCGATAATTGGCTGTGATTCAGATTTGATGCTGGCTTTGTCTGTATCGAAGTTGATATACAACGCAATGTGGCCTTTGCTGTCCAGCTCTTTTTTCATTTCATCTGCTTTAATGAGAGAAGCGGTGGCTTTAAAAGGTTTTGTTTCTAAGATCATCCAGCCTGCGGAAACGCCATCATCTCCGGGGGTGGTCTGTATCCAAATATTTCTATCCGCACGGCGGATCAGATAAGTGGTGGTAACAGCGCTTGAGATAAATCCGTACCCATTCATATATTTCAATTGGTTATCCTTTGGAATAGCATAGGAGGAATCGTTAGGTATTTTACCTTCCGAAACTTTCACGCCCCCAGCACCTGTAATCACTTCATCCAGGTTTTTGATTAGTTCCAGGTCGCTGTATGACTTGCCTTCTTTAGCGGTAATCCTGTTATAGAAGATTTTCCCTTCAGGTCTTTCAAAATGATCCTTCACCCAGAAGTAGGCGATATCATAATCCATTATCTTATTTTTTGAAAAGTTCTGGTAACCTTCCGGCAGGTTAAAGTAGGGGAAGGTACCCAGTGGCTTATCTGATACCGCGATCGCATTGATATCAAATGCTTTTGCGGCAGGCGGTGTGGCGGCTGGTGCAGCTTCAGGGGTAGTGGTCCCGGTTTGTGCGGCAGCAGTACTATCTTCCGTAGGTGTTTGTTTTTTGGGAGAATTGCAGGCAAAGAGTAAGCTGACAGTAGCAGCACATATGGTGAGTGTCCGGAGGTTCATATAGGTCTGTTTTTAATATTTCAAACTTAGGAATTAACCGAGATTCCTCCAAACAAAAGTTACCGGTCCTAACAGATGAAGATGCTGGTAACCCAGCTACACTATTTCGCAGGGGAATGGTTACTGCTAAAGGAATCCCTGAACATTTTCCATCCGTCAGCCGTTTTCTTCCACAACACCAGGAACTTACCATCGTCAAATAGCTGGTTGTTGGCATCAAATGACTGCCATAAGCCTGCTTCTGTTACATATTCAGTGCCATCCCCGAAAACCGCGGTGGTGATAAATTTGCCGCCTCTCAGGCCGATTTTGTCATAGGCGGTACGGAAAAACTGCAGTGCGCCTTCCCGGCCTGATACGGCAGGCATGCCCGGGGCCATAATCTGGCAGTCCACAGCGTATCGTTCCACAAAGATGGAGGAGTCGTTGTTGGCAAAGGACGTAAAATAGATGGCATTGCTGGCTGCAATTGCTTTTTTCGCTTCCTGCAGTGCCGTGTTGTTTTGGGCTGTTGCAGATAAGCTGGTCATCATAACGAGTGCTGGCAAGACAAGTTGGGTAAAGAAAGTGTGTATTGTTTTCATGTTATTTCGATTTACTGACACAAAATTATGCCGGCAGCTGCCGGCATAATTGTACAGATCGGAACAATGAACCACTTTTTACAAGAATACTAATTCGCCATAAATTCGGCTGTAGTGATTACACGGGCATAAAGTCCGTTGAGCGCTGTCATTCCAGCCAGGTAAGCGTCGTTGATTTCTCTGGCCTTTATCGTTTTACCGTATAGCTCCCGATCCCTGGTGGCGCAGGCATCACCGATCACGGTAGTGCTGAAGCCAAGGTCCATTGCTGCTCTTACGGTGGCATCCACGCATACGTCTGTCATCATACCGCAAATAACCAGGTCGGTAATGCCGTTTGCCTGCAGATGTTCCAGTAATGTTGTTTCCCTGAAACTATTCGGGTAATTTTTGATGATTACTTTTTCCTCCGGCCCTGGGCTTACATCAGCATGTATGGCCGCACCCCGGGTGTTGGGGAGGAAGAAGTCTGCGCCTTCGTTAACGGCAAAGTGTTGTATATGTACAACGGAGAGCTGTTGGTTCCTGGCGGTCTGCAATACCTGTTGCGCCTGTTGGCCCGCTTCAGCAGCGTTTACCAGGGTATGTGCGCCGCCGTCAAAATAATCGTTCTGTACATCAATAATCAGCAATGCTTTCTTCATTTCGTGTCTTTTTTAGATCACGAAAGTAGCCGATCGCTATTCCCTGAAATTTGAACTAGTTCAAAAAAAGAAATTTATTTACCGGACAGCTTCTTCCTTATTTTGCTTAAAAATTCATGTGAGATACCAAGATAGGCAGCCAGTTGCTGTTGATTAAGGCGTTGTTCCAGCTTGGGATATTTTTCGATGAATTCCAGGTAACGCTTGTCCGCAGTTTTGCCTAATGAAGAAATGACCCTGCGCTGAAAGGTAACCAACGACTTCTGGTTCATGATACGGAACATCTTTTCCACTTTAGGGAGTGTTTCGTATAAAGTATCTTTATGCGGCTTGTCGATGAGGAGTACTTCACTGTCTTCCAATGCTTCAATGTTCAGGGTAGACGGTCGCTGGTTAGTAAAACTGTCAATATCTGTGGCCCACCAGCCTTCTACTGCGAAATATAAAATCTGGGCATCACCTTTTTCATCGGGATAATAAATGCGGAAACAGCCTTTGGTGACAAAGGCTTCATATTTGCAGATGTCGCCTTCCCGCAAAAGAAAGCTCTTTTTCGTTATTTTCCTGAGATGAAAATTAGCAGCAAACTGCTCAAATTCCGTATCAGTAATTGGGATGTATTGTTCTATATTCTTCCTGAGTAATTCGAAATCGGTCATAAAATATGTTTCCGGTAGCACGCATGCCGCTTTCTTACATTGTTAAAAAATGGCAGGATGAATATTAAAGTTAGGATTTTTTTTATGATACGATATGAGAGGGAGCCTATTTATGAATCAAGGCATTGGGTGGATATCCATAGTAATTTTTAAACGCATGCGAAAAATGGGAGAGGTAAATCAGCGGCTCCGGAAATAACGAAAGAAGGCGCCTCTTTCGGGACGCCTTCTTTCAAATATTCCAATGTTCGCTGCTATTGGTAATTATAATTATCCCAGTAAGGGCTTTGTGCTTTTATGCTAGCAGGCACCCAGAAAATAGGAGAGGTATTATTATTCTGTGCTGCTACTTTGGCGAAGTTGTCTGAGTTGTTGGTCACTTCAATCGCCGGGTAACGTGCTCTCTCCGGCATTGGTTTCCAAACGGAACTATGCCAGGTGAAGGGCTCCAGTTTCGGGTGATGGGTTCTTCTCAGTTCTGCCCATAACTCGTAAGGTTGATAGAGATTCAGGTGCAGGTATTTCTGCTGCATCAGGATTTCCATTTTATCATCCAGAGAAGGGGCGGCAGTAAACTTGTTTTTAATAACATCAGCCCATGCGCTCACTACTGCGGCAGTTGGTCTGGTAGGATATACCAGTGCTGTTTGTGCTGGCGTCAGCTGTGTTTTAGCATAACTGCTCAATTGATTGATGGTATACCAGAAAGCGATGGAGTGCGTTACTTCATCTTTAATGTGCTCTTCAGCAGATTTGCCGGTATTAGCCAATCCTTTCAGCGCAATTTCCGCCAGCAGCAGATCCAGCTCGCCCAGTGAACTCATGTAAACCGGCATCTTCGCATTCTGGTGGAAGGTAGCATGGTTATACATGGATTTAGCATTTGTAGAGAAAGTAGAAGCTACATTATCTGCAAAAGGATAATATTTCTCTCCGCTGCTATATAAGGCATCCTGTGCTTCTATATTGGCAGATACACCGCGGTAGTCCATGTATTTAGTAGGCATGGCCAGTACTGGTAAACGGGGATCGTCAATTCCTTCTTCATAAGCAGGTGTACCATAGTTCAGCCTTTTCATGATAATGTTTGGGATAAAGGAAGCGAAGCAATTTTCATACACTCCGCGGATCCAGGTGCCACCACCGGTTGGCACGATATCGAACCAATAGAACCAGTAATAGTCCGTTTGTGGTAATGGTTTAGCCAATGCCGCCTGGATCAGTGGTTTAGCATATGCTTCTTCTACGCCGGCAATTCTTACCAGTAATTTTAGACGTGTGAAGTTGATAAAAGCCACCCACTTGTTGATATCACCTTTGAAGGCAATATCCTGGTTGGTAAAAATGGTTTTACCCGCATCAGAGGTCTGTGCATAGGCGGCTGGTAATGCGTCTACTAATGTTCCTAATTCCGCAATAATAGACTGATAGACCGCTTTCGGATCATCGTATTTAGGGAACAGGTATTGCGCTCCTCCTTTGATTCCCTGAAAGGCATCAGAATAAGGAATGGAATTAAAAACATCCACCAGCTTGGCACTCTGATAACATTTAATAGCAGCGGCCAGTTTTACATATAGGTCGCCATCTATTTTCATTTGGCCGGTACGCAGTGCTACGGAATCCACGAGCACTTCATAGTTTTTCAGCCGGGTAAAACTATGCTGGAAGAAACTTTGCCCGGTAATGGGAGAATCATCAAAACCGTTGCCCGTGGTGAGATCGTTATACCCGGAGAACCAGTCGTAACGATAAGATACATACCGTTGTGCTACCTGTTCATAACCGGTGATGCTGGTACCGCCATTAAGGAGATAATACCATTCTCCATAATCCTGTGCGAAAATTTTATTGTTGGTCAGCAGTGCCGTAAATAGCCCTGGGACTACATCAATACCCTGACCGGTAGTAAGCTTGTCCTTGTCATAGAACCGGTCTTCCAGGTCTTTTTTACAGGCGCCAAGGAAAGAGGCAGACAGTAGAATAATATATAAATATGCTTTTTTCATTTTTTTCATTTTATACGTTAGAAAGCCACGTTTAATCCCAGGGAATAAGTCCTTTGTGTTGGGTAGATGGTATTTTCTACGAATACATCCGCGCCCAATGCTCCTTCCGGATCAATATTGGGAATAGATTTATAGAGGTAGAAAAGGTTACGGGCAGCCGCAGTAATGGTAAGTCTTTGCATTTTAATCCTTTTCGCCATTGATGCGGGTAATGTATAGGAAAGCGCTACTTCTCTTACTTTGATGTAGTTATTCTCAAACATACGGTCTGGCGGGAAAGCGTTTGCCAGGTCATCTGCATAACTACCATAGTAAGTAGATGCGTTGGTGATGATGTCATTCGTAACATATTTGCCATTATCATCCAGTTTGACACCAGGAAGAATCAATCCATCATGATATACTTTTCCATCTTTCGATAGTGCCGGTGCTGGCTGTGAATGCTGCCACGGAACATTTTTATCGCTGGAGTTGATATAATAGGCCAGGCCTCCGTTTTGTTCATCGCGGTATTGCATGGTATTTTCCAGCTGTCCCACACCTGTTAAGCGGTTATTGGTGTAAGAGAAGATCGTACCACCGTATTTATAATCCAGTCCGATACGGAAGTTGAAATTCTTATACTGGAAATCAGAGATGAATCCACCGTATAATTTAGGCATCACATTACCGGCTGATATTTTCTTCTGGTTGTCCAGGACATAGCTTCCATCGCCATTTACTATTTTGTTACCAGCTTCATCACGCTTATAGTCATAGGTCATGATTTCTCCGTACGGCCGTCCCTCATCTGCATTTATAGAAACACCGGTACCGTTGATCAACTGCTGAAACGGATTATAAATAACACCCGGATAAAGATCTATTACTTTAGATGCCTGTTTGGCTGCATTCAGGGTCAGGTTCCACCGATAATTTTTACCGATTAATGGTGTTCCTGTCAGCGCCAGTTCAAAGCCCCAGGCTTTTACATCACCAGCATTCACGATTAAGCCGGTAGAGCTGGAGGCAGAAGAAATTGGAAGACTGATAATCTGGTTATAGCGGTGATTGGTATAAAAAGAGAAGTCCAGTGTAATCCTATCCTGCGGCAGGAAGGTATTGTTGATACCTATTTCAAATTCACGTTTACGTTCCGGTTTCAATGCTCCGGGTAAGAGATCGCCCGGAGGAGCTACTGAGTTGGCGTTGGTACTGGGAAGGCGGTTATATCCATAAAGGTTGTTGGCAAAATAACGTGTTGTACCATTGCCCACATCGGCCCAGGATAATCTCAACTGTCCGCTGTTAACAGCAGGTAGTGCAAAACGCTCGGTATAATTCCAGGTAACCGCTGCACCAGGATAGAAATATTTATTATTTTCCGGAGGAAGTGTAGAATTCCAGTCTTGTCTTCCCTGTACTTCCAATGTTAATTCATTTTTCCACGATAACGCAGCAGAGGCCAGTAAACTATACAGCACATCAGAACCACGACTGTAGTTCCTCAGCTTATCCATATTGTCGGCGCTCGGTGCTCCAAGTTGATTGGAGAACGAATACCAATCAGGGAAGGTTAATCCACCAACTGTATTGGTACCAAGATAGTCTACTGTACGGAGTCTGTATACGCCTCCACCGAAGGCAAACAATCGTAAATCGTTATTATGGAAGGTCTTATTATAGTTCAGTAACGCCTGATAAGTTTGGGTAGTAGCATTTTGTTTAGCCACTCCGAAAAGGCCGCCCTGTACCGTTGGAAGCACTCTTGTTACACTTTGCTCCGTGGTATAATTGGTGTTATCATAATCCAAACCTGCCTGTCCTACCAGGAAAATGTTTTTGGTAAAGTTCAGCGTTACTTTGGCAGAAGTGATCATGTGCACTTTATCATCCTTGTAACGATTCTGTTTCTGATTCCACAGGTATTCGCCCAATTTGTTAAACGCATCAGATACTCTTGCATTGGAGAGATCACGTTTATAACCGGTGGCATCTGTATAGTAAGGATAAATTTTGCTGTAATCATAGTCTACCGGATATCCCCATGCTACAGGGCCATCGTTCTGGGAACGGCGGTTCTGCGTGGTGATATTGTAGATATTGGAAACTACTTCAAAGGAAGCCAGTTCGGATGCTTTGTAGTTACCATTAAAACTAAAAGAGTTTCTCTTTTGCCAGCCATTGTCAGAAGCGATATCCTGGTAGTTATAGTTGGTGTAAGAAGCTCTGATACTTCCTTTTTCATTGCTACCTGCAATGGCCACATTCGCAGAGGTGGAATGACCTGTCCTGAATAAGGAGAGGAAGTTTCCATTGTGCGGAGAGTTCTTCACCATAGAACTATCGTAAAACATCACATCCGCTCCATCAAAAGCAGGTCCGAAGCTGAAGCGCTTATTCGGCAGCAGCCTGGTTTTTACACCATTGATCGTGGCATAGGTAGTATCATAAAGGTTATCACCCAGGCCGTATTTGTTCTGCAATTTCAGGTAAGATATTGGCTGTTCTACGGTGTACTGCAGGTTGCCGGTCATACCAAACCCCTTTACATTACGGCCGTTTTTGGTGGTAATAAGCATTACACCATTGGCAGCATCACTACCATACAGCACCGTTGCTTTAGCACCTTTTAGGATATCGATAGATTCAATATCATCAGGGTTGATATCATTAATACCTGCGCCATAATCGAATCCTTGTCCAATATCACCGCCTATCTGGGTTTTGCGATCACTGAGGATCACACCATCTACCACAAACAGAGGTCTTACATTCTGGTTAGGATTCATACTTGCTGCACCACGGATGTTGATCCTTATACCACCCTGTGGGCCGGCAGCACCTGTGTTTACGCCCACACCGGCAGCTTTACCATACAGCGCCAGGAAGGGATTCATGGTAGTACCAGCTTTGGTTAATTCATCTCCCTTAATCGTACTGATGGCATATCCCAATGTTCCTTTCGGACGTTTGATACCCAATGCCGTTACCACCATTTCATTTAACCCACTGGAAGCAACTGCCAGTGTAATATTCAGGGAAGTGCTGGTACCTACGGTAACAGACTGCGTGTCAAATCCAACAGAGCTAAATACCAATACCACATTCCCTTCAGGTACATCAATGCTGTATTGCCCTTGTACATTGGTAGTGGTACCGGTTTTGGTACCCTTGACAAGAATGGTGACACCAGGTACCGGAGCCCCGGTAGCATCCCTCACTACACCGCTTATTTTTCGTATAACTACTTCTGGTATAGGTATGAAGGGAGTAGCATTCTCAAGTTTATAATCTTTTTCTTTTACAGCAATAATTTTACCGATTACCTCATAGCTGAAAGGCTGATTTTTGAAAAGCAGCGCCAATACATCTTCCAACGAACCATTCTTAATGGAGATCTCTACCGGCTTACTTTTCTTCAGCATAGCATCTTCATACCAGAACTTATAACCCGATTGCTTTTTGATTTCTTCAAACACCTTCTGAATCGGTGCATTTTTTTGCGACAAGGTTATCTGTTGCGACAGAGTTTTGGCGCTGATCTGCAAACAAACTACCGTCAAGAGGATAGTTATCAACTTTATTTGCATAATCAGTTGTTTTTTTAACTTCAGATGGACGCCTGATTGACGGAATGCCAGGACGCGATCTTTGATGGTTGATAATAGCCCAGGTATATAGACGGGCTTTGCATGACAATTAGATTGCATACATTTGTAGTGTTTGGGTTTAGATAATCTGATTTCTGGTAATATTGATGTCAGTGGCTGACCCAGGCTTATTTGCCAGGGGCGGGTGAGATCGCTCCTGGTTTTTTATGCCGGTTCCTCACTTTCTTTAGGGACCTTTGTTCATTATTAGGTATTTGGTTGATATAATTGAAATAACAAGCTACGGCATCACGATCAGCTTCCGATTCTCCATTTTAAAATGGATCTTGCTGATTTCGAGCAGTCTTAATAGTTCTGAGAGGTTCGCGTCTCTGGGAATATCTCCTGTAAAGCTTCTTACTGGTATCGCGTCACTATATACTACTTCTACATCGTACCATCTTTCCACCTGGCGCATGATTGTTTTGATGTCGGCGCTCTTAAAAGAAGTAACGCCGTTTTTCCAGGCAATGGCGAGATCAATGTCTGCCTTTTCTATAACGTGCATTTTACCGTTTAGTTCAAGTAACGACTGTTCTCCCGGCTTTAATAAGCTGGAAGCATCGTCCCGGGAAACTTTCACGGCACCATCCAGCAAGGTGGTCTTGATCTCCGCTTCATCGGGATAGGCCATTACATTAAAACTGGTGCCTAGTACGGCTATATTAGCTTTGTTTACCGTTACAAAAAAAGGCTGACTGGCATTTTTTGCCACTTCAAAATAAGCTTCTCCACTTAGTTCTACCCGGCGTTCCTTTCCAACAAAGGCGGTCGGGAATTTCAGTGAAGAGGCTGCGTTCAGCCACACCCGGGATCCATCCGGTAACTCCAGCCGGTATTGCCCGCCTTTGGGTGTTCTCAGCACATTGTAGGCTACCCCGCTATTCGTGGAAGAATTTCCCGGATCATATTTCAATAAACCCGGACTCGCCTGTAAATGCACATTCCCCTGTTGGGCCAAGGTGCCTTTCATACTGCTGTCCAGCGCAATCTCATGGCCATTGGCCAGGGTGAGCATCGCTTTGTTGCTACCTGGTGCTACGTCCTTCTTCGTGTCTTCGGTCAATGCGCGCGAAGATTTATCCCCTTTGCGGTCCCGGGTAGCCAGCATCCAGGCTCCCGCGGCAACAATCAAGAATAATACCGCTGCTGCCCAACGCTGCCAGTATACCGGTTGTATAGATGTCCGCACCGGTTCCTGCGTCAGTTGGGGTAAGGAAAAGGGAATTTCCTCGTTATCACCCGACTGTATCCAGGCTTCTTCTATCAGTAATTCCAGATGCGTCTGATTATCTGCCCCATTCAAAAAGTCACTTAACTCGGACTGTTCTCCTGTTGTGAGCTTTTTATTGGCATATTGACTTAGTAGGTAGCGCAACCTGGTATTATCCATTAGTATAGATTGATTCTATATAATAAGACAGCAGGAAGTATGAAAAAGAGGTAATGGAGGAGAAAAAAAATTTTAAAACCGGAGAGAATGGCTCGTCAGTAGTAGTAATATATTGATTTCCGGATGAGCCACCGCGTAGTTCCGGATAGAACGAAGGGCCAGCACCATGTGTTTTTTAACCGTTTCCAGGGAAATTGCCATGCGTTCGGCTATTTCTGCCTGCCGGAGACCTTCATCCCTGCTTAAAAGATATACTTTCTGACGTTGGGAGGGCAGCTCTGATATCGCTTCGTCTATAATACGACGGTAGTTTTTAATGGTAGTGTCTTCTTCCTGATCCTGGGCTTCCACTACACTGAGTTCCCAGGCCTGTTTCCGGGCCAGTTCCCGACCCAGCTTTTTGAGAAATGATAAACTATAGTTCCGCGCTACTGCGTACAGATAGGAGTGAAAATGCTCCACCTGGCTTAGCTTTTCTCTCTTTTCCCATATCCGGATGAAGATTTCCTGTACAATCTCTTCGGCCATGGGCCGGGAGCCGGTTAGTTGCATCACAAAAGCTCCTAACCTGTTCTGATAGGTATTAAACAGCTGTGCGAAGGCAGCCTCGTCGCCTTGTGACACTCTGAATAGTAAATCTGGTTCACTATTTAATTGCACGGTATACAAAATAAATTTAAAATGGTCCCCTTAAAAGCAAATTCTGGTCGATGTGGAAGCATAAAGATATGTATTCCCCCCATGATAAAAAATCACACCTTTGATCTACTTCCGGAAACATTCATTTACCATTGCTATTTGTTAACTGTGAGGAACCAAACGCTTTGTTTTATTTTTGCCCAATGGCCACCCATGCCCTTAGTTCAAATTCAAAAGATCCTGCGCCAAATTGTTGAATAAGTCGTTGCTCCAGTTCTTTTGCGACATCATTAAAAGAGGAAGGCATTTTTTCTTTTACCTGTCTGCCAAGCGGATGATGCAGGAAATAACTGGTGACGATATGTTCAGGAGAATCAGCGTGTCCTTTGAATGGTATAAGTTCAACTTTGTTATTGGAAAACCCTGCCTGTTCCAGGTAGTGATGCAACAGTTTGGAATCATGCAATGCAAACGGTGTATAGAATCGGCTGGTATCTTCCTCTTTAAAAAGTGGTACGATGATTTCATCGATGAGCAGCTTAAACAATGGCATGTTGGACGCATGATCCCACGTGGTGAAAGCAAAATGTCCACCAGGATTTAGTACACGGAACGCTTCATTAACGCCCACCTGCTTATCCGGCAAAAACATTAATCCAAATTGATTGACGACCAAATCAAAAGATGGATCGATGAATGGTAATTGTTGTGCATCTGCTATCTGGAAACTGATGGTAGTACTACTTAGTTGTTGCTGTGCCAGCTCCAGCATGTCGGGATTAATATCTGTAGCAGTCAGTAGAGTCCCGGCGGGGAAATTTTCGTCCAGATGTTTTGTGAGTCTGCCTGTTCCACAGGCTAATTCCAATATTGAACGTACCGGGAAATCAGTAATATGCGGGAGTAGTGCTTTTGCTGCCGGTTCAAATATCAGCGGGCCAAGATACTCCTCATAATTGGCAGCATCCGTGCCGGCAATTTTATATACTTCTTTATTCATTTGGGCTAATTTAAAAAGATAGGTTGTTGGAAAAATGTGGTATTTAACGTTGTACGGAAATTACGTTTAATTTGCATAGCATTGTCATTAAAATAGGTATAGATATTTGTTCTTATAATTATTCAACGATGGAAGAAAAAATAATTTTTTATTCCGAGGCAGACAACCCGGAAATGATAAAAGCTTTTCATAAAGCGCAGGAAACATTCAGATATTTCTGGCGGGAGCTTTCCTGGGAGTACCGCAGAATTATTCCCGGACTGGACCTGGCTTGCGTAAAAGTAGCTTTCATGGAGCAGGTGGTGCATCAGGAAAAACCTATTGTAGAGCATATGTGGATCAACCAGGTAGCATTCGATGGAGATACGATTAGTGGCGTCCTGATAAATGATCCGAATGAACTGACGAACGTTAAGAACGGCGACTTTGTAGAAATACCGTTAAGCCAGATCAGCGACTGGCTGTTTAGTTCCCAGGGAAATACCTATGGCGGATTTACCATACAGCAGTTAAGGGCTGCCATGGGACCACAGGAGCGCAAAGAACATGATGAAGCATGGGGACTGAATTTTGGTGACTATAATGATATTCTGCTGGTGTATGAACAAAAGAAACATCCGGAAAATCTCATAGAACACCCTATGAGTATTAATATGAAAGATAGCTTGGTCGAATTTCTGAAAGCACATCCACTGGAAATCACCAACCAGGATGAAGGAGGTTATACGCTTTTACACCGGGAGGCAATAGCTGGCAATCGCAGTTCTGTTGAAACTTTATTGCAGTTTAATGCAGATAAGAATATTAAAACCAGTAGCGGCAAAACGGCGTTGGATTTCGTAAAGCAGCTGGGATGGGAGCACATCGTTCCATTACTGGCTGACTAAATACACCTGGCATAAAGTATAATATCACCCCGTAGCCTAATCCGCTGCGGGGTTTTTCTTTTCCTGTATGGCAGGTCTTTTGTTTTACAGCAAAGCAGCCCCTTAGGTAGCCTGATTTTTCAACTTTTCATAATACTCCTTAATCACCAGTGCCTTGTCTTTTTTTATTTTTTTGCCGAGTTCCCTGCGGGGACAGTTATCATTATATTTTGCTCCCCAATCCATCATTTCAATGATGATAGGTAAGAGGTCAACTCCTTTAGGGGTAAGACTGTAAATAAACTTGGATTTGTTGGCGGGAGATACCCGTTTTGCCAGGATATTTGCCGCTTCCAGCGCCTTTAAGCGGCTGACAAGAATATTGGTGGCAATCTTTTCCTCTGATTCCAGGAACTCACTGTAAGACAGTTTGCCTCTAAGCATAATATCCCTGATAATAAGCAGTGACCATTTATCCCCAAAAACATCCAGGGAACAACTAATGGGACAATCTGATCTGACCTTTTCCATATCATTTATTTAAAAAGTGCTTGCAATTTGAAATAACTATCTATCTTTACTTGCAAAATGCAACAACAAAGATAGTTATTACTCATTCTTAAAAAAACTGAAAAAATGAGCACCTCCACTTCAACCAAACAATTACTCGAAACTTATTACGCAGGATTTGCCCAAAAGGAAGGATGGGAATCGGTCATTTCAGATGACTTTAAATTTGTTGGCGGGGACATGACCAAAACAGCTCCTACAGTAGGGAAAGCTGCGTATATAGAAGTGATTAAAAGATTTTCCCGGGCATTTGAAACCATGCACGTTAAAGAGCTGATTGTAGCTGGCGAAAATGCCTGTGTTGTCGGCAATTACGACTTTATCTTTCCTAATGGCACCAGGGTCAATGGTAATGTGGCGGAAGTCTGGACTGCAAAGGATGGCAAACTGGACTCACTAACGATATTCTTTGACACGCTTACATTCGATAAAAATATCCCGAAGTAGTCCAGCTTCTCGTCCTGTTTCCCTATTCTGTTTCCTTCGGGATTAAATGACGGTGTTTGCCACCCCAATCGCTCAACTGTTTGAAGATGGGACCGAACGCTGCGGCCATTTCCGTGAGTTCATATTCTACCCTTGGAGGCACCTCTGCATACACGGTTCTCTTTACAAGCCCATCCTGTTCCAGGGCCCGCAGTTGTAAGGTTAGCATGCGCTCCGTAATAAGCGGAAATTCCTTCTTCAGCTCATTAAACCGGAATTTACGGGTCTCCAGCTTGCTGATGATCAGTATTTTCCATCTCCCCCCAATCTTGTTTACCGCATAGGTAAGGTCACATTCAACGATAAATTCTTCGTTGCGGGAATAAGTCGAGTTTTTCTTTCTGGCAGCCATTAGTTACATATTTGTAAGTACCCTACAATTGGTTGTACTGCTTATAAAATTAGATGCTACCCATTACTTTTACAAAGAAATTTTAAAATCATTTTTTAGTACGAAAAAGGAAGCCGGCCAAAAAGTGATTATTTCATTCATCATCAATTAAGACAAAAAGTATGGATCTGTATTTAAAAGGAAAAACAGCAGTAGTAAGTGGCGCCAGCCAGGGAATTGGTCGTGCGATTGTAAAAGAGCTGGCACTTGAGGGCGTGAAAGTGTTGGCCACCGGCAGGAATCAGGATTTATTAAACAGTCTGAAAGAAGAGGTGGTTGCAGCTGGCGGCGTGGAACCTGTTACGTTTGCCCAGGATTTCATGGCAGCTGATGCACCACAAAAAATAGCAGCGGCCGCATTTGCTGGTCTGGGACATATCGATATACTCATTAATAATGCCGGCCGCAGCAATCCCCAGGATATCATCGGCTCTGAAGACGGCTGGAATGACTCGCTGACACTGGACTTTACCCGTCACCGGCAGTTGACACAACAGCTGTTACCTCATTTTATCGAACGTAAGCAAGGTGCTATCCTGAATACCATCAGCACTTATGAGTTGCGTATGATCAATGCCTCGGCGGTGGCTAAAGCAGCAGTGGTGGTATGGTCCAAACAACTCGCCGGACAACTGGGGCAATATGGTATCCGGGTCAACAGTCTGCAGCCGGGCCTCATCGATACGGAGAATATCCGTCCTTATTTTCCGGGTGAAGAACGCCGGAAATTTGCGGAGCGCGAAATTCCACTCGGCGATTTCGGAACGCCACAAGACATGGCTAACATGGCCACTTTCCTGGTATCACCCCGTGCACGTTACATCACCGGCTCCGTTGTTGCAGTAGATGGTGGCATGAGTCACTACTCGTTCTGATATGGATATTACAAAAAGACAGCTTTCAAATCACCAGGTTTGAAGGCTGACTTTTTCTATATGCAGTAAGACTTATATTTCTACGTTTCTTAAAAAACTTGTTGAGATGGCTTTCGTCAGCAAAACCAAATTCGCTGGCAATTTCATTAATCCTCCTGTCGCTGAATTTTAACCGATGCTCAATCAGTCTTAATTTATAATTCGAAATGAATTCCTGGATAGTTTCCCCACATTGGTTCTTGAAGTAGCTGCCCAGGTAAGTATCAGACAAACCAAATACCTCCGCAATAGCCGATGCTTTTAATTTTTGCGGCTCAAAAATATGGAACTGGATATGATCGATGATGTCTAATATTCGCTTATCTACATTCTCCCGCAGGTTGGCAGGCCTTATTTTCGAAATATTTCTTGCAGCAATAACAATCAATGCATTCACAAAATGCCTTGTTAAGTCCTCATCATAAATATCCTTATGGTCAATGCCGGATCGGAGCGACTCCACGATAGCCTTTACCAGCACGGCATCGCACTGGCATCTTAAAATACAGCCAGACAAATGGGTGGCATAATGCAGCAGACACTCAATATGGTCAATGCTTTGCCATTTGTATTCTTTTACATAGCTGCTACTGAAACGGATCAGGAGGAACTCCGTTGTGCTGGAAATATCAAATGAATAATAATCATTGGGAGTTAATAAAAGCAGGTTCTCTGGTTCGTAGGGGCGCCGGTTGCCATTGATTCTCAGTGCGCCTGTTCCGGAAATGATATATACCAGTTGAAAAAAAGTCAACTGCCAATCTGTTAACGGGCATTCATCTACCTTTTTATATATCACCTCCACCGATTGATGTAAATTCTCTTTTCCCATGTGGTAAAGTTACCTTTTTATCATTGAAATGTACCGGAATGCCGACGTTGTTCAGTTTAATTTTGCTAAAACAAGCGAAAAGAAATGGACATAAACACTCGTATCAGCAAGAATACAATCGCATTGGTGGCAATCAGCCTGGCCGCTTTAATGTTTGGTCTCGAAATTTCCAGTGTGCCGGTTATACTTCCAACATTGGAAAAAGCATTGCATGGCAGCTTCAGGGATATCCAATGGATCATGAACGCTTACACGATTGCCTGTACAACCGTATTGATGGCAACAGGCACGCTGGCCGACCGGTATGGACGCAAACGGATTTTCATGATCAGCATCCTCGTATTTGGCATCACTTCTTTGATTTGCGGCATCGCACAAAGCATGTCGGTGCTCATTGTCAGCCGCTTTCTACAGGGGATGGGCGGCGGCGCTATGTTAATTTGCCAGGTGGCCATCCTCTCGCATCAATTCCGTGAAGGAAAAGAGAGAGCGAAAGCCTTTGGCATATGGGGAATCATCTTTGGTATAGGACTGGGCTTTGGACCTATTATTGGCGGTATGATAGTAGCCGTATCAAACTGGCAGTGGGTATTCCTCATACATGTATTATTATCTGTGCTTACACTGATATTGGTGATGAGCAGTATTGAAGAGTCCAGTGATCCGCAGGCGAAAAAGATAGATATTGCTGGTATCATTACACTTTCCCTCACGGTGTTAGGACTAACCTATTTTATCACGCAAGGTCCCGAACTCGGTTTTACCAGTACCATCGCCATCAGCATACTGGTGGTGTCGTTTGTAAGTTTTATTGTTTTCCTTTTTGCGGAGAAAATCAATGCGCATCCGATGTTTGATTTTTCCATCTTCAGGATACGGAATTTTTCAGGCGCACTGCTGGGCTCCATGGGTATGAATTTCAGTTTTTGGCCATTCATGATTTACCTGCCCATCTATTTTCAAAGTTGTTTGGGATACGACAGCATCACTGCTGGTTTGTCTTTGCTGGCTTATACACTTCCTACCCTGGTGTTTCCACCACTGGGAGAGCGGCTTTCCATCCGTTATCAACCCGGCGTTGTTATTCCGTTAGGCTTATTCACCATTGGCGCCGGCTTTTTTGGGATGAGGTATGGCAGTAGTGTGGATCATGCCAGCTGGTTAACCATGCTCCCGGGAGCGTTGCTGGCCGGTGCTGGTTTGGGTATCACCAATACGCCTGTAACCAATACTACTACAGGGGCTGTTGCTACTACACGTGCGGGTATGGCTTCGGGTATTGATATGAGTGCCAGAATGATTTCATTGGCAGTCAACATTGCATTGATGGGATTTATATTAGTAGAAGGTACTTTATCTGCTTTGAAAACAGCTTTTCCTGCTACCGGAAATACCCTGCCACTGCGTGCTTTAGCGGAAAAAATTGCCGCCGGAAATATCGCAGTGCTTCATCATGATTTTCCACAACTATCCCAACTGGACTCCTCAGATGTGGTGATTCATAAAGCACTTGTGCATGGCTTTGACCTGGTGATGCTATATGGAGGGATCAGTATTTGGATATTAGCGGGTATCAGTTTTATCATCTTTGGTTCCTGGAAGAAGCAACTGGCCACATCTTCTCTGAAAGTAAGATCAGATCACTGATGGCTTCAGTACTGTAATGCCTGTTGTAGTATAGGGTCAGTTTCACCGATGGCTTCTTCTTCAGACAGTGTTACGGGGATAGTTGGCTGGATACCTATCCGTTGTGTTTCTCTCTGATCCGGATAAGTAACGCGTAAACCGGAAAAAAAGAAGGCCTGGGCGCCTATCCCTGGTATACTGCTTCGGTCGCCATCAGCGCCGGCTGTTGCGCGGCCTATTAGTGTCGCCCTGTTTCCTGCCTGCAATATCATGGTGAATAGCTCTCCCTTACTCAGTGTCCCTTCATCAATTAACAGGATCACTTTTCCATTAAAGGCAGGATATTTGGACGCCGGAGTTTTGTCCTGTTTTGTTTTTTCCATTACAGCGGGATAACGGCTTTGCCACATAAAGTTAACAAAGGGTGTTTCTCCGGGAGCAAACAGGGATAATATTTCGTGGGCACTGGGAGAGGGGTACTTCCTTAAATCAATGATGGCTTTGCGGATAGCAGGAAGTTGTTCACGGATCTTTGCTGATTCTCCTTTGGCATATTTTGAGATGTCGATATACAAAGTCGAGTCCCGCAATATTTTAGTGGATGCTTCCTTCTCTTCTGGTGGAGTCGCTCCGAAGATATATTTTATCAGGAAAGGACCATAAGCCTTATAGGCATTGATATCAAAAGGTATCGTAGCGTAATTGATTTTTCCATCCCGGGTCCTGTAGACCAGTTGCAGGGAATCATTTACCTGGGGGATACCGGAAAGCAGGTGTTTTTTGGAGATATTATAATATTTCATGGTTAGGTTGGATGCACCCATATAGTCCGAAATTTTTGAAATCCATGTCGATATCACTGTACCGTTAACAGAGAGTATTTTATCGCCTGCCACGATGCCGGTGCTGCGGGAAAAGGTGGAATCAATGTTAATGACTACGACCCGCGTACTGTCAATAATTCTGAACAGCATGGGCAACAGGGCTATTTTTTTGGTGCCATATGCAACCGTCCATAGCGTACTGTTATCCACGTTGGAGGGGGTAATGGCGTGGCCATCCTTGATTTCAGCATTTAATCGCAACAAGGCACTGAGGTAGGCGTTGCGTGTGGTAGCCGCCGTAAAAACAGGGAGATATTTTTCAAGAATGGTGTTCCAGTTCTCTCCGATAGCATATTTATATGGATAATAATATTGAATGATGTTCCAGTATCTGGTCAGCATTAACAACCGGTATCTCATATCAAGTGGTCCACGGATGTTGTAGGAGTCTTCGTACTGGAATGTAGGATTAGGTGAAGAGAGCGTATCTATCTGAATGTAGTAGTTCTTAAAAGGCTTAAATCCTTTTTTAATAAGGCGCAACTGGGTGCTGGTTTTCGTGTCTGGCAGCGCCTGCAGCCACTTATCATCGTAGTTGATGAGTTGTTCTTTTGAGAAGGCACTATCAGCGGTGGCTTTGGCAGCAACGGCTACCTCTGACGCCTGAATAAGTTGCCGGAGTACTTGTTGGAAATCTGCAGCCTTGTCTGATTCAAAAATAGTGGTCACGTGTTTAACAAATACCGCATCCCAGTCGATATGTTTTTCACTGATGGACGGCGCATAATATTTCAGGAACCCCCAAACTTTAGTGTACAATGCGAGCTTATCAAGTAGTGACTTTTCCAGGGTAAGTCTATTAGCATATTTCGATTGCCAGGCTGTATCGAACTCACCTTTGGTAACAGTAATCGTAAGATGTTTCACCTGGATTTTTCCTTTGCCTTTGATGAATACAAAAGTCTGGACTTTATTCATCGGTGTTTCAAAAGGGATGACCAGGTGAATTTTATTAATGGTGTCATTGTTTTTTAACCTGTATTCGGATAAATTCCTGTAAATGGAAGCCGCATTGCCATCCAGGCTTCCCAGTACAGCTATACCTGCATCATCCACATTTGTCAGCAGGTCTGTCTGGAATTCAGCGTCCAGAATAATTGCGCCCTGTGTAATGATGGAATCGAAATGAAAAATATTATCGAAAGAAGCCAGACTATCTGTTTTTTTTTGTTTTTCGATGCCGGCGAAGTCAATTACAGCCGGATCTTTGGCATTCGTTTTTAACTGGTAATGTACTCCTTCCTGTGCATTTGGTCGCCATCCCTGCTGGGTATATTTGAATGGTTGCTGGGATACTGCAATGATAGAAATGGTGATGCAAAAGAAAGTCAGTATTAATTTGTTCACCGGGGAAAAATTATCCATAGTCAATGACGGGTTGTTCCTGTTGCAAGACAATATAAGTTAAAAAAAAGGGAGGGAATGGAAGAAAATGCACTAGATATGTATTTTATAGGATGATAGATAAGATATTTTTAGTTAGATGGAACAACATAAAGCATAGGAGATGAATATCGGTAAATAATAGTATCTTAGTTTTGTAGTGTAAAGCTACTTTTACCTATTCTGTATTGATCTTGATAAATTGAAAATTTATGATAGCACTTTTTGAAACCATTTTGTACATGATTGCTATAGTACTTAAAGTGAAGGCTGTGCGCAAAAGGTATGCAAAAAGCTAGGACATTGTAATCAGGATCTTCTCTCCAAATAATTATACAGCAAACATAATATTATTACCTTTTCATAGAAAGACCCCATGCAGTCAGCATGGGGTCTTTCTATGAAAAGGCGTCGACTTAAAAGTGATCATGGATATTTTAGCGGTAATAAAAAGGATTCTCAAGAAGGATAATGAAAGTGACAATGAAAGCGTTGTTACTTATCACTGGTATTCCCGGGAGCAATTAGCCGCTATACAGCAGCATTTAAAAGAAGCAGAGAATAAAGTTCCAAAACTGGAAGGAATTTATGGGCAAGACTTTGCCTCGTTTTTTTACTCAGCCGGAATAGAAAAAACGATACGGACGGCATTAATGGAAACACTGGAAGTAGCAGTACAATACCGGGATTTCCTGGATAGGGATCATTGGAGCGATAAGCATCCGTTTAATTTTCCGGGAACATTTTATACCGGGGAAACTGATAGCTGTGGTACAGGGGATGGGCAAGCCCCTTTTAATGTGTTGTATGATGACCACTGCTGTGAATATATATTTAAACAGCCTCAAAATTATGCTGAACTGGTGTGTGTAATCGATGCTGCGTATATGGAAGTGTATGGGGGCTACTCCTGTAATGGAAATGATCATTGGACCTACACGGCGTGTAAAAACTGGTGGAGTAACAGATCCGATATAATCGTTGGATTATATGATAACAGACTACAAGAAATGAATGGCGGTAGAGAAAAAATGTACATAGATTATCTGAAATCACCCGCCGCAGCAATGGACCTGAGAAAGTATTGTTATTTTTTAGAACATCATTGTTATCCTGCCAATGACCAGGTAAAGCTGCCCACTTTATAGAACGGAGGTAAAGCATCACTAATTAGTCAAAATCGTGCTGAAATAAGTCAAGGAAGCCATCATACGAATGCCTTTACCAGCTACCTTCGCAGGTATATTCCTCTATGAGGAGGTTCCACCAAATGAAAAAAGTTGATCATGAAAGTTACCTTATACGCATGGCTGTTGCTGTTGGTATGCATATCGGCCTGTAATAATGCTCCCCGACCTGTGAGTCGTTATGCGTCAGTAACCGGTCTCCGCCCGGAGAAAATGGAGGAATACAAACAGTTACATGCTGCTGTATGGCCGGATGTATTAAAGATGATCAGGAAATGTCACATCAGCAATTACTCCATCTATCTGAAAAATATAGAAGATCACTGGTACTTGTTTAGTTATTTTGAATATACCGGCAGCGATTTCAACGCAGATATGCAGCAGATGAAAAATGACAGCACTACCCAGCGCTGGTGGAAAGTAACGGCTCCCTGTCAGTTACCACTGCCGGATGCCGCGGCAAAAGGAGAAACCTGGTCAGGCATGGAAGAAGTATTCCATGCACAGTAATCAGGATTGGCCCCAGGCAAACACGCAATGATCAAAATTCCTGTTTTCCAGGTCGGTCTTTGCAATCAAAACGCTGAAAACGCCTTCATCATTAAAACCATTTTCGCCCACCTGCAGCAGTAATAATTTATCAGAGAAGGTGATAGCGGCTATTTCTTCTTCGCTGGCCTGGCAATGGGTAAAAATGCCGAATATTTTGGATTTGTCGGTACCTGCAAAGTGGTCCCATATCTTCCCTTCGTCATTGGCCTCATCTTCCTCGCTTTCATCTTCCGGATCGCGGAAGCGTTCTTCCATTGTTTCAGTGTCCGCAAAGATCTGGTCTATCAATATGCCCGTGAAGAAGTTGTCATCATGTTCTTTAATCACTCTCAGCAGCTGATCGTTGGGAACATCCGCATAAATAACTTTCCCGGTATCAGAAATAATGTCGGAGAAGAAAAGGAGTTGGCCCGTTTTAGGAAGCAGTCCGGTCTTGTCAAAGGGAGAAAACCTGGAGAGGTCCAGTTGAGCGGCGAACCGCAAATTTTCTGGCATGGCTATTCCCGGAGGGAGGTCAATTACCGGTCCGCCATACCTGGATTGGCCCAGTGCAATGGTGATGTCGGTATGCTTCACATGGCTGTTATCCATCCAGTTTTGCCTTTTCATGGAAGCCGGGTAATATTGTTTGCTGTCTGCCGTGAAACTAATAATATCAAAGTGCTGACCACTGGTGCCGGAAGCAACCGGATGCCCGTTTAAGGGCTCATCATTCGACAAATCTTCATTAAAGAAAGGTTTTATCCAATTGTCAAAGGACGATTTATATTTTTGCTGCGCCGTTTCAATGATCCTGGCCGGATCTTCCACAGGCTCCTGCATAAAATGCTCTTTCAGCCATTCCCGGTAGCTATCGCCGTATTCGCTGGCTTCTTCCTCTCCATCCCTGTAAAAGTAGGTGCGGGTATGATCTACATATATCTCGGTATCATAGGTCAGCAAACGCATTAACTGCAATATATTCTCAGCAACCACATGTATTCCTCCTTCATCGCCAAATACAATGACCGGCATTTCATTCAATTCCTTGCCGGTGCCTTCATCCCATAAAGCATAAAAAGAACCTGATGCATTTGCCTGTGCAAATGGCATCAGCTGATCTAAAAATGCCGGATCTTCAGACCATGATTTCAGACCGGATTTATCATCTGCCAGCAAATAAAAACCTTGTGCATATTCCGGCATTTCTTTTTGAAAAGCATGCAGGTAAACAAACTCTTTTGGGGGGTACTGGGCACCAAAGTTTTGCTGAAATTCTTTTAATTCCATTTGATATCTTTTATTCTTACTCCTGAAGTTCCTATTCTTTATGTTCTTTTCAATATTACCATTTTATTATCTAATAATGAACAGAGATGCTACCTGGTGGCTGCGTTATTTCTGCAGCAGAACCCGGTTCTCCTGTGTAGGAGCGGAGTATGGCTGTTGCCGTATTAGCATTTCTCCTGTTTCAGCATTATCTTGCAGGCGACCAAAATCTGGCTTAATGGAATTTCTTATCGAGTATGTTAAGTGCTTCGGACCAGTTTGGATGAATTTCTCTGTGGATAAAACAACAACAACATGATCAAACGCCTGCTTGCTATTTGCTTCGTTTTAATTTCAACGATTGTACATGGCCAAACGAGGCTGAGTACGCCGGTAAGTATACCTTTTACGTTAACCTCACAGGGACATATCCTGATTAAAGCCAGCATTAACGGCGTAACGGGCAACTTTATTTTTGATACAGGTGCCGGGCTGAATATGCTCACCAAAAAGTTTGCAGATAAAGTATCCGGGCTTAAAAAGACCGATGGTTTTTATACCGGACATCGCGCAACCGGTGAACCCATCACAACAGATGTGTGGAGGGCAGATAGTATGGGCATTGGGTCCCTGAGCTTCGCCAACGAGGTGATCTCTATTATCGATATTGATTTTCCTTTTGATGGCTTAATTTCCCTTATGCCATTTAAAAGTAATCCTGTTACGATCGACTATACCCATAAATTATTGATCATTGAATCTGCTGCATCAGCCAAACAGTTACTGAAAGAAGGAAAATCCATTCCTCTGCAGATTTCTGACGAACGTGGCATTACACTGGGTATCAGCACGTACATCAGGCTTGCCGATGCACTCACGCTTCAGATCACATTGGACAGTGGTGCTGGTGCCGATGTATTCCGGTTTAATTCCAGGTATATGGACAAATTAGGAATAGACACTGCGAAAACAATCCATAAATACATTAAAAGTGAGTTCAATCCTTCCGTAGGTAATAATTACTATGTTGCCAATCTGCCTGTTATCAGCGCCCACGAGGGGATTGCGGAAAGGAAGGATTTCAGAGCCACTTTTATCGAAGGGTTGATATATGAAGGCATCACCAGCATTAACTGGCTGGGAAATAAGATAACGATTGATGTACCTAACAAACGATTGATTGTAGCTAAATAATCTGTAGTTTTTGATATCTTTGAAAGATGAACAACGAAGCCTGCACTTAGTGCGGGCTTCGTTGTTTTGTGCTATATACGTCGGCGTTATAGCAGGATCAATAATTTAGCGACAATACGTCTTGCGCCACATTCTTTCCCGTCAACTTCCCAATCTCGCTGTCAAACTCATAATGAATACCGCCATACACTCTTGAAATGGAGGCTTCATTGATCATGGCGGTGAAGCTGGTAAAAGAGCGGGGCGAAAAGCCATCTACCGTTTTCTGGTTATCGGTAAAGGCATAACCATTGCCAAAGTAAGCGGCTAAAATATTGCCGGCAGCACCGGTAAAAGTAGCATGGCCAGAAGTATAGGAGGGGAAAGGCGGTGTGCCAATCAATGCAGACCAGGTGCTGTCTATATGCCGGCGGATATAGGTGATAGGACGAATCAGGTTATACCGGTACTTATATTTCCAGCAAAGGATGGCGGCGTCATTCAATCCTATTCCTACCTGTGCCAGGATGGTGGCTGCTTCCCCGAGATCCAGCTGCTGATCGTTGACCAGCTGCGCGGTGATGGCAATCATGTGGCCCGGAGGAGTGAAGGTTCCTCCACCGTCTGCCCAGTATTGAGCGATGATCGTTTCTTCCGGGGTAAGTGTTTTCCCTTTTTGATAAACAAGATGAGCCGCTTTGTAAAAGGTGGAATTGGTGTCTGTAGAAAATGCAGGTGGTGCAATATCCGGTTTACCTGCTTTCACCAGGGAGCGGTTGTTGCCCCAGTAAGGTAACATGGCACTTTGGAAGAGTGGGGGTGTGGGCACCCAGTAACCCGGACCTACAGGCGGAATATAGTCAGTGGGGAAGTTGTTTAGATAGCCATCTTTTCCTCCGTCACTGGCAGACCACTGGTAGATAGCGGCGGCTATTAATTTGCCATAATTGATGGAGCGGGTAATTATTTCCGGCGCGCAATTACCGGAATGCGCCTGCAGGTTATTGCTTTCCAGCTGTGTCATCAGGGCTACATTAGTAGTGCTGGCGTTGGGAAACAGATTTTTGATGATTTGGGCCATGGCACTGTTGGCGGTAATGGCCCAATTATATCTTTTCCCTCTTTCCGGTGCGGGAAGACGTCCTAATCCATTTAGCTGGCCTCCCAGGGAAGGCGCGCCATTCATTCCGCCCAGCACCGCTTCATGCAGGGTGATGCCGGTATAGGCAATCGCCCTTGCTGCCACCGGTGGACTAAACCCCGGACTTTCTTTTATCAGTTTTAGCTCTAACTGATACCAGGAAACCGGAACCGCCGCATCTCCTCCGGCTAACTGTGATTTTACGAGTAATTCATTTAATGCCGGGAACGTGTTTTGGACCGGCGTCTCATTTTTTTTACATGCCATCAGACTAACAATAAAAAACAGCCCCATGGCACGGGACAACAAACAAACGGTTTWCATTTTTTCTTTTGTTTAGGAGTTAAGGATCAATGGTTAAATACAATCAATCGCTGCAGTAATCAGTTGTCAGATAAAACTGTTTACACGGCGGGGTTTCCAGGCTAATGCTACAATGACCATTTTGAGTTAAATAACTTTCTAAACCAAGATAATAAATGATTACGCAGTCTATTGGCGTAGTCAGGAGACGGGCTCCATCACTTCCCAGGTGCCTTTACTTTTAGCCATATCAATTAACTGTTGTCCGGCTGGCGTCATCCGTCCTTTTTCCATCATCCTTTCCGCCCGGTCCCGGTTAGGCTTACTCCAGTTGCTTTTGGGTTTGCGGGGTGTCATGGTCAGGTAGAAGCTCTCTCCGTCACGTTTTTTAGCTTTACTGTCTATCCAGCCAAAGCAGAGCGCTTCTTCCATCGCATCATTGTAACTTACACCTGGTACTTTACTTTTTTTATGAAACTGGATTAACCAGATTGATTTCTCCACGGGCGTATTTTGTTTCAGCCATTTCCGCCAGTCCTCTCTCGTTTTGGCATAAACAGCCAGTTTCCCGTCTTTCATCTCTGTCATAAGACGACGGCTATAGGCTTTTTCAGGTGCCATGATGGTGGTATTTTCCGGATGTGATGCTGTTTTTGCCATGCTGATTTGTTTTAAAGGGTTTGTTTTAACAAAGATAAAATGGGGGTGTGACAGCCCTATGTCAGGGGTATATCCGGTCGCCTGAATTTTTTTTACATCAGGCACCGCCACATTTTCATTTACTTTTGTAACTGATAGATTTTCCCCTGCCATAGGAGGTATTTCAACAAGATTGTTCACTATTCATGCTCAACTGATACTGATGGATTACATGAAGAAATTAATCGGCGACATTGAATGTCACTCGGTGGAAGGCATCAGCGTATGCTTCTCCAATGGCATTAGTCCAAATGATTATTTTAATAATAGTCCGCTTATTAACGAATTAACAAGCGAGTATACAAGAACACCCAGGTTTAAAGATTGTGTGCGCGAATTTATCAGGGCGGGGTTAAATTTTGATGAAAAGGAGCTACTGGCTGTTCTTTCAGATGACGCAGAAGCACTGGATAAACAACTGGAAGCCAATCCTGCTGCCCTTAAAAAAACATACACCCTGCGTTCTGCGTATACACCGCTGCAGGAGGCTACCTTATTGCATGTATGCGCTGAATTTAATCACCTGGCCTGTGCGGAAGTACTGGTGCGCCATGGCGCAGATATAAATGCCCGTGCCGGAATGGATGAATATGGCTTTGGTGGACAAACCCCCATATTTCATACCGTGAATCAAAACTCCGATAACTCAGCAGATATGATGGAATATCTTCTTTCAAAATCTGCCGACCTGAAAATTACCGTTCCCGGCATTATCTGGGGCAGGGGGTATCAGTGGGAAACCCTCTGCCCCGCGGTTAATCCGATCAGCTATGCCATGATGGGATTACTTCCTCAAATGCACCGGAACGAGCAACGCATCGCAGCCATTGTGTCCCGGCTTATTAAGCAGGCTTATGGACTTGACTATTTGCCTGCAAATATTCCCAATGCCTATCTGAAATAAACGGCCGCCTGTCCCGACTTTTTATTTCTTCTTCTCTATTACTTTCAACACCTCATTCAACTCTTCCCCCGGAGCCGTTACGATATCCGGTTGCACACCTGTTCCTTCCCAGCTTTGTTGGGTGCCTGGCAATGCCGGTGCGGATTCGGAAATAGAAATAAACACCTCATTATTCACAACGAAATATTCGTTATGATTGGCAGCGCCTGCGGAAGACTGACCCACAATTTTTGCCCGGTGTTGCGCCTGCAGCACATAAGCTAATGCCTCTGCTGCGGAGGCGGTTCGTTTATTGAGCAGTATGTACAACGCGCCCTGGTAGGGCTGTCCTGCCGGAAGTACAATACTGCTGTCAATTTCCTTATTGCCTGTCCGTGAATAAAATTCCAGTAGTGGGAGGGCACCTGGCAAAAAATAGCTTTCCAGCACCGGCTTTATTTCACTGCCGCCACCGCCATTATCACGCAGGTCTATGATCAGTGCATGAGTATGGGATACCAATGTCATCGCGGCCTGTAATACGGGCAAACTCTCATCAGAAATATTGATTTGATCCATCTTTATATAGCCGGTATTTCCATTTAATATCTTCACTTCCCGGAAACCATAGTTTTGCTCCCTGGTTTTGGGGCTGTGAAAGAAATCATCTATGCCCTGTGGCTGTTGCTGGGATCGGATCTTCGCTACTTTGTCGGGGTTGTACCGCAAATACAAATGTCCATCCTGACTGAAATTTCGGAGGATAGCGGTGCCCAGCGAATCAAATGCTTTCCAGTCAGCCACCTGACGGAAAGCCCCTGCTTTATATTTTTCCTCAAGATGACGGGCAATTTTTTCTCCTTTATCTGCAAAAACATAATGACGCCTGAGCAGGGCGGCTGCACTATCTATTGCTTTGGCTACTTCCCGTGTGGGCAATCCCTGCTGCGCGTTTACCGATAAAGCGATACAGCAACATCCAAGACAAACTAATCTCTCAATAAACATAAAACGTATTTAGGCTTTAAAGATCGATGCTGCTGTAATTATAAAATAGTATAAAATTAGCGTGTGTTATAATTGTTGAAATTGTTTGGGGAGAAAACCCGTCACCAGTTTGAAGGTGCGAATAAAGTGGCTCTGATCAAAAAATCCGCAGGAATAAGCAATGGCTGTCAGTGACAGGGAGGTCGTCTGCATCATTTGCATGGCCTTACCTATTTTTATCTCCCGTATATATTCCCCCAGCGAACAATTAAAATATACCCGAAAGTATTTGGAAATAGTGACCGGATGAACGCCCAGGATGAGCGACATTTCCGGTAAGGAAAGGGTTTCGTTCCAACGGTCATGCAACAACGTTTTTAATTGCCGCAGCCAGGGTGGCATCGTTTTTTTTCGTGCAGGCGTTGCCGTGAAGACAGGCAGTAGCAGCGACTGAATAGCGGTGTCTGTCAATGTATCTGCAACAAGGCATTCCCTGTATATTTTCAACAACGCATATTTCATCTCCGTTTGTTGTTCCGGAAATTTTTCCAGCACGCTGAATTGTAATCCATGCTGCGCCAGGAAAGTTTCCGGAATCTCAATATTGATATTTTTAGAGGGATGCTGGGTATGGTTGTTTTTATGCCGCTCCCCGCTGTTATAAAAAAGGAGGCTGCCTGCGCTCACTTCCTGTTCTCTGTGGGAGCGCTGCTCCCTGTTGCCACCTTTTATCAGCAGCGAGATGTGATGATGTTCATGGCAATGCCAGCCCTGGTATACGGGCTCCTGATATACTGTCTGGCTTACTATAAGGCTTTCCCGGTGAAACGCGGCATGTGCCTCGCCTAAAAAATTCCCTTCTTTCAATCTGCGCATCTATACTGATTTATATATTATTAGGCTTTAGAAATGTTTTGATAAGCAGAAGGCGTCATACCGGTCCATCGTTTAAAGCTGCGGGTGAAATTTCCAAGATCATGATAGCCCAGCATCCAGGAAATCTCTTTTACCGGGTAGGTGCCTGATTTCAGATAGTTGGTGGCCAGCGATTTCCTGACTTCATCCACCAGTATTTCAAAGGACACTTCCTCTTCTTTTAACCGGCGTTGTAATGTCCGCACGCTCAGATTGAAATTGGCAGCCGTTCCTTCGAGTGAAACGATCCCTAAATGGGAATTTCTTACCAGGTAGTCGTGCACACGTGCACGTAAAGAGGTGGGCTCCACATTCACTTTAATAAAATCACGCAGCAATATTTGTTGTAACCGATGGTTGGCAGTAATGATCCGCTCCTGCCAGTAATGATGATCGAAAGTAACCGTATTTGCACCTGGGGTAATGTTGGGTCTGCACCGAAGCACCCGTTCATATTCCCTCCAATCGGGTACCTGCCGCCAGTAGCCAACATGTGCCGGCACAATTTTTTTCAGTAATAATCCGTCCAGTTCATGGATGAGGAATATCATCAACAGGTCCAGCGTTTGCCTGGAGGTAACAGATTGTTGCCAATCCGTTTTAGCGGGCAGCAGTGTTACGGTAAAAGTATCCTTATGATGGGTAATAGTGGTGGTGAAAGCGGTGGTAACAGTAGGAAGAATAGAAAGCGCCAGTTCAAGGGCATCTCCCACAGTAGCACTGGTTTTGATGACTTCCCCCACAATGCCCAGGGCCGATAGCTGCAGGGATTCACCGAAATGTAATCCAATAAAAGGATCTCCGCTCATTTCGATGGTGTTTAACCACAACTGCCCTATCTGTTCTGGTGAAAACAATATCGATGCATCGTTCACCATTTCCCACTCAATGCCGGCCGCCCTGCATATCTTTTCAGGCGACAGGTCCCGCTGGGCTGCATAGGCCAACATACTCAGTGCGAGTTGCTTTGAATGATTTTCCATGATGATAATTTTCCAATGATCCAGGTGGCAGCAAAAGACAATCAAATGGCGCTTAAAGATAACCATTATCACAACGCGGCAACGGATCTTTACTTCATAAAAAAAACACGATGTCTTTCCTTACAACAAATGATGGAACAACACTTTTTTATAACGACTGGGGCCAGGGTAAACCTGTTGTTTTCGTACATGCCTGGGGGATGAATTCCACTTTCTGGCAATACACCATGATCTATTTCCGGGCGCAGGGTTTGCGTTGTATCGCCTGCGACAGCCGCGGACATGGGCGGTCCGATGATCCTGGCTATGGCTATGATTTTGATACCCTGGCAGATGACCTGCATTGTCTCCTGGAAAAGCTGGACCTGCAGGATGTTACCCTCGTGGGGCACAGCATGGGAGGGGGAGTAGTCCTGCGCTGTTTCAGCAGACATGGCAGTTCCGGCAGGATTTCCCGGCTGGCATTACTGGGCGCTGCAGACTATCTTCCCAAAGCAGGGGATAACCCCGAAGGTATCGATATGAGTCAGTTAAATAATTTCCTGGCCACTATTTCTACTAACTACCTTGGTTGGCTATATGAAAATATAGATCCTTTTTATTTGCCCGGCACCTTCGGCGTATCGGCCGGCACTATTCGATGGACGATCGACATGATGCTCCAGACATCGATGCTGGCAGTAGTTGATTGTCAGCAACAGGTCATCACCACGGACTTCCGGCCCGAAGCCTGCGGCATCACTATTCCTACCCTGATCATCCACGGCGATAAGGATGCTTCCATTCCTTTTCGTTGCGGGCAGACGTTTCATAAATTGATTACCGGCAGCATTTTTAAGCCTTATCGAGGTGCACCGCATGGACTGATAATTAGTCATGCGGATCAGGTCAACAAAGACCTGTATGACTTCATAGGTACGTCCTGAACACCGGCTATTTCATGGAGCATGTTAGATCGATAAGCAGCCTACTTTTTGGTAAGTTATTGATTGAGGGAGTGATCCGGTCTACCTTCATCTCCATAAAATATTTATCAGCATATGAAAACATTACTGACGATTACCATTTTCTTTATCCAGTTATCATGTATGAATGCTTTTGCACAAACCAGTCCGTCAAAAGCCTCCGACAAAAATTATTCAACAGAAATTATCCGGTATAATGTGCCGGCAACAGAACGGAGTAATTTTGAAAAAGCATACCAGGACGCCGGGCAATACCTGCAGGCATCTCCCTACTGCCTGGGCTACCAGGTTATTCATGGCAATGAAGAACCCAATCATTACATCGTGATCATTCACTGGACTTCCCAACAGGATCATTTGCAGTTATTCAGAAAAGAGAAGGGCTTCTTTGCTTTTTTTAACCTGGTAAAACCTTTCTATAATAATATAGAAGAAATGAAACATTATGATCTTACGCCCAACAAATGGACAAAAGGATAAACCGTTTTATAGCCTTTGCAGCTGCCTTCTGTATTGAATGAAGTAATATACCAGCGGTGTCAGAAATGATAATAACATCACCGCAAATAACCTCATTTCCTGCTGTTCAAAAATGGATACTCCTATAAGGATGCCTACTATCATGGGCAGCAGGAAAAATGAGAGCAGAGACAGGAATGTGTTTGTTCTCACTATCCTAAGCCTGTTGAAAAAAATGGTGAGCGTTGAAAGCGCCATGCAGACTGCGCAAAACACAATTACTATATGGCCCAGACCATACAGCTCTATCTCCCTGCCCGCGATTTCCACTATTTCCAGCCACAACAGTGAAACAACAGTACAGCTGATCATCGTGGATAAGACAGTCCTTAATACAATTCCTTTCAAACCAGGTGCTTCCATGCTTGTTGGTAGATTAAACAGTAATAAATATACGCTTGCCTGCTAAAAGGGAGCAGTACTAATTGTTCCTGCAATTAATATTATTTTATTGTTTTAGATAAAAAAATATTATCTTAATATTGAAATTACGTTAACTTATACAATCGATTGAAATTCCTATTTCTAAATTAGCCCGTAGACCAAAATTTCTGAACTGTAATTTGAATTAAAACCCTTCAAAACAAATGCTATGATTAAGCGCTACACTGTACTGGCGGCGGGATTGCTATGTCTCGGCGGTAACCTCGTACAAGCCCAAAACAAGCCTTACCCACAGGCTATTAATTACCCCAATTGTATTAAACCTAATAATGTTACACAGGCAGCTATGAACGCCAGCGTGAGCAGTTATTATGACTATTGGAAATCCAAGTATCTGAAAAACAACCTGAGTTCCCTGTCAGGTGGTTATTATGTAAAAGGCGACATTACGGGTGGCGCTGATGGCTATACGCCACTTGGTTCTTCAGAAGGACAGGGATATGGAATGGTCATCACTGTATTAATGGCGGGCTACGATCCTAATGCCCACGCTATTTATGACGGGCTATTTAAAACAGCGCGGGCTTATCGCAGTTCCGAAAACAATAACCTCATGGGTTGGGTGGTAGCTGATAACGCCACTGCACAGGGACATTTTGATTCTGCCACAGACGGCGACGTAGATATCGCCTATTCGCTCATCCTGGCCCACTATCAATGGGGTTCCGGTGGTACCATCAACTACCTGAATGAAGCGAAGAAAATGATTAACAGTGGTCTTAAAGTCAGCAACGTTACTACCAACAACCGCCTTAATCTTGGTGACTGGGATACCAAGAGCGCGCTGAACACACGGCCGTCAGATTGGATGATGAGTCATATGCGTGCCTTTTACCAGGAAACCAATGATGCTACCTGGTTGAATGTAATCAATAACCTGTATGCTGTATTTACCCAATTTAGTAACGCTTATTCTCCCACCACTGGCCTGATTTCAGACTTTGTAGTGAAGAATCCGCCGGAACCCGCTCCAAGAAACTACCTGGACGAATTCCCCGAAACAAACGAATATAATTATAATGCCTGCCGCGTGCCGCTGCGTATTGTGATGGACTATGCATTATATGGTTCCACAGATGCATTAGCAATTTCCAATAAAATGGTGACCTGGATCAAGTCGAAAACAGGTGGCAATCCTGCCAGCATCATAGACGGTTACAAATTGAACGGAGGTAATACCGGCTCAAATGCAGAAGCGGTATTTGTTGCTCCCTTTGTGGCAGCATCTGTTACCAGCAGCAGTAACCAGGCTTTCCTGAACAGTGGCTGGAACTGGATGAAAACCGCTAAGTCGGGCTATTACAGCGACTCTTACAGTCTCTTGTGCCAGCTCTTTATTTCCGGCAACTGGTGGAAACCGGAAGCAGGTACACCGGGCAACCAGGCACCTGCGGTATCTATTACCAGTCCGGCTAACAACGCCACCTTTACCAGTCCGGCTAATATCGCCATCACCGCTACCGCCTCAGATAATGATGGAACGGTGAGCAAGGTGGAATTCTTTAATGGCAGCAGCAAGCTGGGAGAAAGTCTTACTTCCCCTTATAGCTTTGCCTGGAACGGTGTCACTACAGGTACTTATACCATTACGGCCAAAGCCACTGATAACGCCAACGCCGTGACTACCTCACAAGCGGTGAATGTTTCTGTGGGGTCAGCTCCTGCCTGTGTGCCAGCTACCGCCAGCAGTGATGATGGCAATGTGGCCGCCAATGTATTGGATAATAACCTCAGCACCCGCTGGTCTGCCAGTGGTGACGGGCAATGGATTCAATTATGTTTGGCCAACAGCGTGAGCGTAACCGGAGTGGAAATTGCTTTTTATAATGGCAATACCCGGAAAGCGAAGTTTGATATACAGCTGAGCACCAATGGCAGCAGCTGGACCACCGCAGCAAGTAACCTGGAGAGTAGTGGCAGCTCTACTGCGCTGGAAACATTTAACATCACGGCAGCTACGGCCAAGTATGTACGAATTCTTGGTCATGGCAACAACGTAAATGCCTGGAACAGTTATACAGAAGTAAAAGTGAAAACAGCTACCTCCGGCGCCAGGATGGCAGCAGCAGCGAATGACAAAGAAGGTACGCCTGAGTTGAGACCGATGCAGATAAAAGTTTATCCTAACCCTGTAGTACATACGGCTACCATTACTTTCAATGTGAAAGAAGCCGGATTTGCCAACCTGGGCGTGTATGATGCAGCAGGTAAACGGGTAGCACAGCTCATCAACGAGCAAATACCTGCAGGTACACAGAAGACTACTTTCAATGGCGGAGGTATTCCGGGCGGTGTGTATATATTAAGATTGGTACACAACGGAAAGGTAACGACGACTAAACTGGTAAAAGAATAAGCAGCTATCATAAGAAACGCCTTGTAATGGGAGCTCCATTACAAGGCGTTTTCCGTTAAGGATATTAACAGATATCAGGGAAGTTTAACCGCTATTTTACTTAACAGTTGTGGTGTGTTCATGACACTGTAGTCATACTGATAAATTCCATCTTTGGCGCTAACCAGCAGGCGGTGCTGGTTTTCAAAAGGGATCACATCAAAAGTTTCTACTCCTTCCACCAGTTTGGTGGTAACGATATGGTTAACATCTGCAGCATTCAGGAAGCGAAGACCATAAGTCCCTTCACATATGAAAAGTTTCCCGTGATCGATACCCAGGCCGAACGGATTTTTCATGTCAACACTGCTTAGTTTTACCGGGCTATCTACATTGCTGATATCAAATACCTGTAACTGGTTGATATTACCGCCGCAGTTAGTACCACTTCTGATGGTAACATATGCTTTGTTGCCTTCTACTACTACCGGATCGCAGGCCCTGAAATGCGTGACCTCAGAACGTTTTTGCGGTATAGCCGGGTTGGCGATATCGTAAATATACATGGCGTTGCGACTGCCAATGAACAGGTATTGGCCATAAGGGAAAATGGTTTCAATACCGGAGTTGATTGTCTGTGAGTGCTTGAATACAGGGTTAGCCGTTTCCGCAAGACTAAACGCTCTTAACTCCGTCCAGTTAACGGTATAGAGGTAATCTTTGAGAATGGTAAAACGGGCCATGGACCCACCTTTGCCGGCGCCTGCAGTCTGACTGCTATATGCCTGGGAGGCGGCGACATTGGAAAAGAGGAGCTTATCTCCACCAAATTCTTTGGTGCAGTCGTAAGTATAGGTGGTATCCCTGGCAGTATAACCTACTACCATACTGTCTGAATATTGCTTCCAGCCGAGTAGCATGCCACTGGCGTCTACCGGGTAAGTCATTACGCCGGGCAGCCGCTTTATAAACGAAACATGACGGGGATCGCTGATATCGAATACAGTAAGATCCGAATAGCTATCGGCATAAAGAACGTTGCCTTTTATGGCCATATCCACATTCCCTATCACTTTCACAAAAGCAATATTCTGCGGAGAGGCAGGGTTGCCGTTGTCTATAATGTGGATACCTTCATAAGGCTCACTCACAAAAATATATTGATCTTTAACATAGATCTTGCCCGTCCTGTTAATCTCTCTGGGGCCGCCGGATGTAGCGGATGCCCAATAGTCTTTGATCGACATCAGGACTGGCGTGTATACTTTTGTAAATACGGTTTTGCTGCACTTATCCTTTACACATCCACTCAGGGCCCATACCGTAACCGCCATGAGGGAGAACTTGATCAAAGTAGAAATATGCATAAGGGTAGGGGGTTTTCCCTTTAAACGGAAACTTCGGAAGAAAAGTTACAATAGTGGTCTCCCGGTAGTTACCTTGATAATTTCATTGTTTCCCGGCAGCTGTGGGTGTAGAACGCGTCCCCCCGTTACTAGTCTTTTTTCATTTTTTTGAAATGATTGAAATGTACAAAACATGGCATTCAAACTACCAATGGTTTCTTCGCTTGCAATTTAGTTTTGCTGTAGAAAATAAATCATGAGGCCCGCCATCAATATTCAATCAACAAATAAAAAATGAAGAAGACAATTGCATTATCAATTCCGGGTATGCTGGCTATCGGCCTGCTGGCCTCCTGTTCGCAGGGGCAGCAGGCTGGTGCTGCTTACGATCCATCTCCCGGAGAATACCCGGTATATACCCTTCAAACAGGTACTGCCATTATCAGATCAGTATATCCTGCATCGCTGGAAGGACAACAAAACATTGARATACGGCCCAAGGTGGATGGCTATATACAACAGATTTTTGTAGACGAAGGCTCGCTGGTAAAAAAAGGACAGCTACTGTTTAAAATCCACGCCCCGCAATATGAGCAGGAAATGCTTGCGGCTACAGCGGCTATCAAAAGTGCTACAGCAGAAGTAAGTGCTGCGCGCCTGCAGGTAAGCAATCTGTTACCACTCGTTAAAAAAGAGATTGTAACGAACACCGCGCTCGAAGCGGCAACATATAACCTGCAGGCAAAAGAAGCTGTGCTGGCGCAGGCGAGAGCAGGTTTGGTGAATGCGCAAACCAATATTGGCTATACTACTATTCTTAGTCCGGTGACAGGAATTGTAGGCGCTATTCCCAATAAAACAGGCAGTCTGGTGAGCTCCTTATCACCGGTTCCATTGACGACAGTTTCTGATACCAGGAACATGTACGCTTACTTTTCTTTTGATGAAAAACAATTTCTCGAATTTTTTGCAAAATATCCTGGTGCTACGGTGGAAGAAAAGCTGAATCATCTTCCTCCGGTAACGCTGGTACTTACAGATGGTACCACGTATGGGGAAAAAGGTCATGTGGAAACGGTGAACGGCATGATTGATAAAAAAACAGGATCGGTTAGTTTCAGGGCCACCTTTGCGAATCCTTCCGGCATGCTCCGGAGTGGCGGTAGTGCCACCCTGCAAATCCCACTTCAACTACCCGCAGCGTTACTGTTACCTCAAAAAGCCACTTTCGAAATGCAGGGCAAGAAACTGGTGTTTGTTGTCGATGAAAAAAACAGGGTGAGAAGTGAGGAAGTAAAGGTGATGGACCTGGCTGCAGGTAACAATTACATCGTACAAAGCGGCGTCCATGCCGGTGACCGGGTTGTAACGGATGGAATGGACCAGCTCAGGGACAGTATGCTCATTAAACCAGGATCTTCTACTATTAAATAAGCGGCATGTTAAAGAAATTTATTGAAAAACCGGTACTCTCTACGGTGATATCGGTCATCATCGTCATCCTGGGATTGTTGGGATTATATGCTCTTCCTATTTCACAATATCCGGAAATTGCGCCACCTACGGTAGAAGTCAAAACGGCTTTTCAGGGTGCCAATGCGGATGTGGTTATGAACAGTGTAATTGTTCCGCTGGAAGAACAGATCAACGGTGTGGAAAATATGGCTTACATGACTTCCACGGCGGGGAATGATGGCAGTGCCGTGATTACTGTTTACTTCAAGCTGGGGACTGATCCTGATCTGGCGGCCATCAATGTGCAGAACCGTGTTACCAAAGCCACCAGCTTATTACCGGCAGACGTGATCCGTTCGGGAGTAACTACCAGCAAAAAGCAAAGCAGTCTCGTTTATATTTTTGAGATTTATAGTAAGAACAAGGCATACGATCAGAATTTTTTGCAGAACTATGTCAGTATTAACCTGATGCCACCACTCAAAAGGGTGAATGGTATTGGTGATGCATTCATATATGGCGCGCAGGATTATGCGATGCGGATCTGGCTTAAACCGGATGTTATGGCGGCTCATGGCCTGATGCCGCAGGATGTTATCGCCAAGCTGGCGCAACAGAATATTGAAGCAGCCCCGGGTAAATTCGGAGAAAACGGTCTCCAGGCATTTCAATATGTGATCAAGTATAAAGGGCGATTGAAAACCGCTGCAGAATTTGATAATATCATCGTCCTCGCGTCCGACAAGGGCGGCCTGATACGGCTGAAAGATATTGCCCGCGTAGAAATGGGAGCTTTGAGTTATGCGAGCACCTCAAAGGTAGATGGATACGATTGTACGGCGATTGCCATCACGCAATCTGCCGGTTCCAATGCACACGATCTGATTCAGCAATGCGAGAAGATCTTAAAAGAAAGCGCGAAAGATTTTCCCGAAGGAATATATTATGCGCCGTTCCTGAATGCCAACGAATTTTTAGACGCCTCTATCGAAAAGGTGATTCGTACATTGGTGGAAGCATTCATCCTTGTTTTTATCGTTGTATTTATTTTCCTGCAGGATTTCCGGTCCACATTGATTCCTGCGATATCCGTTCCGGTGGCCATTATCGGCACCTTCTTTTTCCTCCATCTTTTTGGGTTTACGATCAACCTGTTAACCCTGTTTGCATTGGTACTGGGCATTGGCATTGTGGTGGATGATGCCATTGTGGTGGTGGAAGCCGTGCATGCCAAGTTGGATCAGGGAGCTACATCGGCAAAGAAAGCGACGATGCATGCCATGCGGGAAATCAGTGGGGCTATTGTGTCCATTACACTCGTGATGGCGGCGGTGTTTGTACCGGTTTCTTTCATCAAGGGCTCTGCTGGTGTATTCTATAAGCAATTTGGATTAACACTGGCTATTGCGATTATTATTTCCGCCGTGAATGCGTTGACGCTTAGCCCCGCATTGTGTGCTATTTTTCTTCAGCCACATGAACCCGGTGAACAGCCACAGAAAGGGGTGTTGCGGCGTTTTTACGCCGGGTTTAATACTGCCTTTACCGCTATGACGGGAAAGTACAAACAGTCGGTTTATTGGCTGATCAGGCGTAAATGGTTGGTGATTCCTATTATAGGGGTGTTTGCAGGGACTTGCTGGTTGCTCGTGAAGACGACCCCCACAGGCTTTGTGCCCAACGAAGATGGGGGCGCTATTTTCGCGGATATCATACTGCCGCCATCCGCCTCGCTGGAACGTACTACCGCTTTAGCTGACGAGGTAGACAGCATTGCCCGCAGTATTCCTGAAGTAGCATCTTCTGTACGGCTGGCTGGGCAGGATTTAATCAGTGGTCCCGGAGGCTCTTATGCGGCGCTTTTCATTCGTTTGAAACCCTGGGCGGCACGCAGTCATAAAGGACAGGATGTAAACAGTATTGTAGGCCAGCTTTTTGGCAGAACGGCACATATCAAAGGTGCGAGAATTATCTTCTTTGCATCCCCCACGTTAATGGGCTTTGGCAATACGAATGGTTTTGAGTTATCACTACAGGACCGCTCTGCAGGTGACCTTAATCAGTTTGGTGGTGCAGTGTACCGGTTTTTAGGTGCATTGAATCAGCGGCCGGAAATTTTATATGCCACCACCTCTTTTAATAACAGCTTCCCTCAGTATGAGCTGGAAGTGAATGTGGCCAAATGCGAAGAGGCCGGCGTGGATGTCAGTACTGTATTAACAACGATGCAGGGATATTACGGCGGCATCTATGCTTCGGACTTTAACCGTTTTGGTAAACAATACCGGGTGATGGTGCAGGCAGAGGCATTTTACAGGGCTACACCAGAAAGTATTCATCAGATCATGGTACGGAATGTGGCCGGTAGAATGGCGCCTATAGCTGAATTTGTTACGCTTAAGCGGGTGTATGGTTCGGAGTTTATTAACCGCTTCAACCTGTTTACTGCCGCCGGCATCACCGGTGTACCTAAACCGGGTTATAGTTCCGGAGATGCCATCAAAGCCATACAGGAGGTGGCGGCGCAAACACTGCCTAAGCAATATACGTACGAATTTTCCGGTTTGAGTAAAGAAGAAATCGCGAGTGGTAATCAAACGGTATTGATCTTTTTGCTATGCCTGGTGTTTGTGTATTTCCTGCTGAGCGCACAGTACGAGAGTTATGTACTTCCTTTTGCGGTATTATTGTCGCTGCCTATCGGGCTTGCCGGTGCGTTCTTATTTGCCCGGTTATTTGGTGTAGATAATAATATCTTTTTACAGATTAGTTTGGTTATGCTGATTGGGTTGCTGGCCAAGAATGCGATCCTGATTGTTGAATTTGCGCTACTGCATCGCCGCAGCGGAGAAGATATGATCCAGGCAGCAGTAGCCGGTGCCGGAGCACGACTAAGACCTATCCTGATGACCTCCTTCGCTTTTATTTTTGGCCTGATGCCACTGATGCTGGCAACCGGTGCGGGCGCTGTGAGTAATCGTTCCATTGGCACGGCTGCCATCGGAGGCATGCTGACGGGAACCATCTTTGGCATCTTCGTAGTGCCGGTACTCTTTATTTTATTTCAAACATTGCAGGAGCGCATAAGCGGTGTCAGTCCAAGGCCTCCTGCTTCCCCGCGTGACGCACACCATAAATTTATTCAAGCATGAGTAATAGGAACGCAACATATACTGGTATCGTGATCATTATATTCACCGTACTATCCTGCCAGGTAACGAAGCCATATCAACAGCCGGCGGCTGCCGATGATCCCAAAGACCTGTTCCGTGACAAGGCGGCTGCCGACAGCAATAGTATGGCCCGGATACCCTGGCAAACTTATTTTAATGACACCACGCTGCGGGCCTTCATTGCAGCCGGATTGAAAAATAACCTGGATCTTAAAGTAGCGATAGAACGAATGATGATAGCCCGTGCGGAACTGCAAAAAGGAAAAGCCGCCTTTTTGCCTGCTGTCAACGCAACCGCCGGCGTACGTCCATCTATAATAGCCTATACCCAGGGGTTTGGATTTGTTACCAATGCTACGCAGTATGATGTGGGACTTAATGCCTCCTGGGAGGCGGATATCTGGGGTAAACTCCGCAGTGCCAAACGGGTGGCTGTTGCCGGATTACTGCAAAGCGAAGCGGCTAAAAGGGCCGTGCAAGCCCAGTTGATAGCCGACATCGCGGGTAATTACTACCAGTTGCTGGCTTTGGATGATCAGTTAGACATCCTTCAGAAAACGGCTATTAACCGCAGCGACGATGTTGCCACGATGAAAGCATTGCAGGCATCGAATATCGTTAATGGGGCGGCTGTTGTGCAAAGCCAGGCTAACTACTATGGCGCGGAAGTAGCTATTCCGGGCGTGAAAAAAAGGATCCGCGAAACGGAGAATGCGCTCAGCGTGTTGCTGGGCAGGAATCCCGTCGCCATAGTCCGCGGTACCCTGGCCTCGCAGCAATTGCCGACGGGTTTGAGTACGGGGATACCGGCGCAACTGCTGGCCAATCGCCCCGATGTAGCGCAGGCGGAACTGGCATTCAGGGCGGCTTTTGAAAACACCAATGTGGCACGGACTTATTTTTATCCGGCACTGAGTCTGACTGCCGCCGGAGGCTTTTCCAGCTTTGACCTGGCTGGCTTCTTTAGTAACATCAACCTGTTTGGTAATATTGCCGCCGGCATTTTGCAACCGGTATACAACAAAGGTATTAACAAAGCCAGGCTAAAAACAGCGGAGGCACAGCAACAGATAGCGCTGTATAATTTTCAGCAATCCCTGTTGGTGGCGGGACGTGAAGTATCTGATGCGTTGTACGCTTACCAGACGGTGGAAGACCGGAAAGCTAACCGGCAACGACAAATCCAGGCATTGGAAACAGCAGTTGATTTTACTAAAACCTTATTGAGATACAGTACCACTACTAATTACACCGATGTACTGACTACCGAACAAAACCTGTTATCTGCTCAGCTTGACCGTGTCAATGACCAGATGGAACAGTGGATGGCGGTGATCAGTCTTTACCATGCCCTTGGAGGAGGTTGGCAATAATATTTAGTAATTTAAAGTCCGGTAGCTTAAATTGAACGACCACATGAAACATAAAAAACTGCAACGTGAAATCAAAACACTGGCTCCCGAAGTCTTTAAGAAATTGCATATTATTTCGGAGACAGTTGATTTGAGCAAAAGCATGGGATGGGATGATTTTTTTATTCATGACCTCAGTTCCAAAGAATTACAGTTAAAATATCCGCTGCCTCCACACCGGAAAATCGTCAACGATCTTATTTATATTCACAAGGGGACAACCGTACGGAAGTCGAATACGGACCTCCTTGTTTCTGAAGCCAATATGCTGACAATTGTGCCTGCACTCACCATTACAGAAACATTAAGTATGGATGAACAGGCAGAAGGCTATTATCTTCATTTCTCTGATAAATTTATCATGAGTAGCGGTTTGGGGGTAAAGGACCTGGTCCGGTTAAAATCTACGTGGCCGGCGCTGTTGGGTTTAGATAACGCCCATGCGAAAATTATTTATCGGATGCTGCAACGCATAGCGCATTTGTATCAGAAAAAGAAACAGGATGATTTAATAAGATTGTACCTGCTGACACTTTTCAAGGAGATTGAAATGTATAGTCTGCAAAACAGTACGGTGTTAAAAAATAAACCTGATATCACCGTGGAGAAGTTTAAAACTTTAGTGTCCAAAAATTTATATGAACATAGAAGTGTGACCTACTATGCGTCTTTATTGCATATTACACCGAATCATCTGAATAAATTAATCAAGAAAAACACAGGGATGCCTGCTATCTCATTAATTAACCAGATGATTATTTTAGAGATAAAAGTGCTGTTATTGCAAACGGATTTATCGGTGAGCGAAATAGCTTTCGGTATGAATTTTAGTGACGTATCTTACTTTAGCAAGTTTTTTTCAAAGCATACCCATACCAATCCATCTGCTTTCAGGAAGATGATTGAAGCGTATAAAACCTGATTGTTAAATGATCTTATGGCATAAGTGTATCTTATCTGAATTTAAAATATTATTTTGTGAAGAAGCCGTATAGTGCAGGCGACAATAATCTTTTAATGACGGCGAAAGCCTTTTGTTGCGAACCAGTCCTTTTAGTAAAAAACCACTCAACAAACATGACCCAAAGAAACATTTTCCTTGTCCTTTTTCTTATTGTAATTAACTCCTGTAAAAGTCAGACTCCGCCTGAATTTGTAGGGCAGCATTCATATGACCTGAGTAAGCTGGATACTACGCTGGACGTCAAAAAATTTTATTCAAAAGCCCTGGTAGAAGGGGAGAACTGGGCGCAATTCAAAGATACCAAAGAAAGATACCAGCATTCTTTCAGGCGTGATACCTCTTATGGTCCTAACGAGCGTGGAGATGATGAGGATACGGCTGTTAAATACATTGTTTATAGTCATGTTAGTTCTTCGGTTAGCGACAAGCTGGCTGATTGGAATGGTACCAACTTTAATAAGCTGGATATGATTGCCAATAAATTTAATAAACTGATGGCTGTTGGTGCGGTAGCCGAAGAACGTGATCAGAAAGTCTATGAGGATCTTTTGAAGGAACTGGATGAGAAATTTGGAAAGCATACCACTGTCCACAAAGATTTTTTTGGTGATGTAACGATTAACCTATGGCAAACGGATGCACTGGAAATTCAATTGGTACCGTATACTAATGATGGGAGCAATACAATGAAAATTGTTGTTGACAACAATGGCGCCTCGCAGGAAAAAGCAGCGCCCGTATTTAATTTTTTCCTCTATATTTTTGTAAAACAGTATAAGGAATTAGATCATGGAAGGATAACTATGGGTGATTTTACACGATGTAATTAAGCGTAGGTTGTTTATTATTGCAAACTAAGCAGGTACCAGGTAATATATAACTCATGAAAATTAAAGCAATCATCACCGGCTCAACGGGCATGGTAGGAGAAGGGGTATTACTAGAATGTCTGCAACATCCTGATGTAGAAGAAGTCCTGGTCATCAACCGGAAGCCGGGCGAGATATCACATCCGAAGCTGCGCGAGATTATTCATTCGGATTTTTTTAACCTGGGGTCTATTGAGCCGCAGTTGGCGGGATATAATGCCTGCTTTTTTTGTCTGGGTATATCCTCTGTGGGTATCAGCAAAGAAGTGTATCAGCACATTACCTATGACCTTACCCTGAGCGTAGGAAAGGTGTTGGCAAAAGTTAATCCGGAGATGACCTTTTGCTATGTAACTGGTGCCGGTACAGATAGCAGCGAAAAAGGAAGTGTGGCATGGGCACGTGTGAAAGGTGCTACCGAAAATGCGTTGATGCAGTTATTCAAACGGTCGTATATGTTTCGCCCGGCGTTTATGAAAGCATCCGCGGGACAGAAGAATTTAAAATCTTACTATAAGTATTTTGCCTGGGTGTATCCCATTGGCCGCGCACTTTATCCTGCCGGCTTCTGCACCTTGAAGGAGGTAGGACTGGCCATGATCAAGGTGGCCAGTGCAGGATATCACCAACGGATTGTGAATGTGAAAGACATTGTGGAGCTGGCAAAATCCTGATGCCGCCATCAAAAATAAAATATCCCGGAGACATATAACAAGCCTCCGGGATATTACGTATATACCTGGCTGTTAGTTAACTATTCCCTTCTCTCTTTTCAGTGCAAAAATTTCTTCCACCGCTTTTGGGTAACCCCCTGCTGCTTTAAAAGAGTCGCTGATCTTTCGGATATTTTCAAGGTAGCCAGGATCATTGACGACTTTTTCCACCGAAGCACTTAATATTTTAGGGGTAAGCTGGTTGGCATCGAGTGAAATGGCAGCGCCTAACGTTACCGCTTTTTCAGCAAGTACGGGCTGATCTGCTCCCAGCGGGATTGCCACAAATGGTGTATTACTGTATATTAAATCACTGATACTATTCATGCCGGCATGCGTGATAGCCACATCAGTATATGCTAAGACCGCTGATTGTGGTACATAATTCCTGACGATGAAATTTTCGGGAATATCATAGCCGGAAAGATCTACCTGGTAGGCGGCCATTACTACTACCACGTCCTGATCTGCAAAGCTGTTGAAGAAAATGGGGTAGAGGGCAGGGTTGTAATTGCTAAATATTGTACCCAGTGAAATGTAAATCACTTTCTTATTTTGTAAGCGCTCAAAAGGAAAATCCATGTTTTCTTTTCTCGCATAAATGGGTGGCCCTACGAATTTGAAGCTGTCATCAAAGTATTCAAGGTCTGGCGTAAAATATTTGGAAGTATACACGAGGTTGATATCTCCTGTATTGTAAATCATCTGCATAAAATTTTCCGGTAAGCCCACCGAATAAGTATCATGGAGCTTTTGAGAGGCCGCTGCATAAGTTTTCAGCATCCCTTCCATACCCGGAAAGGCTTCATGCGATTGATTCATTTCTTCCATAAAATCCCTTAAACCGGCAAATATGGCCAAAGAAGATACCGTAGGGATTTTCAGCAGTGGTGCTATCACTTTTGTAAAAGGAAAGGCGGCAGAATGGATGAGGTAATCAAATGATATCCCTTTGATTTGATCCAGGATGTCTGCTATGATTTTATCTGCGTCTGTAAGTATCCGGATCAGTGGATCATCTGCATTGTCATGGTCTTCACTATCCATTTTAAAAATATTCATATCTGCTGAGTAGGCGCGGAATTCGGCGCCTGTGGCCACTATCTTATCTTTGAATTCGTCGGCCGCGAAATAGACCACCTCTTCGCCCTGGTTAACCAGCTCACTGATTAATCCCAGGGTAGGGTTAATATGTCCATGGGAAGGAACACCTAAAAAAAGCACTTTTGACATAGAGCATCTGTTAATTAGTTAGTAAGGTAGACGAACCAACTGCTTTTTTATTTTACATGGCAATAAAAGATATAACGGGTATACTAGTAGCTTTTTTCTTTATGATACCAGCTTTCCACTTTACGTTGCAGGAGTTGTTCTACTAATTTGACCGATTTTTTAAACCGTTCCTCCCAGTTGCCGGTAATTTCTTCGTAGGGGATGCTGAATTTATCCAGCGTGCGGCGATGTGATAGGTCCAGCCGGTTTCTTTCTGTTTCGCTCAAACGGGTACCATCCTGCACATAATCTACATCGTTATTGAGATAAAGATAGAGGTCTGCTTTATTGGCCTGCCAGGTACCCTGGTCTATCTGCAGGGTTTCCCCAAAAGCATATTCACCGTAGGATAAAGTAATATGAATATCCGTATCAATGATCAGCAAAGGGCTTTCTCCTAACGCCATCTGCCTGATGCCGGCGGCATGTGTTGCAGCAATCAGGTATAGATCATCGGTGTTAAAGTCATTGGAGTCGGCTACAATATCCCGGGCGGCTTCCATCACAGCGCCTGCTTTAAAATGTGTGGCCAGCTTGCGGGTTAGCGTGGTTTTGCCGGTCGATTCTGTACCCAGCAATACTACTTTAGTCACCAGCGATGCTTTTACCGCATCCGGTAAATACGCCCATGTATTCAATAAGTCAGCCCTCACGTTGGTGGCTGATATGGGATAAAGATTTTTTTCTATGTTAAAGGGAATATGGCGTATACCCATGAACCCGGCTACTAAATCGCCATAGGGTTCAGAGGTGACTACTATATTATAATCCGGAAAAAGCGTTTTAAACTGCGCTGCCCATATCTCCGATACGGCAGCAGATGTTTCGGAGGTATTGGGAAGCAACTGTTCATCGTAGCAGTAGGTCAGGATCTCTATTTGCGGTATATGCCGGAAAGTATCTTCCAGCCAGGATTGCCGGAGGGTGGCGGGTATTGGCTCCTGGTCGCTGCAGCAAACCAGGACTGTTAAGAAGTCACAGGCAGACAAAGCAAAGTTAATCATCGCCTCATGTCCTTTATGAAAAGGCATAAACTTTCCAAACACAAATGCTTTATTCATACACAATTTTAATAAAAAAAATTTTATCAGAAACTATATTTAAAAGCTACATATACGTTTCGTGGCGCCTGCACAAAGTATTGCCGTGTACCATCTGCTGCCACAGATCCGTTGTTGTAGTACTTTGTGTTGGTGAGGTTGTTAACAAAAAAGGATACCACATAACGTTGAAGGGTATACTGAATTCTTGCATTTAACAACACGTATTCTTTGATGGTAGCGTTGTTGGCAAAGTTAATATAGGACTGACCTTGATACCTGCCGGCTAAGGCGAGCAGCAAGCGTTTATGTAAGTACGCCACCTCCTGGTTAATGATCAGTGCAGGCGTTAAAATGGGACGGAAGGTAGTTGTTTCTTCTTTTATACGACTGTAATTAAAGGAAGAATTGTTGGTAAAGCTGAATGCGCTATTCAGCTGATAGGTGGCATATAATTCCAGTCCTGTTCTGAAGCTGCGCTGCACCTTATTCGTCAGCAATAAACCATTCGGTCCCAGTTGTCCGTTTAATACGATTTCGTTTTTGAAATTCATGTAATAGCCGTTGAACTGAAGCGCCAGCCGGCGGTTATTGATACGGATACCCAGTTCATGATCTATTACAGATTCCGGATCGCGGTTTACAATAAGTGCTTTGTTGCTGCTGTCTGCCGGCAGATCATCATTGCCACCGAAGATATCATTTCGGGTAGGTTCCCTCCCGGTTTTTCCAATGCTGTAGTAGATATTCGTCTGATCGTTTACCGCAAAGCTCAACCCCGCTTTCGGATTTAAAAAATGCCAGTTCATTTGTTCAAAAGGCACACTGCCTTTGTAATTGAAAGAAGAAAACCGGTATTGCAGATCTGCATATAACGAGAAGCGATGCAGGTAATATTCTATTTTGCTGAAGGTGCTTACTTCGTTTTTATAGCCATCATTTTTATACAATTCGCCCAATTGCTGATCTGTACCCACATGTTGCCGGGTGTAAATATTACCATGTATGCCTGTCGTCCATTTGAAGTGGTCGTATGCCAGGGTGTAGTTACTGAAGAAGCCAGAAAAATGAGAGCGGAACCCGTAATGGAATAAATTGTTATCTGAAGGTACTCCGATAAAATTATTTACATCGAAATCATAGCCACCTTTCAGGAAGGTATAATAAAGACTGGAAGTGAGGGTACCGTGGGGAGATGATTGCCATACGTTTTGCAGTTGCACGAGCCCCTGGAAAAACTGGTCTTTTTCCGCTTTTGTGTTGGCATTTGTTCTCCGGTCTTTTGTAATCAGGGAATCTGCTACCGGGAGCCAGGCCATGCCATTTTGCTGATGTCCGGCCATAACATTCATCTTCCAGGTACTTTTATGATAGAACAATCCACCGCTGATGAAAACGGACTGGGAATTATTGAAAGCATGATTTTTATAGCCATCTGTATATACCTGTGATGCCCTCACATATAAAGCCTTYCTGTTTTTAACACCGCTTTTATATTCTCCGAAAACCCGGAAACTGTTGTAGGAGCCATAGCCAATGCCCAGTGTGGCGCCGGCAGCATCGCTTAAGTCCGGTGAAAACAACTGCATACTGCCGGCATAGCTGGCAGCGCCGTTTTTTGAGGTGCCTACGCCCCGCTGGATTTGTAGTCTGCTGACAGAATTCAATATATCGGGGTAATTGGAAAAATAGGCACCCTGGTCTTCCGGTTCATTCAGTGGCATGCCATCCAGGGTGGTATTGACCCTGGTTTGGTCCATCCCACGTAAACGGTAGTACGAATATCCCTGCTGATTCCCGGCATCCGAATACACGGTAATGGCAGGTGTTTCAGATAGGAGGAAAGAAGGTTCCTGCCCGGTATTTTTCCCGCGCAATACCTTCATGTCTATGTTTTGATAGGTAACGGGCGTGGTTTTGTTAGCCCGGTAATTGACGACTACTTCTTCTAAATGCCGGCTGCTATCTTTTTGCTGTGTTAAAGCATCCTGCGCATGGGCTAACAAACTAAACAACAGGGATACAACGGTCGCTGATAAATATCGCTTCATGATCTGTGTACTGAAATTCCCTGGATTATAGACCACACGACTATACGTAATTGGTAAAAAATAGCAATGGTGGCCTGTTAGACAGGGAAATTATAATTAGTGTAATAATTACACAAATATATTAACTTATTCCAGCAATTGATTAACACGTTTGTGTTAGATTGTCTGCTATTGGTCTGGTAGAGGGAAACTTAAATAAACCCAATAAAGGACTATAAAAGCAACATCAAATATTTATCTTTATAGCTTTCTTCATCAAATACGAACATGGACATGAATAAGAAATGTATTATCGCTGGTCTGGTATGCTGTATGGGCCTGGGGTTGGTGAATACTACCCAGGTGATGGGACAGGTGTCAGCTATTAAGACAGAAACGGTGAATGGTGGATCGCTGATTGGACGCTGGGATATCAAAGTCAATGAAAATGGCGCAGACAAGCCTTCCTGGCTGGAAGTGGAGCTTTCCGGCTTCAGTACGCTGGTAGGTCGTTTTGTAAGCACCGGTGGCAGCGCCCGACCTATTTCCAAAGTAAACTTCGATAATGGCAAGTTCAGCTTCGCAATTCCGCCACAATGGGAAAGAGAAGACCGCGACCTGACATTGGAAGGAAACGTAACCGCCAGCGGCATCAGTGGTACTATACATACCAGCGGTGGACAGTCTTACTCATTTACCGGCGTAAAAGCGCCTGATATGAAACGCACTGGTGCACCAGTTTGGGGCAAGCCAGTGAAATTATTCAATGGAAAAGACCTGAGTGGCTGGAAAGCAGCAGGAGAAAACCAGTGGGTCGTAAAAGATGGCATCCTGAGCAGCCCGCATTCAGGTGCCAACCTGATCTCTGAACAAAAGTTTAAAGATTTTAAACTGCATGTAGAATTCAGGTATCAGAAAGGCAGCAATAGCGGTGTTTACCTGAGAGGCCGTTATGAAACGCAGATCATCGATAATCCTAAGACGGATCATCCCAACAGCCATCTGTTTGGTGGTGTATATGGTTTCCTTGTGCCTAATGAAATGGCAGTTGGTACTCCCGGTGAATGGCAGACTTTCGATATTACCCTTGTAGGCCGCCTGGTAACAGTAATTGCCAACGGTAAAAATATCATCTGCAACCAGGAAATTCCCGGCATCACCGGCGGTGCACTGGATAGCAATGAAGACGAACCAGGACCTGTTTATTTCCAGGGCGACCATGGACCTATTGAGTTCAGAAACATCACTATTACTACCGCTAAATAAACGGAACTTAAAAGCCGTCATCTTACTATACAAAATAAAAAACGTGATATGCTTCTCCGGAAGATATCACGTTTTTTATTTTACACAGAATTGGAAAATATTCATTTGAAATAGTAGCTTTAAGAAATTCGCGTACCACATTTTGTTCCCTTATGAAAAACACCATCCGCCAGCGTACCCGCCCATGCATGTTGTCTGCCATCGTTACTGCTTTCCTGCTTACTACTACCACCTCATTGCATGCACAACAAAAATGGATATCGTTATCTGCAAAAGGCAAACTGGTATATGATACAACTGCTCATGGCGATAAAATAATGGATTTCTCGTACGCCGGTTACAAAGGAGGAGGGGTGAAGATTCCGGAAGTGCCAGTGAAAATTTCCCTGCAGCCTGTTGCCGGAGATAATTCCACTGCTATTCAGGCGGCCATCGACCAGGTAGCAGCGCTGCCCCTGGTCAATGGCTGGAGAGGCGCTGTATTACTGGCCCCCGGCACCTACAATTGTGATAAAACGATTACGATACAAACCAGCGGTGTGGTATTGACAGGCAGCGGCCATAAAGAAAATGGAACGCTGCTGCAGTTAACAGGTGCGCCGCATGTAGGCGTGGTCATTAAAGGAAAGCCGGTATATGTTTTATCCGGCCCTGCGGCTGCTGTTACAGACGCTTATGTACCAGCCGGAGCTATGCAATTGCACGTTAGCAACCCTGCTGCTTTTCAGGCCGGTGATACTATTCGTATATCCAAACCCGTTACACCAAAATGGGTGAAGTTTATGGGCATGGATGACCTGGTTCGCGATGGTAAAAGTCAGACCTGGATCAATGGTGAGATCACCACAGACCGGATTGTGCAGCGGGTAAAAGGAAATACGCTGTTACTGGATGTACCGCTGACGGATAGTTACGATGCTATGTATACATCGCCACAAGGCACTACGGTAAATAAGATAAGTGTTAGCGGAGAAATCAGGGATTGCGGGATATCCAATTTCAGGATGATTTCTCCCACACAAACAGGTACTATTAATGACCGGCATCACCAGGCATTTTTTATCAGTGGTATTACAGATGCATGGGCTACTGATATCGATATCTACAACACGGTAAACAGTGTAAGTGTGACCGGCAAACGGGTAACGCTGGATCGCATCAATATCTATCACGACACGGTGACGGTAGGTGCTGCAAAGCCGGCAGACATTAATGCCAGCGGTCCGCAGTTGTTGGTGCGGCGTTGTCATATTACCGGTAGCAATGTTTTTTATATCGCTACCGGTGCAAAAGCGACAGGACCTATTGTAATAATGGATTGCCGGTTTGAAGGTGGTGGCTGGATTCAGCCCCATCAACGCTGGGCAACAGGCATGTTGGTGGACAATTGTGAAGTACCTGGTGGTGGCATCGAATTTATGAATCGTGGTGAAATGGGATCAGGTCATGGCTGGTCTATTGGCTGGGCAGTTGCCTGGAATTGTATGGCGAAATCTTTTCTGAATCAGCAACCTCCCGGCGCTATGAACTGGATAATAGGTTGCAGCGGTGAACGCCGTCAGGAAGGCCGGCCATTTGAAAGGATAGGAGTGCTACCTGACGGTATTTATGTATCACATGGTACACCAGTGCAACCAGCTAGTTTGTATTTACAGCAATTGCAGGAACGTTTAGGAAAGAAGGCAGTGGAAAATATCGAATGACTATAGTATGTTTTCAAAATATATAATCGATCACTTTACATTCCCATACTGTTATATCACATCACCGGTCGTGAAAAAATATTTTTCTGGTCAGAATATATTTGTATTATTGTGATAACCAAAATCTGTACAACGTTTAGTAACCTAATCACTAAAATTTAGCGGAAGTGTTGAGCACACATATGAAAGCACTATGAGCAATGCCGTAGCTGGCAATTAACCTTTTATTGCTGTTAACTGAATGACAACCCTTGTTGTCGTGGGCTGTCTGTAGTTCCGCGCAGGAAATGACATGTATTAATTCTCATACCATTTTTTCTAACCTAAACAAAACCCGCACATGAAAAAGAACATGTTAGTTGCCATGGCCATGCTGATCGCCATCGCCTTTGTTGCCTGTAAAAAATCTGCTGATGCCCCTGCAGAACCACAAACCTTACGTACTGAACAAGCCCAGAAAGTTTATTCTTACATTATCGGCCTGGGATTTTTCGCGCACACGATCGTTGAGCATCCTAACGAATTTATTGTAGAGGAAGATATCATCTTCCCAAAAAACATGAAGGTACCTGATGGCAAGGTGAGCACAGAACAGTACTATACTGGTAGTCTTGTTTCCGCCACCAATGTCACCAACATTCGCCTGAAGATTGATCCATCGATGACTTCTATGACATCAGAAATCAATTCTGCCATTGCCCAGTGGAACAGTGTTTCCGGCTGTACGATTCACTGGACCGTAACTACCGGCACTTCCGATGTGCTGATCACCGATTTCAACCTTGGCAGTGGCATTTGCGGTCAGGGTACTTTCCCGTCCGGCGGAGTAGCAGGTAATCTTATCCGCATCAACAAAGCTTATATTGCGGGTAACAGCTTTGCACAACGTGCACGCACCATCTGCCATGAGATGGGCCACAATGTATCATTCAGACACACTAACTGGTCTGCTATCGGCGAATCAAGCGCTACTCCTGTTCCAGGCGTAGGTGGCACCGATGCTTCATCTATCATGAACGGTGGCCAGTGCGGAAGCGGTGCTACTGTATTGTCTACAAAAGACAAACAGGCAGCCGTTGCACTTTATCATTAATTTTAACAGAGGTAGCCTTTAAATGACAAGCGTTTCACTATTACAGTGAAACGCTTGCTTTTATTTTTTAAAAAGATGTATAACCGGTTATGCCGCCTTTGCATTTTTTAGCTGTGCAGAAGTAATCATTGCTGGTTTCAGCTTAATGATGCCCACAAAGTTCAGCAGTTTCATTACCTGGTAACTCGGATCAAACTCATACCATTTCTTGGCGAAGTTAGGACTGTCTTTAAATTTGTGGTGGTTGTTCTGAAACAGTTCTCCCATCAGTATAATACCCCATGGAGAAGTATTCCTGGAATGGTCGCCATTTTTAAAGTTCTGGTAACCGTATTTGTGACCGCACCAGTTAACGATAGCACCCTGTACAGGTCCCATCAGGAAGTGGATCGGTAATAACAAATAGAGGTACCACATACCGGCTGGAACAAATACCGCGTAGAACGCAATATATACGGCTATCCAGGCAAGACGGGTAATCCTGCTGTCACCGAATTTGTCCAGCGCATCCCATTCTGGTAATGGTTCCGCCATGAATTTAGGATCGATGGTGCTGGTACGGGTTACAAAACCATTGTAGATTTTGCGGGTCTGTACCATCATGCCCCAAACGTCTTTAAAGAAGTGTGGAGAATGCGGATCGTGCTCGGTATCGCTGAATTCATGGTGCATGCGGTGCATAACGCCATAAGCTCTTGGAATCAGGTATGATGAACCTTGGAAAAACCAGGTACTGAAATAAAAGAAACGTTCCCAGAATTTACTGGTGGTATACATCTGGTGAGATGCATATCTGTGTAAATAGAAAGTGTGAAAGAACAATGAAAAGAACCAATGCACACAAAAGAATATCAGAATAGCTGTCATTTCTATACGTTGATATGTGATGAAAAATTGTTAGGGGAGAATTGATATCTCCTGCTTTACGTAACAAAAATAAATCTTCCCTATCTCCTTTTCGTTCACAAATGTGAAGAAATCAACCTCCGTTCATTATTTCTCTTCTTAAGCGGCTTAAGCTCTGTGGGGCAATGCCCAGGTAGGAAGCAATGTAGTAATGGGAGAACTTATTTAACAAATAAGGCGTTTCTTTTAACAATTGGAGGTATCGCTCTTTGGCGGATTTTGTAAATAAGTTGAAAGCGCGCTGATACGTATAGCTAAACCCGTTGTCGGTGAATATTTTTACGATGTCGTGCATTTTGGCGGATGCCGCCATCATAATTTCAAAGTCTTTGTACTGCAGCTCTACCGCCTCCAGGTCCTTGATCACTTCTACCGTAAGTGCGGAAGGCGTTTGGTTAATGAAGCTATGATGGTCTATAATAATGGAATTTTCGAAAGTCGCATCTTCGTCATTGAAATTGAATGTCCAGGTGTATTCCTGTCCCTGATCGTTGACAAAAAAGGACCTGGCGGAGCCTGAAATGACAAAATACATCGCCTCACATACATTACCTCCTTTAAATATCACCTCGTTTGCTTTATATTTTTTCTCTGTCAGAAAGCTGGATAGATATTCGGCATCTTCATCACTCACTGTGGTGAATTTAGAAATAAAGTCAACAATCATTTTCATTGGCCAAAGATAGATGTAAGGGTGGTAAAATAGCCACTAACTTACACATTTTAGGCATTCGGAGCTAAAAATAATATAACGCAGTTCCCCGTATTAAATGAAATGCCAGGGAATGGTCCCTGGCATTTGGCTGATTATTTATTTTTCCAGCTGAGCAAGCGAAGCCCAGTTACCTGAGTCATCTTTAAATAATGCTTCCAGTCCGTAGAACTCCTGTTTAGGTGCTTTAATAAATTCAACACCTTTGGCTTTTAATTCCTCATAAGTAGCGTAGATATCTTCGCAGGTAAAAACACCAAATCCAAAAGTACCGTTTCTCACCAGGTCTTTCACCACTTCGATGGTTTCTTTGGGGAATTGTTTGCTTTCCACGATGGGCGTTAACACAATTTCAAAACCAGGTTGCTCAGGCGGTGAAACGGTTAACCAGCGGGTATCTTTTCCCATAGGGACATCCGTGATAACTTTAAATCCCAGCTTGTTAACGTAGAAATCGTAGGCGCTGTCCTGGTTAATAACATGTATACCTACATGCGTTAATTTAGTGATCATGGCTTGTATGTTTTAATTACATGAGCAAAGAAAGTGTATCCTGTGAGCATCCATTTCTCCGAAATTGCTATTATTATAACCAACCGTTTTTATCCGCTATACAGGCGGGTATAAAGTTTAAAGGCGACGTTAATATTTGCGTTTTTATTTTTTGTTGCTGTGCTAAATAGGCAGAAGGTGTAATACCAATCATCCGTTTAAACAAGCTGCTAAAGGAACCCAGGCTTTCAAATCCGATGGCATAACAAACATCTGACACGGGCGTATTGGCTTTCAGTAATTCTTTTGCTTTTTCTATTCTCACAGATACCAGGTACTGATGTGGTGTTTTCCGGTAGATAGTTTTGAACAGCCTGATGAAATGAAATTTAGAGAAGTATGCTTCATCTGCAACATTTTCCAGGTCGATAGGTGTAGCATAGTGCGCGTCAATGAAAAGCTTTGCCTGCACCAACCTTCTGTATAAATATATTTTAGGGTACTGCTCTTCCATCATTTTTCATTTTTTATTTTGCTGTAGTTGTCCTGTAAAATTAGACTAACAAGCGTAATAGTAAGCGGTGTGAATGTGCCTAATACAGGGCAAATCAGGACATTTAAGCTGCTTTTGGGGCAATGTCGTAAACAGCCCGTTTATTGTCTCATATCACCCTTTTGATTCCTGGAAGAACGAATACCTTTGTGAGGTGATGATGATTCATGCGTGTGATAACATCTATCAGGTTCCGTCATTTTTACCGGTAATATCAAGTCTTTCACCGGTAAAACGATGATGCTGACCGGAAAGTTTTTTTGATTAGTGCAGGTCATCTATATCTTTGAAGAAAGATTGCCACTTTTCACCACAACGATCTGAAAGTCCCGGTAGAAAGAAAGTCTATGTAAGTCGTCATCCAACTAGAAATCTATTTACGTTTCCAAACAAGTACTATGCATACGTCCAAAAAAGCCGCTATTAGTTTTATTTTCGTTACGCTGCTAATTGACATTATGGGATGGGGGTTGATTATTCCCGTAATGGCAGATCTTATTGCCCAGTTAAAACATATCCCGGTTAACCAGGCCAGCACCTACGGTGCATTGTTATTATCCGTTTTTGCGATTGCGCAGTTTTTGTTTGCACCAGTAATCGGCAACCTGAGTGATAAATACGGACGTCGTCCTGTTTTATTATTGTCTTTATTCGGCTTCGGGGTGGACTATATCATCCTGGCGCTGGCTCCGGCCTATGGCTGGTTATTTGTAGGACGGGTGATTGCCGGTATTACTGGCGCCAGTTTTACCACCGCCACTGCCTACATTGCGGATGTGAGTACAGATGAAACATCCAGGGCCAAGAATTTTGGGTTGATTGGTGCTGCCTTCGGTCTTGGTTTTGTGCTGGGACCTGCACTGGGAGGTTTGCTTGCCCACTGGGGCATCCGGGCTCCTTTCTATGCTGCCGCGGCACTCTGCCTGTTGAATTGTTTGTATGGCTACTTTTTCTTACCCGAGTCGCTCAGTAAAGAAAACAGACGTCCGTTTGAATGGAGAAGGGCTAATCCACTTGGTTCGCTGAAATTTCTAACCCAACATAAGGAAATAGGCGGGCTGGCATTGAGCTTTTTCCTGATTTACCTGGGCGCCCAGGCAGTACAGGGCAACTGGAACTTCTTTACGATCTATCGTTTCAACTGGAGCGAGACGATGGTGGGTATTTCCCTTGCCGTGGTAGGCGTGCTGGTAGGCGCTGTGCAGGCTGGGTTAACGAGGGTAGTTAATCCCAGAATCGGCAACGAAAAAAGCATCTATCTTGGATTAGGACTTTATACCCTGGGACTCGTTCTGTTTGCCTTTGCCACGCAGGGCTGGATGATGTTTGCTTTCCTGATTCCATACTGCCTGGGAGGTATCTGCGGACCCTCACTGCAATCAGTCATATCAGGCCATGTACCGCCTAATCAACAGGGGGAACTGCAGGGAGCACTTACCAGTTTAATGAGTCTTACTGCCATTATAGGGCCATTGATGATGAATGGCACGTTTGCCTATTTCACTTCCGCTAAAGCGCCATTCTATTTCCCTGGCGTACACTTTTTAATTGGTGCCGTGTGCATGTTGCTCAGCATCATTATTACGTATAAGGTATTGAACCGGAAAAAAATAGCCCGTCCTGAGTTGTTGGGGGTGATTAAAGGGAGCGAAGAATTAAAAGGTACACCAATGCACTAAGGATTGGTGGATTCATTATAAAACAAGCGGCCTTCCAATTATCTGATTGGAGGGCCGCTTTTTTATGTTTTATTGTGAACCATTGAATCAGGTTATTTACTTCACTTAGATACAGGAAAGGTGAGGAGCACACCTGGTTGTCTGGAACCAGGGCGTAATAACCGAAGTTCCGCTCAAATGGATCTCCGCGCTTCGTCAGATAGACAAGGACAAAGTTCACATTTTAACAGATCCCTGGGATCCTGGAAGCGCTATCTGGGAACTCGATGTCACATTGCCGGAGCTGCAAAAAATAAAACCATTTACCGATTATCTCGGGGGGGAATATACGGAGGACGTGATCTGGTAAGTAATAAACGCGAATTCCAGTCTTACTTCGCCGATCCTCTCTCCACGCTTTTAATATCTTCCTCTCTGTTCTTTTTAAAATCAAAATGATTAAAAGCAGGTGTGCTGGGTACTTGTATCGTGTAGCTGTCCAGTAATGATATCTCCACGGTAATGTCGCTGGTGATCAGATCTACGATATGTCCGCCTGCATCTTTCTGGTCGGATAGATAATGAAAATGATAGCCGGAGATATTGGTATTGTCCATGTACACAGGTAAACGATATCCAATGAGATCGCCGCTGCTTTCTTTGTATTCGAAGAAATGCTGGCGGTTCAGCATACCCGCGAGCTGCGGATAGGGTTGTTCATTTACCGGCGGGAAAGCCCGTGTTTTGATATATTGAAATTTACCTTTTATATGGATGGCGTACATGCCATTTGCATTGGGCATGAGGCTATCCAGGTAGTGGTAGAAGTCGGCCTTGCTCATATTTTTTCGTACGTGCAGCACCGTGTTTGCCTCGAAGTAATTGACCATGCAGAAAGGAACCAGGTCCTGCGAATGGGGCATTTCAAAAGTTTTGCCGCTGGACTGTGTCTGGTAGAACTTTCCGTTTAGCACCATGATTTCCCCGTCCAGCTTATCCGGTGCGCCCAGACCAAAATCTCCTTTTGTTTTTAGAGAGTCGATGGAGTAGAAGCCGTCATATAAACCACCCATTAATCCGCTGGCTACGCCTGCTGTAAAAAGGTGGTGATGATCAGGATGAAAAGTAGTATCCTGTTTGTTGGCAGTTGCGGTTGCAAATGCTGGCAATACCAGTAAAAGAACCATTATTTTGTAATAAATTCCTTTTGTATGTTGCATAAGTAATGTCGGAAGAAGTGTAAGAAAACAGGCCATAGCGGCCCGAAACAAGGCACTAAGTTATATGATTATAAATTACCATAAAAATAAACGTTCGTTATTTCTACAGGAATTTCGTTAATTAAAGGATGATTTCAACAAAATCTATAGAAACCTATGCTTGAAAATATTTCATCGGGGCAACCGGCCGCTCCGCGAAAATTACATATCCGTATTATTACCAACCTCACCTTTTGGGTGCTGATCGCTATTATTGCCGGCATATTGCTGGGCAGCCTGGCGCCTGCTACTGCCGTGAAAATGGAAATTATCGGCAAAACCTTCATCGATATCATCAAGCTGTTTATTGCACCGATCATATTTCTGACCATCGTTTTAGGAATCAGTGGCATGGACGACCTGAAAAAGGTGGGACGAATAGGGGTGAAGTCGCTCGTTTATTTTGAAGTCGTATCCACTATTTCCCTGGCAGCAGGAGTGCTGATGGCGCTATTGATTCAGCCGGGAAAAATTGATAAGTCCAGGTTACAGGTCCAGAACGCATCTAAATATACTTCCGGGGCAACGGAAAGTTTTGATTGGTTGAACTTCTTCCTGAATAACCTTACGCTACAGGTGCTGCTGGCGGCTATCGTCATTGGTATTCTGTTGAATTATTCCCGGCACCGCCAAAAAGCGGTTGCAGGGCTGAGTAAATTATCCAAACTGGTTTTCAAAGCATTGAAATATGTGATGTACCTGGCGCCATTAGGTGCTTTTGGAGGCATGGCTTATACCATCGGTAAATTTGGTTTGCATACGCTGGTGCCGTTAGCCAAGTTGATGGGAACGGTTTATCTCACTATGGCCATTTTTGTTTTCCTGGTGCTGGGAAGCATTTTGAGGTATTATAAGATGAGCATCTGGAAGTTCCTCAAATACATCCGGGAAGAGCTGTTACTGGTATTGGGTACTTCTTCTTCAGAATCTGCATTGCCTTCTATTATGCTGAAGCTGGAGAAAATGGGCTGCAGTAAATCGGTGGTGGGGCTGGTGGTTCCTACCGGCTACTCTTTTAACCTGGATGGCACTTCTATCTATTTGTCGATGTCGGTTATTTTTATTGCACAGCTATACGATGTACACCTGAGTATCGGGGAAATGCTCAGCATTATAGGGATACTGATGGTGACTTCCAAAGGGGCAGCGGGCGTAACGGGCAGTGGGTTTATTGTGCTGGCATCTACCTTAACGGCCATACATAAAATTCCGGTGGAAGGATTAGCCTTTTTATTGGGGGTAGACAAATTTATGAGTGAGGCCCGGGCGATCACCAACATTATAGGCAACGGGGTGGCGACGATTGTGATTGCCAAAAGTGAAAAGGAATTTCATCCGGAAGCAGCCACCGCACCCGAGTATGCGGATGCAGCTTAGTGGATAGTTTATAAAATATTTTTTAATTTCAGGACATGGGGGATCGTCCGGTTCAGTTTGCAACAGGCACTTATGTAGGTAAAAAAGTGAAGGAGCGCATGTTTGGGCATATTCACACCAGCGAAACTTCTTTCGCTGCGGATATGTCATCGGAGTGGCACTATCATGTTAATCCGCATTTCTCACATATCATTACCGGCGGCAGTAAAGAAGTCAGAAAGGACGGGGCAGACCGGCAGTTTGCCGGCGCCGGATTGTACTATCACCCGGGTGTGCCTCATCAGAATGTGGATTACCTCTCCGGTACCCGCATTTTCAACATTGAACCTGGGGAAGCGTTTTTTAAAACCTATGGATTGCCGCATCCTCCCGCTTCCCTGATGTTTGGTCATAACACCCAGCTGAATACCGGTGGTATTATGAAGATGATGAAAGAACATTACCTGAACGATACGGACTCGGAAATTGCTATTGCGCAGTTGTGTATTGAGCTGGTACATTCCTATAAAGATGATTTTCGCTGCTTCCCGGAGTGGACAGAAAAGATAAAAACCATTATGTACGATCATTGGAATGTGCCGCTGTCGCTGCCCTTTCTGGCGGAACAGCTGGGACTTCATCCGGTTAGTATTTCCCGGTATTTTTCCAAATATTTTGGCTGTTCTGCGGGTGAATATCTCAGGAAGATAAAAATAGAAAAAGCCATTTCCCTGATCAGAACAAATGATCATTCCCTCACGAGTATCGCCTATGAATGCGGTTTTACAGACCAGGCGCATTTCACTAAAACCTTCCAGCGGATCACCGGATTATTGCCCCGTCAATACAGGAATATCTGACCGGGCAGGTTAATTGCATACAATTTCAGGGGAGCAGGGGCCACTACCTTTGCAGGATAATCATTTGATGTATGCAAAGTGAATCTGCTTTTAAAAGAATGAATAGTGTAACATGGCTGTTGCTGATAGCTGGAATGTTGTTTGCCGGTCATCTGCAGGCGCAGCAAAACAACCCGCAGCTCCGGCGGCTTTTTGACAGCTACTATGAAGCAAGAATGGAGCTCTTTCCGCTGGAGGCCACCGCTGCCGGCTACCATCAGTACGACAATAAACTGGCTATTGAAGGAAGTGCGCCCAATATCACGGCTACCGCTACATTTTACAGGAAGTATCTGGGAGAATTGAAAAAATATGACCGGACAGCATTGACAGAAGCAGACCGGATTTCTTATGATATACTGGTTTATACAATTAATACGGGGCTGGAATCTTTAGCCCTGCACCTGGAATACATGCCGATGAATCAGTTTGTATCTACTCCGCTGGAACTGGCCGCGTTAGGGGCGGGTGGCGGCGATCAGCCATTTAAAACAGTGGCCGATTATGAGCGCTGGTCAGAAAGAATGCTGGCCTTCATGGAATGGACGGATACCTGCATCGCCAATTTCAACAAAGGTATTCGCGCAGGAATGGTACTGCCCAGGGCACTGGTAGTAAAAATGATTCCTTCCCTGGAAGCGCTGGCGGAGAAAGATACCGCCAAAAATATATTTTACAAACCCTTATCGCAGTTCCCGGCGTCTTTTAGTGCCGCTGAAAAGCAACGGCTGACCACCTTGTATCACCGGGTGATTGCCACCCATATGTGTCCGGCTTACGGGAAGCTGGCTACTTACCTGAAAGACATCTATCTGCCGGTAGCGCAAACCCATGCCGGGTTGAACGCCATCCCCGGAGGGAAGAGGATCTATCAATACTGGGTGCGTTCCTTTACCACCTTACCGGAACTTATGCCGGAACAAATTTTTGCCACGGGGCTGGCAGAAGTGGCCAGGATCAGGAAAGAGATGGAGCTGGTGCAGCAGCAGGAAGGGTTTAAAGGCACCTTACCCGCGTTTTTTTCTTATCTGAAAACAAATCCCCGCCTGATGCCTTTTAAAACGCCGGAAGAGGTGCTGCAGGCTTACCAGGATATCTACAACAGGGTACAACCTCATTTAAAAGAATTATTCGGACAGCAGCCTGCCACACCTATGAAAATCCGGCGGGTGGAAGCCTATCGGGAAGCCGCATCCGGAGGCCCTTTCTACATAAAAGGCAACCTCGATGAAGGCCGGCCCGCTATCCTGTATGTGCCGGTACCCGATGCCCGCAAAATCAATGTTACCTTTTATGGTATGGAAGCCACTTTTTTGCATGAAGCTATCCCCGGGCATCATTTCCAGATCGCTATCCAGCAGGAAAATGGTGACATCCCCGCATTTCGCCGGCAACCGACTTTCAGCGCCTACTTTGAAGGCTGGGCTTTGTATGTGGAGTCATTAGGTGAACAACTGGGATGTTATAAAGATCCGTATCAGAAAATGGGGGCGCTGAACAACGAAATTCACCGAGCCATCCGATTGGTCTTAGATGTAGCCATTCATACCGGCAAAATGACCCGCGAAGAAGCAATTGCCTATATGATGGCCAATGAATCTGTCAGTGAAAGCATTGCTACCGCTGAAGTAGAACGCTACATGGCTATGCCCGGACAGGCGCTGTCTTATAAAACCGGTGAAATGAAGTTAAAAGCACTGAAGACGAAATTAGCTTTACAGCTGGGAGATAAATTCAGCCTGATTAAATTTCATGATGCACTGCTGAAGTACGGAGACATGCCCTTGCAGGTGCTGGAGGATTACATGAATAAGAATTACGAATTATGAATTACGAATTACGGATTTGTGAGTAGATATAAGCGAATGTTGATCTTCGCGTTTACTATCTCCGCTAAATTCGTAATTCGTAATTCGTAATTCGTAATTCGTAATTCGTAATTCGTAATTCGTAATTCTCAATTCCTCACTCATATCCATTCTTCAGCAACAGCACTGCTCCTGGTTTGGCTGTCAGCTCCAGGAAGCCATCGCCGTTATTCTTAATTTCAAATCCCTTGTTGCTGGCGGCAAAATAGGTTTTAAAGGGCAGCTTCAACCGCGTATGACCGCCTTTCTCTGCCACAATTTTCACTTCAGTTACTTGTCCATCTTTCTTTGCACTCAGCAAAAATGCACCTTCTGCGCGCAGGTTTTCAAACGATACATCGTTCCAGGAAGCAGGAATAGCGGGCATGATGGTGATGAAGCCGGCATAGCTCTGTAACAGCATTTCCTGTAATCCCGCGGCAAAAGCAAAGTTGCCTTCGAGCGTAAAGGGACGGTACTGAAATTTGGATAAGCCTGTTTTGGTTTGATCTCCATTCAGGTGAAAGCTGTTGATAGAACAAAATGCCCTGGCAAAGATCTGTAGGTCTTTGGCGGCGCCTTCTCCATCTTTGGCCCTGGCTTTCAGGTTGGCCATCCAGGAGTAGGAGTAACCGCACCAGTAATCCGGGCCAATGCTATCGGTAAGATGGATCGAGTTTTTGATGATGGTTTGTGCCTGGGCGCCATCTTCCCAACGGATAATGCCCAAAGGATGAATCGCCATCATATGGGAGAAGTGGCGGTGCGACTGATTATACGCCATTGTTGGCGCAAACATCAGTTCCTGGTTAGCCGTGAGTGCGAAATCATCAAATTCCGCCAGTATCTTATTCCAGTGGGCTGCTTCATTGGTTAATTTTAATTCGGTAGCCAGTTCTGCGGCTTTGCTGAAAGTGAATTTCATTAAAGCCAGGTCATAGTTGGTGTTTTGTGGAAACCAGGCTTCCAGGCTGTTATCATTTATTTCAGGACTGGAGCTGATTTTCAGCTGCCGGTGTCCATCTGCATTTTTTACGGTAATGCTTTCGAGGAAAGTGGCAGCACCTTTCAGCCAGGGGTATGCTTTCTCTTTCAGGAATTGTTGATCCATACTGTAACGCCATTGCAGGTAATAATGCTGCGCGAGCCACGACGATACCGTAGGAGAGAGGGAATATTGTATCCAGCCACCCATTTCCGTACCATCGAGGGTGGTTACACCGGGGACGGCGATACCGGCGGCGCCGAAATAAGTTTTCGTATAGCGTTGGTAGTTAGCTTTATTCTTTTCGAGGTGATTTAAATATCCCATGGCTTCATCGAGATGGTTGGCACTATAGGAAGGCCAGTAACTCAGCTGGGTATTCAGATCATGGTGATAATCTCCTTTCCAGGGGGCGATGCGGCCGTTGTCGGCGGTCCATACGGCCTGCAGGGAAATAGGCGGCGCATCTTTGCGGGCGGAGGCGCCAAACTTATATTGTTCCAGGTACCACTGTTTTTCCAGCAGGGTATCAGGTACGTGGATGGCAGACTTGCTCCAGAAGCGTTGCCACCAGCTGCTATGTGTGGTCAGCTGCCGGGTGAAGTCGGTGGTGGCTGCGGCGGCAGTTACTTTGTCTGCCTTCACATTAACTGGTTGGTCCGGATACTGGGAGGAAATACTCCATACACCTTCTATGGTGGTAGCATTTATTTTCTTCCAGCGTACGTTGATATCATACGTAAATCCATTCCAGCCAGCCTGGTGATAGGTGATGCTGTTGCCGGTTTTTACAATGCTGCCTTGCTGATAGCCCAGCCTGGATAAGTCATCTCCGCCTACAGGGTCGCCGCTATTGGTAACGGCTCCCTGGTATTGAGGGGCCAACAGTTGCGGTACTACATCAGCACTCACATTTTCGAAGCGGAACCATCCCAACGGCTTATCTGCTGCTACGAAGGTTTTTAGCCGTGCGCCATTGGCCCAGGTCACCTCACACAGGGCATTGGAAAGCGTAAGATGTACTGATTGTACGGCTCCCCAGCTTTTGGTATCAAACTCCAGGGCGCCTCCGGGAATTTTGGAAGGAGCTGGTTCCCGGTCATAAGGAGCATCAAAATATTGTTGTACCGGCGTATAATCTTTTTTGTTTACCTGGCCTATGACCCACTGATAGCTAAATTCTTTACGATGTAATCCTTTCATGGGGCGCAGGTCCCACAGATCGGCCCTGTCGAGCGAAAACCGCAGGTGGTCGCCTTTTTGCCAGATCAGGGCTCCCAACACCCCATTGCCTAATGGTACGGCTTCATCCCAGCGGGGGGCCAGTTTATCAAATTGCATATCATGGGGAGACGATTGACTATAAGTGGTCATTGTGACGACGCACAATGCCAGGGACATCATTAACTTGTTCATCTGTTCTGTTTAATAGGACAACTATATAAGTCCAATTTAACAGGAATAATTAATATTTTCTGCAAAATCAAGGGACACAACAATAATAGTTTCGCTATTGTTGTGTGTCATGGATCGTTTTATGTGGTCCTGGAGACGCTACAGAAGTTAGACAGAATTAGCTTTTACTTTTACTTTAAATATTTACCTGCAATTGTTACACTATCCTTCAGCAGGAGTCAAAACAAGGCGGAATGAAACAAATTGGAATTATATCATGGATCATTTTCCTGGCGATACAATTGTCCGCGCAGGAAAAAAATCTTTCTTACTACCTGGAACAGGCAAAACAAAACAGTCCTCTGCTGAAGGATTATCAGGGGCAGATAAAGGCAGCGCAGATAGACAGTCAACGTTTACGTGCCGCTTACGGCCCGCAGATAAATGGTGTGAGCAACAATACCTATGCACCGCTCGTTCATGGCATCGGGTATGATAATGCCATCACCAACGGTGGACAGGTAAGTGCACTCGTTACTGCCTCCAAAGAGTTAAATGGTAAAAAGAACCTGGATAATCAAATAAAAGGTATTCAGATCCAGCAGCAAGGGCTGCATAATACCGTAAAAATTTCTGAACAGGAATTGAAAAAGAATATAATCGCCCAATATATTATCACCTATGGCAACTGGACGCAGTATAGTTTTAATAATGACGTACTGTTGTTGTTGAAGGAAGAAGAAGTAATACTGAAAAAGCTAACGCAAACAGGTACCTATAAACAAATTGACTACCTGACTTTCCTGGTCACCCTGCAGCAACAGGAGTTATTGTTAAAGCAACTGCAAACCCAGTATCAGAATAATTTTGCACAGTTGAATTACCTTTGCGGCATCACCGATACTATTTTTACCCCTGTTTCAGATCCTTCAATGACTATTGAGCACCTCCCTGGCCTGGAGAATACGGTGTTTTATCATCAGTTCGAGATAGACAGTTTACAGTTGCGGAATACAGACGCTTCAATTAACCTGGCCTACCGGCCAAAGATCAGCATCTTTGGCGATGGCGGCTACAATTCTACGTTGGCACTGGATCCATATAAAAATTTTGGTGTAAGCGCCGGATTAAGTTTAACGGTACCCATTTATGATGGTAAGCAACGAAAAATGCAACATAGTAAAGTGGCAATATCTGAGGAAGTCAGAAAGAATTACCAGGACTTTTTCTCCCGGCAATATCATCAGCAAATACAACAGTTGGTGCAACAACTACAAGGGGCACAACAGTTAATTGATCAGGCCAATGGACAGATTGTGTATGCCAACGGGTTAATGCAGGCCAACAAACAACTCCTGGTACATGGAGATGTGAGAATCGCGGATTATGTGATTGCCATTAACAGCTACCTCAATGCAAAGAATATCATTACTCAGAATATTATAAATAAATACCAGCTCATTAACCTGATTAATTACTGGAATAGTGCTAATTGATAAAGCCATGAAATTATTTCCACTGCTCTCTGCTATCATGCTGATCGTTACTACTTCCTGCCATACAACTCCGCCTGCGGCAGAAGATAAAGCAATGCCCAACGGAACACCGGTTACAGTAATCACTCCTGAAACCGGGACTATGGGGGATTCCATAGAGCTGAATGCGACTGCTGCTTTTTTGTTGAAAACAAATGTGAAAGCCGTTGCCAATGGTTACCTGCAAAGTTCAGGTATAAAGTTGGGACAACATGTGGTACGTGGACAGGTATTATTTCTCCTGAAAACAAAAGAAGCAGAGAACCTGGGTAATACTATCAACAAACTGGACAGCTCTTTCCGCTTTACCGGTCTGATACCGATTAAAGCTACCGGTAACGGCTATATTACGCAGTTATCCAGTCAGGCCGGTAGCTACGTACAGGATGGTGAACAGTTGGCTACTATATCAGACGATAATAGCTTTGTATTTATTCTTAATCTGCCTTACGAGCTGACGGCACTCATTCCGGAAAACCGTAAAATAACGGTGTGGCTGCCGGATGGGCAACAGTTGCAAGGGACTATGGAAACACCTTTGCCCACTGTAGATGCAGTATCGCAAACGCAGAATTATGTGATCCGGGTTAGCACTGCGCAACCAGTACCTGAAAACCTGATTGCAAAAGTAAAATTCGTAAAAGTCGTGAAAGCCGGTGCCATATTCGTTCCCAAATCAGCAGTACTCTCGGATGAATCGCAAAGTGAATATTGGATCATGAAAATGACGGACAGCAGTACCGCCGTTAAGGTAGTCATTCGCAAAGGACTGGAAACAGGTGGCCGGATAGAGATATTATCTCCCGTATTAACCACTCAGGATAAAATCCTTATTAGCGGCAATTATGGACTGCCAGATACTGCTACTGTTTCTATCGTAAATAAATAGCCGACATGAAAAATTTTTTTCTTGCATATAAGAATCCTGTCACCGTACTGCTGGTGATCATTATTGCAGGCGGGTTATTTACCTATGGTAAAATACAGTCTGCACTATTCCCCGAAATCACCTTTCCCAAAATAAAGATTATTGCCGATGCCGGACAACAACCGGTGAATAAAATGATGATCACCGTTACCCGTCCGCTGGAATTAGCCATCAAACAGGTGCCGGACCTGAAAATGATCCGGAGTACTACCAGCAGGGGAAGTTGTGAAATATCTGCTTATATGGACTGGGCAGCTGATATTAATATCAGTCAGCAACGCATTGAATCAAAGATCGGAGAAATTAAAAATTCACTGCCACCGGATATCCAGATCAACGTGGAAAGGATGAATCCCTCCATACTGCCGGTAAGTGGCTACACGCTGGAAAGCCACCAACGATCTCCCATTGACCTGAAATATCTGGCCTCTTATACCATCAAACCATTTCTGTCGCAGGTGGAAGGTGTTTCCGAGATACGCATTATCGGCGGCAAGAACAAGGAATACTGGGTGCAGCTGGACATGCAGAAGATGAGTACTTTTGGTATTACGCCCGATATGATCAATACCGCGCTCTCACAAACAAATTTCATCAAATCCAACGGTTACCTTTCCGATTACCGGCTTTTGTACCTCACCGTAACTGATGCATTGGTGGATAGCAAAGATAAACTGGATCAACTGGTGATCAGTAATAACGGCAAACGTATTGTTACCCTGTCAGATATTGCTGCTGTGGGTATCCGGGAGGCCAAAGAATACATTAAAGTAAATGCCAACGGCAAAGAAGGGATCCTGATTGCTGTGATCAAGCAACCCAATGCCAACCTGGTAGATTTATCAGATCGGATGCAGACAAAGATCAATGATCTTAAAAAAAAGCTGCCCGCAGATGTGAAAATTTCGCCATACTATATACAGGCTGATTTTGTAAAAGATGCCATCAAAAGTGTAACCGATAGTTTATGGATAGGGTTGTTCCTGGCTATTATTGTGGCTATTATTTTCCTGCGCTCCTGGAAGGCCAGCAGTACCATCCTGATCACCATCCCTGTTACACTACTGCTTACCCTGATCGTATTGTATGCTATCGGTCAAACGTTCAATATCATGACTCTGGGCGCCATTGCGGCGGCCATAGGGCTGATCATAGACGATGCCATCGTAGTAGTGGAACAAATACACCGCACACATGAGGAACATCCGGACGAGCCTACCGTGACGTTGATTCAGAAAGCTATCCATTATCTATTCCCGGCCATGTTGGGCTCCTCACTCAGCACTATCGTTATTTTCTTACCATTTCTGCTAATGACAGGGGTGGCAGGCGCTTATTTCAAAGTGATGACCAATACTATGATCATTACGCTGGTATGCTCCTTTCTCGTTACCTGGATAGGGTTACCGGTCATTTACCTGTTGCTGACCAGTGGCAAAAAAGAGCGGAAAGCTATCGCGCAAACAGCTCCCGGACATGATGTGAAAAAACAGCGATGGGTCACCTGGTTTATTACCAGGCCCTGGGTGAGTGCCGTGTTTGTAGCAGGACTGGTATTGATGATATTTTTCATATTACCACAACTGGAGACGGGATTTTTACCGGAGATGGACGAGGGCAGTATTGTACTGGATTACAGCTCTCCTCCAGGTACTTCCCTGGAGGAAACAGACCATACCCTGCAACAGGTGGAAAAGATCATTACCAGCATCCCGGATGTAGCAGCCTATTCCAGACGTACGGGTACCCAGATGGGGTTCTTTATTACAGAACCCAACAGAGGGGACTATCTCATTCAGCTTAAAAAGAATCATCATCTGTCCACCAATGAAGTAATTGATGAAATACGGAAACAGGTGGAAGCAACGCAGCCTTCTTTGCGCATAGATTTTGGCCAGGTGATAGGGGATATGCTGGGAGACCTTATGACCTCAGTACAACCAGTCGAAATAAAGATTTTTGGGAATGACCAGCAAACATTGCAGGCATTGTCCAAACAGGTGGCAGCAGTAGTCGGAGCGGTAAATGGGACTGCCGATGTATTTGACGGGATTGTTATTGCAGGACCTTCCATTACGATGGAACCCAATAGCAGATTGCTGGCGCAATACGGTATTACCCCGGCAGCCCTGCAATTTCAGCTGCAAACTGCGCTGGAGGGAAATGTAGCTGGCGCAGTATTCGAAAAAGAGCAGCTGTCCAATATCCGCCTGATGTATCCTGGCAGCAGCCAGCTTAATGTAGCTGCCATTAATCATTTGCAGGTATTTTTGCCTGATGGCAGACTAAGGCCGTTATCCGATCTGGCCACCGTTAAAATCAACAGCGGGGAAGCTGAAATTTCGAGAGAGAATCTGCAATCCATGGGGATTGTTACGGCCAGGCTGGATAACCGGGATCTGGGGACCGTAATGAAAGAAATCAGTCAGAAAGTGAATGCGGGTATTTCATTACCTCAGGGATATAGTATTTCTTACGGCGGCGCATACGCCGATCAGCAGCAATCTTTCCAGGAATTGTTGCTCATCCTGATTACCGCAAGCTTATTGGTATTTGGCGTGATCCTGTTTCTCTTCAAAGACTTTATAGATGCGCTAATCATTCTTACGGTAGCAGTGCTGGGTATAGGTGGTAGTTATCTCGCTTTATATCTTACCCATACTGCCTTAAATGTGGGTAGCTATACTGGTATTATTATGATGGTGGGTATTATTGGCGAGAATGCCATCTTTACTTTTCTTCAGTTTAAAGCATCTCTGGCAGATTCGTCCAATGCAGATGAGGCCATCGTATACGCCATTTCCACCCGTTTACGGCCCAAGCTGATGACTGCTCTCGGTGCTATTATCGCCCTGATGCCGATTGCACTGGGTATTGGTACGGGTGCACAGCTGCACCAGCCATTGGCTATCGCAGTGATCGGTGGTTTTATCCTGGCATTGCCATTGTTGCTGATTGTATTACCCAGCATCATGCGGCTCAGGTATAAAAATAGAAAAGTCAATTTATAAAGGGGATCAAATAAATAAAAAGATGCGCTCGTTTTAATCCAGTACAAACCGGTATCCAACTCCCTTGATGGTGAGTATCTGGAGGCTTTCATCATCTTTTAAACAGGTACGCAGGCGGGTAATATATACATCGAGGTTACGGCTGTTAAAAAAGGAGTCATGTCCCCAAAGCAGGTCGAGTATACTTTTTCTATCGATGATGCCATCACGTTTTTCATATAATAGCCGGAGCAATTCACTTTCCCGGTAAGAGAGCTTCTTTTCTTCGCTGCCACTGATCAGCACCTGCCGCTTTGTATAAAACAGGAACTTGCCTATTTTGATTTGATCCGCCGGAGGAGTGGTTGTTTTAGGTGTTTTGCGTAATACATTTTCGATACGCACAATCAGTTCTTCCATACTGAAAGGTTTGCGGATATAATCATTGCCGCCCATTGTAAAGCCTTTTACGAGATCAGCAGTTTGTGTTTTGGCGGTGAGGAACAGGATGGGTACTTCAGGATTGATGGCACGAATTTCTGCAGCGACTTCAAATCCGTCCTTGTTGGGCAGCATTACATCTAATACGCATACAGTAGGGTTTACCTGTTTGAACAGCGACAGCACGTTATCACCATCACTTTCCATGATTACTTCAAACCCTCTGCGCTGCAGACTTGCCTTCACAATTTTACCCAACGACAATTCATCTTCAACGTATAAAATTCTAATGCTCATCTCATATTTTTTTAAACTTTACAATCCGGCGGTTTTTATCGTAGTAAACTACCGGCGCTTCTGCAAAAGGAAGTTTCACGGAGAAAGTACTGCCTTTACCTAATTCACTGTCTACCTCAATAAAACCCATATGACGTTGTACAATATGCGATACATAGCTTAGTCCAAGTCCATACCCTTTAATATTATGACGGTTACCATTGGGGATCCGGAAGAATTTTTCAAAGATTTTAGTTTTATATTCCTGCGCAATACCTATACCGTTGTCGACTACACGTATTTCGAGATACTGTTTATGATCAACGATATGAACAAGGATATTCGGATTCTTGGTGCTGTACTTTAAAGCATTGTCCAGCAAATTATATAATACACTTGTCAGGTGTAATTTGTCGGCGGTAATAATGAAATTGTTACCGGTTGTTTGCAGGGCCGTAACGGTCAGTTGTCTTTCGAATTGCAGCTTCATAGAAGCCATCACTCCTCTGGCCAGTGCCCGGACATCAAACTGTTCTTTGTTCAGGGCAATCTCCCGGTTCTCAAACATTGATAATTTCAACACTTTATCTACCAGTAAACCCAGTCGTTGTATTTCCTGCGCGGATATATCCAGGTATTCGTTGGTGGTTTCCCGGTCATCCAATGCATCAAAACTCCTTAACGCCTCAATAGCTACGCTTACGGTGGCAATGGGTGTTTTCAGCTCATGTGTCATATTACTGATGAAATCGTTCTTGAGCTGGGCCAGCTTTTGTTGCTGTTTCAGATTTCTATATAAAAGTAAAAAAGAAAAAATGGTGACGCCCAACAGGAGTACCGAAACCAGTATAGGTTGACTGATACGTCTTAACAGGTACCAGGTATTATTTTGAAATAACACCTGGTAGCTCAACGGCCGGGTAAAGCCAATAGTGACTACATTATCTTCGAAGTCATCGGGAAAGGTGCTGAAATATCTGCCTGTATCTACGGGGATGACTTTGATAGCAAAATCAGTGTTGATCTTTTCCCGCGCCAGTGCGGAGTGATAACGGTCTGTAATTTCTTTTACGGTAATAGAATCGCGCAGGGAATCCACTCCTGCCAGGAAATCATATACCCTTACTGTCTGAGCCGGCCTGGTGACCGCATATTGCATATTGAAAGAATCTCTCTCAGGGAAAGGAGGCTCTTTTAGTGCCACCATCATAGCAGTGGGCATAGCAGGCACACCTGCCATGACATGCACACCAGGAACGGCGGACGTATCAGACACGGCCGACACTGTGGATACCGTATTCATAGCGATTCTTGGCATGGTGGAGTCCCGGTATCTCTCTGTGAGCACATTCGAAAAGCGCATCACGCCTTGTCTGTCCTGTATACGCAGACTTATATTGGAGTCCAGTTTCAGCTTGGCCGCCTGTAATCGAAAAATCGTTTCCCTGAAAAGGATATTGGTGCGGCTGGTAAACAACTTTTCTTCTTCGCGATAATTCTTGCTCAGCCAGTAAGCCTGGAAAGCACTAATCAGCAGGATTGTTAACGCAATCAAAAAAGCAGTAACCGGTATGGAAAGTTTGTAGCGCATGTGTTGATAGTAATAGCAATACTAAGACAAATGTATCGTTTACTTTCCTCCCGCAGTAAGAACATTAACCTAAATTAACATTAAGTAAAGGCATGTTAACCTCCGTTGCAGCAGGAAGGGAATAGCTTTATTCCTTAAATGGTAATGGTATGAAAAAACTAATTTTAACATTTTCTATGGGATTACTGCTGCTTGCTGCACATGCGCAGCAAAAACAAGGCAGGGTATTGTATGAACGCACCATACAAATGGACATGCATATACAGGGACTGGCGCCCGCAAACGATGGACCAACATTACCCCAGTCGCATAAGGATAAGCTGGAGGTATTGTTTGGCAATGACCAATCACTGCGCCGTACAATGGACGAAGAAATGCCCGAGGAGTTCAGCGAACGCGCAGGGGCCATGCACGCCACCATGATGGTAGGGGATGCTGCTGATATTACCTATAACAATTTCGCTACAGGGCAGGTGATCGCTCAACGGGAATTTGGCGCAAAAAATTATATCGTGACAGACAGCATCCACCAACTAAACTGGAAACTCACCGGCAAAACGTCCACCATTCTCAACTATCCCTGCCAGGAAGCGGTAGCACAGCTCATCGGTAAACGCGCCATGATCCGTATGGAAAACGATCAGCTGAAAACAGAAGAAGTGGCTGATACTTCGAGCATCGTTGCCTGGTTTACATCAGCCATTCCGGTACCTGCCGGCCCGGAGTACCAGGGACAACTACCAGGTCTGATCCTCGGCATCAACATCAACGATGGCCGCACCATTTACACCGCTACAGAAGTATCAGCGAAAACAGATGTAGCTGTTATTAAAGCGCCCTCCAAAGGAAAGAAAGTGACCGTTGCGGAGTTTAACAAAGAAAGGGATAAGATGATCGCAGAAATGCAACGGAATGGAGGAGGAGGAATGCGGGTAATGAGTACCAGGCAGTAAAAGTATTCATTACATAAAAAGGCTCCGGAAAAATATTTTTCCGGAGCCTTTTTATATCGTCTGCTTAACGTATCATCCTGATGGTGCGTAGTCCGCTACCCCTGGAAAGGCCGTTTTTACTCAGACTATAAGTGAAGCTTAACTGGAAAAAACGTTGCAGATTTTTGGTGCGGCTGTCTTCAATATAATTCTGATTAGTGCTGCGGTTGATGCCTACATTTTGATTCAGCAGATCAAAAGCACTGAACTTGAGTTCTCCTCTGTTGAAGCGCAGGAATTGACGGCTGAAAGATGCATTCCACAAAGGTACATTGGTATTATAACCATTTGCCCGGCGGCTGTTAATGGTATAAGTAAAGTTGGTGGAGAAATAAAAATTAGCCGGTAACTGCCAGTTGATTTCACCTTCATACTGCTGCGAAAAATAGCCGGTGTTCAGCGTTGGTTGCAGCGAGTAATCAGTTTTGTAATAATTGAATCCACCGCTGAAGGATACGTCTATTTTGCTGGAAGGGTTCAGGTCAAAACGTACATTGGGGCCCAGCGAAAACGTGCGGATATTATTGGGCGCGGCATTGATAAACTGTTTTGTTTTGCTGTAACCTACGTTGCTGCCGAAGTTGACGCTACCTGGTATTAAGCGCAGCGGTAAACTCAGGCTGATGGTGCCAGTCATGTTATATACGCCGTTTACGTTTACCGGACG
>NZ_JBFTSK010000037.1:0-74983 GCF_056399985.1 Chitinophaga sp. 01L420
AAGAGATACAACTTTTGCCAGCGTAGTACTGAAAAATCCAGGTAAAACACTGGCATTTATGGTGCACCTCGATATCCGCCGCAAGAGCGGGGAAACAGTGGTGCCGGTATTCTGGGAAGATAATGACTTTACGCTGTTACCCGGTGAAAGCAGGGTAATTAACGGATACGTACATACGAAAGATTTACAACAACAACCTGCGGTGGTTTCTTTAAGTGGCTGGAACATCGTACCAATTCATCAATAATGAAAAACAGGAATTATTATATTGTTGGTTTAATCATGCTCACCTTTTTCGTGATTTCTTTTCTCACGAATGTGATAGGGCCCCTGATACCAGATATCATCAATGGTTTCCACCTGAGTCTTACGCTCGTGGCACTATTGCCTTTTGCCTTCTTTATTGCCTATGGCGTCATGTCTATTCCCGCGGGAATGCTCATAGAAAAGTACAAGGAAAAGAAAATCATGGTCGCAGCTTTTGTAGTAGCCTTCCTGGGCGCGTTGCTGTTGTCCTGCTTTCCGAATTACTTAACCGCAGTGCTCTCCCTCTTTTTAATCGGTTGCGGCATGGCCATGCTGCAGGTAGTCATCAATCCACTGCTGCGTACTTCCGGTGGAGAAGAGCATTATGCATTCAATTCTGTGCTGGCGCAACTGATATTCGGCCTGGCCTCTTTTGTGAGCCCGCTCGTATATTCGTATCTGGTAGTGCATATACAAAGTGGTAGCCTGCATACCTTTGCCGGTCTGGCACCGGCTAACTTGCCATGGATTTCGCTGTACTGGCTTTTTACGTTGATTTGCATTTTGATGATTGCCATCATCGGACTGTCTAAATTTCCCAGCGTAGCGTTAACAAAAGAAGAGACGGTAGGTGCTTTGCAAACACATATCGATCTGCTGAAAAAACCGGTAGTGGTATTGTATTTCTTTGCTTTGTTCTGTTATGTAGGAACCGAGCAGGGGATTGCCAATTGGATTTCGCAGTTCCTTATGGTATATCACCATTATGATCCGCAAACTACAGGCGCCAATGCAGTGGCGTATTTCTGGGGTTTGATGACGGCAGGTGGTGTATTAGGATTACTCCTCCTGAAACTGATAGACAGCCGAAAAGTGTTGGTAGGCTTCACACTGCTGGCCATGATCAGTTTAACTGCAGCGCTGTTTGGCAGTGGCCCGGTAGCCCGGATCGCTTTCCCTATGGTGGGTTTCTTTGCTTCGGTGATGTATCCCATTATTTTTTCACTGGCGCTCAACTCTGTGTCCGAACACCATGGCTCTTTCTCAGGTATCCTGGTAACAGGTATCACCGGCGGCGCCGTATTGCCGCTGATAGTAGGCTGGCTGGGAGATCATTGGGGACTACGTACTGGTCTGTGTTTCCTGTATCTGACGATGGGATATATTTTAAGCATCGGCTTCTGGGCAAGACCGATTGTTACCAATAAAACATTAAGCTTCAGCGGGAGGGACTAGCGTTAGTTGCTCTGCCCATTGCAAACCGCCGGCTAATGCACGGTTGCTGAATTCAATATGTATCACCCTGCGATTTTGCCCGTTGCTGCTGCGGCTGGAAGCATGCATTAATAACGGCCGCATAATCATCATGCCGCCTGGTGCTACTACACAACTGACATACCCTGTGCCGTTCATATCGATAGTGTCTGCCCGGTAAACGCCTTTCAGGTGTGAGCCGGGTATCACTTTTAAAGCACCATTATGTTCATCCGTATCATCCAGGTGAATGCGGATGGTGAAATTGTTTTCCAGGATGTCAACAGGCGGCTGTACGGCATATTGGTCGGGCTTTATCGTCCACGGACCATATCCTTCCACCGGTAGCTTCTCCGCAACAGAAATAGTCAGGTCCTGGTGCCAGGCCACAAACCAGTTAGACTGCCCCGGCTTATCAAAATAGATGGATTTAACCGGGAAATATCCCACGCCAAAAAGCTGCTGTAGCAATGTTTGTAAGTGCGTTGTAAAAACAAGCGCTTGTATAGCCGGCACTACCTGCAGAAAACGACGGATAGCAAAAAGATCATTCGTCTTGCGGAATAAAGGTCCGGTAGGATCTGCATCGTTGATAGCAGCCACCATCGCATCGATCGCCGACTTGTCAAATACATCCGGTATCAAGGTAAATCCTTGCTTGCTAATGCGCTCCTGGTGTGCTGTGATGTTCATATTACCGATTCATTGGGTATTCGTTAATCCAGTGAAAGCCTCTGTTGACGAGCAGGTAATCATTTGGATATTTTCTTTTCAGTTGCAGGTGTATACTATCTTTTCCCGCTATACCATTGATTATTTTATCAGCGTAATATTTCCCTTGAATTCGAATTTTTCTCCACTCTCACACACCGTTTGCATAGAATAGATGTAAGTACCTAAAGGCGCCTCTCTGTTATTGCTGCGCCCATCCCATCCTGCGGAAGGTACGTTGACCGGGAAGTGCGTTCTTTCAAATACCAGGGTGCCCCAGCGATCATAGATGCGTAACCATTCCACTTCCTTTACACCTTTACCCTTAGGGTAAATCCTTTCATTCCTGCCATCCTGGTTGGGAGTAAATGCATTCGGCATAAAGATGGCGCTCTGCTGACAGAGCACATGCACCATCACATCATCAGATGCTTTACAGCCATACACATTTTCTACTTCCACCTTGTAAAGAGTGCTGAGATTAGGAAGGGCCTGTACCCGCTGACAGCTCGCACAGTCAAGATATTCAGCAGGTGTCCAGTTCCAGCGGATCACATCATTGCTGTTGTTGCTGACCAGGTACACAGGTACACCCGCCATGGTTTGCCGGTCTATACCGGCACTGACCACCGGCGTAGGATTTACTTTTACAGTGAGCGAGGTCTTGTCAGAGAAGCAATTATCTTTATCATAACCGGTTACTTCGTAGGCATACTGGCCGGTGCGGTTAATGGTCGCAACAGGAGTAGGAGAGGCGGGCTTGTCGAGCCCAAATCCGCGCCATACATAGTAATCCGTTCCCCATACCCGTAGTGGCAACTTATCGCCCAAACACAACAATGTATCAGGTGTAGCATGTATGGTAAAGGGTTGTACTACCCTTATTTTTACCTGGTCCGTATTCACGCAGCCTTTCCCGTCCGTTACTTTTACTTTGTAGGTAGTGGTAACAGCCGGCGTCGCTTTGGGATCCGGGCTGGCTGGATTATCCAGGCCGGCAGCAGGTGTCCATTCATAAATACTTCCACCTCCTGCATGTAATAGGGTGGCGTTATTCAAACAAATAAATTCAGTAGGTGAACTGGCTTTAATATCCGGCAACGCCAGTACATTCAGCGGATGTGTAGTCTTGTCAGCACAGCCATCTTTGCTGGTAACCGTCAGGGTGACGGTAGTGTTGCCTGTGGTAGCATAAGTCTGTGCCGCGGGTTGCTGTACGGTACTGGTTTTACTGTTGCCAAATTCCCAGGCCCAAGTCACGTCTGTTGTCCGGGTGACACTGCCACTAAAGGTAATGGGCGCGTCTTTACATACTTCATCTGGACCGGTAATCACGGCTAACGGTTGAGGATATACGTTATATGATTCCTCCACCGTTTGCGTGCAACCATATTTGGTGGTAGCTGTAAGTCCAAATTTATACACCCCCACTTTGTCCATGTAAAACGACGGGGTAGTAGTGTTGATATTAGTCGGCGTAAGGGAAGCATCGTATGTCCAGGTAAAGGCCGGAGGTATGTTGAGCTCATCTACAGAGTAGCTGTTGAAGGTCGGCGCAAAGGTCAGCGTACCTTCGCCGCATATCTTGTCCGGATTAGGATGCAGCTTAATATCCAGCTGATCTATTACGATCGGATGATCCAGGAAGGCATTGCCTTTACAGCCGGCATCATCTTTCAGCAACAGTTGCGGCTTGTATATCCCAGGCTCGGTAAATTTGTGTGTAATGTCCAGTTTGTCTGTTTGTTCCACATCCCCATCAGTAAAATCCCAGCTGAAAGAAGTGGCATTTTCCGGCTTTACGGTAAAGGATATTTCCTTTTGGAGGCATCCCCCTTCGGCACTGGTGGTAATGGTAGCATATGGCCCCTTAACCACTACTATTTCAGTGTATTCATCTTCTGTATCTGCAATACCTGTTACTTTCAGGGTTACTTTATAGTGTCCGGCCACCGTATAGGTATGCACCGGAAAGGCCTGATCAGAAGTGGCCCCGTCACCAAAGTCCCATGAACAGGTGTTGTAGTTGATGGAAGTATTATTAAAGCGGAAGATCATCGGCGCACAGTTACTGCCGTTTACAAATGTTCCGGTATAAGTGAATCCCGCACCCACAGCAGATACTTTGATGTTCTTTGTTTTTTCATCAGTACAGCCGTTATTATCTTTGATCTGCAGCTTTACAGGAAACACTCCTTTGTCAGGGTATTGGTGTGTTACGGAATAAGGATCTGTAGAGGTGTTACCATCTCCCAGGTCCCATTTAAGTTCCGTAATATTTCCTCCTACATCGTAAGAGCTGTTCCAGAAATTCACATAACTGCCCGGCATCACCACATAGGCATCTGCGTTGAAGTCGGCCACCGGCCCGTTTACCTGTAAATATTTGCCGGCGAACGTATTAACACAACCATCCTTGTCCGTTACAGTGACAGAAGGAGTGTAGTTGCCCGCTACCGCATAGGTGTGTTTAAATGGTCCGCTGGTGTAGGTTTGGGGACCCGAATTATCTCCAAAGTTCCATACCCAYTTTTTAACCCCGCTGCTGTTGGTAACATCTGTGTTGTCTGTGAAGGTAAGTTCCGTCCCTTTACATTGTGCCTGCGAAGGAAGATTGTAATCCGCCAATGGCCCGCGTACGATGATGTCAATGTTGTTACTGTTGTTAAAGCAACCCAGTTTGTCCTGTATTCTTAAGCGAATGGTATGTTGACCTGGTGTAAGATTAGAATATGCCTGGTGATTATCATAGTACGAATAACCCGCACCATCCAGCTGCCAGTAATAAGCCCAGCTATCATGTATGCTTGCATCTTCTGCCGTTACGTGCCCAACCACCGTTTCATTACTGCACAGTGTAATCTTATCAGTAGCAATCGTTACAGGAGAAGGGGCTATAATGTTGACTGTGCTGGTGAGATACGTTGTACAATGGCCGTCAGAGGTAGTTAGTTGTATCGTATAAATTCCCGATTTGGCATAAATATGTGTAACGTTATCACTATGGGTGGTATAACTGGTATCCTTTCCATCGCCCCAGCTCCATTTCCAGCTTGTAGCGCCCAGTGAATACTCGGTAACGCTAACGGTAGTACGCTGATCACAATTTACCGGGTTAATCCTGAATCGGGGAAAAGGATTAACGGCGTTGATATAGGCTTTTTTGGTAATTGTATTCGGACAGGTACCATTGGTAACTGTTAAAGTCACATCGTAGTAACCAGGTTCAGCGTAGCTATGGTTAGCCGTGCGACCCGATCCCCAGCTGTTATCTCCGAAAGCCCAGTACCAGTCAGTACCTGCATCGGATTTGTCGGTGAAGGTTGTCAGGGAATTTCCACACACTTCCGGCGCATTCGGAGAGCTGAAATCCGGTGTTGGCTTTTTATACACGTCCATCCGGTAAGGAAGGTTAACCGTTCCCATACAGCCGTTAACGGTAGTGTATTGGAGGGAAGCCGTGTAAGAACCGGCTTTAGGGTAGGTGTGCGTGGGAGCGGGATCTGCTGAGGTGCTCCCGTCCCCGAATTTCCACAGATAAGTTTTTATCTCGTCACTGCTGCTGCTACCTGCATGGAAGGTGGCGGAGAGTCCTTCACAGCCATTGTAATTAGTGGCATAAGCTGAAATTAATGTTTTATAAATGTATAAACTGGAATAGGCGGTGGCAATACAACCATCTTTACTCTTCGCCTGCAGATTAATACTGAAATTATATTCCCGGTTGTAGGTGTGTACCGGATTTTGTATAGTGGCGCCTTGTCCGTCACCAAAGGTCCAGGTCCAGCTATCAGCCCCGGTGGTATTGCCCGTGAAATTAACGGTAGCCGGTACATCACAAATAGGTTTATTATCGGTACTGATCGTTGCGGTAGGCGTTTGTTTTACGTCCACCGTTTTTTCTGTTACATCAGGACAATTGCCGAACATAGCGGTCACCTTCACTTTTACMGGTCCGGTGGTGGTGGGGTAGTAAGAAAGGGTATTATCCCAATACGCCCATGCAGGCTGTCCATTCACTTCCCAGGTGGTGCTTTGAGGTTGAACAGGAGAAAAGGTGGCTTTGAAATCAGCGTTCTGGCCGCTGCAAATCAGCGCAGGAGCGTTCAGCGTGGTCACGTAATTACCCACATTGATATCGTCCACGGTTTTAGTGGCTGTGCAGCCCCGTTCATTGCTCACCGTGAGTTTTATACTGTGTGTACCTTTAGTGGTAAAGGTATGTTTACCGGGGTCTTTAGCAGTACTGCTGCTGCCGTCATCAAACTCCCATTTATACGCAAGTGTTCCGGCACCGGAAGAGGTATTGGTAAACAACGCATCTACCGGCGCTTTACACAGTATTTTCTGTGCAACATTGAAATCAGCATTGAGTGCCGCGGCCACATCCACCGCCTTGTCCATTACTTTAAAATTCGTGCAGCCATAGCTGTTAGTAACGGTCAGCAACACACTATATACACCCGGTACCGTGTAGTTATGACTGATAGTACTCCCTGCGTTTTCCGCCGCGCCGCCATCGCCGAAATCCCAGCTATAGCTTTGCAGGGTACCATCTCCTGGTTTGGATTTATCTGTAAAAGTGGGACTGAAGGTTACGCACCCTTTAGGGGAAGATACACTGAAATCCACAGTAGGCTTAGATCTTACATGTATGTAGTCTGCCTTGGTTTCTGTTTTGATACTGCCATCTGCATAAGTTACTTTCAGGGTAACGGTGTAATTCCCGGTTTTTACATAAGTAGCTGCAGGCTTCTTTTTCGTACTGGTATTGCCGTTACCGAAGTCCCATTGCCAGGAAACGGGGCTGCCGGTGGATAAGTCCGTGAAGGTAGTGCTCACAGACTCACAATCACTCACAACGGAAGCTGAGAAATCAGCTTTTTGTTGCGCCCGGGCACTATGGATATTGAAAAAGGTGATAAAAAGGTATAGCATCAGGGAGCCAACAATGTTGCGCTTGACAGGGAACAGATACATCGTATGTATAGGTATAAGGTGCCAAAATTAAGTATTTCCGGGCATATTTTCCGGCACATCCGGTTACTTGAATATTATGTTATCGCTATACGATAAATGCTTAATTTTAAAGGACTTAAAAGCAACAGATTATGTCTCATTTGTTCCGTCCTTTTACATTGAGGGAAATCGTATTTCGCAATCGCATTGCAGTATCACCCATGTGTGAATATTCTTCGCAGGACGGATTTGCAAATGACTGGCACCTGGTACACCTGGGCAGCAGGGCGGTAGGTGGTGCAGGACTGGTGCTCACAGAGGCAGCGGCAGTATCACCGGAAGGACGTATCTCCATTCATGACCTGGGCATCTGGAAAGATGAACATATTGCTATGTTGCAGAGAATCACCACTTTTATTGCCGCACAGGGCGCCATCCCTGGCATACAGCTGGCGCATGCCGGCAGGAAAGCCAGCACACTAAGGCCCTGGGAAGGTAGTCGCGCACTCCCGGCAGCAGAAGGGGGCTGGCAGGTGGTAGCCCCCAGCGCCATCCCTTTCAATGACGTATATCCGTTACCGGAAGCACTCACGGAAACGGGCATACGCAAGGTACTGGACGATTTCAGGGCTGCCGCACTCCGTGCCTTACAGGCCGGATTTCAGGTAGTGGAATTGCATGGGGCACATGGTTACCTGCTGCATAACTTCTTATCGCCACTCAGTAATCACCGCACAGATGAATATGGAGGTACTTTTGAAAACAGGATACGCTTGCTGGTACAGGTGGTAGAGGCGGTACGTACAGTATGGCCGGAACAATATCCGTTGCTGGTCAGGATCTCCGCTACCGATTGGGCAGATGGTGGCTGGAATCTGGAGGAGTCGGTACAACTGGCCACCATCCTGAAAGACAAGGGAGTAGATCTGATAGATTGCTCTTCCGGCGGTTTGGCAGCTCATCAGCAAATCAAGATAGGGCCGCTGTATCAGACACCATTCGCAGAAAAAATACGTAGAGATGCCGGCATCGCTACCGGAGCCGTAGGGATGATCACCACTGCGGAAGAAGCGGAAGGAATCATCGCAGAAGGCCGCGCAGATATCGTCCTGATGGCCCGCGAATTATTAAGAAGTCCCTATTTCCCCTTACATGCAGCGCATAAACTCGATGCAGACATAACATGGCCGGTACAATATGATCGTGCAAAAATGAGGAAATAGGAATAATAAATAATTACGAATTATGAATTACGAATTACGGATTTGTGGGGAGATTATTTCGTTCTCCCCACAAATCCGTAATTCGTAATTCATAATTCGTAATTATTTCAGTATCGCTTCAATGGCATCAAGTTCTTCTTTCGTAAAAGCAGTATTCCGCAGGGTATCCAGGTTATTGTCCAGTTGTGCTACAGAGCTGGCACCAATCAATACTGTAGTAATACGCTTATCTTTCAGTATCCAGGCCAGTGCCATCTGTGCAAGTGATTGTCCGCGTTGCTGCGCCAGTTGGTTCAGCTTTTTCACTTTCTCAATCTTTTCAGGTGTTACCTCACCTTCCTGCAGGAAGCCGGTAGGCTTGCTGGCACGTGAACCCTCCGGAATGCCTTTCAGATAACGATCGGTCAGTAAGCCCTGCGCCAGTGGAGAGAAGGGGATGCAGCCTACGCCATTGGCTTCCAGTACATCCAGTAAGCCATTCTCTACCCAACGCTCAAACATGCTGTATTTAGGCTGGTGAATGAGGCAGGGAGTCCCGAGTGATTTTAAGATGGCAACAGCGGTGGCGGTTTGTTCTGCCGTATAATTGGAAAGACCTACATACAACGCTTTTCCCTGTTGAACGATGCTATGCAGTGCTCCCATGGTTTCTTCAATCGGCGTAGCCGGGTCAGGCCGGTGAGAATAGAATATATCTACATACTCCAGCTGCATACGACGTAAGCTCTGATCCAGGCTGGACACCAGGTATTTGCGGGAGCCAAAGTCGCCATAGGGGCCAGGCCACATGGTATAACCAGCTTTGGTGGAAATGATCAGTTCATCACGCAGATTACCAGTGAAATCCTGTTTTAAAACCCTGCCAAAAGTTTCTTCTGCACTACCAGGTAACGGACCATAATTATTGGCGAGGTCAAAATGAGTGATACCTTTATCGAAAGCATTACGGATGATGCTGCGTCCATTCTCAAAATTATCTATAGAACCGAAGTTGTGCCATAATCCCAGCGAAACGGCAGGCAGCTGAAGGCCACTCTTACCGCAACGGTTATAGGTCATACTTTTGTATCTGTCGGCTGCAGGTGAGTATTGCATGGAATTTTTAATTTTAGGGAGACAAGATAAAAAATAAAAGGGAAACATACCCCCTGGTATATTTCCCTTTTGTATAGTATTTTTCGTTGTAATTAGTGTGTTTCTTCTACCGGTACACGTTGGGATGCCAACTGTGACAGCTTATTACTTTCCTTCAGCTTTTCCGGTATAGGGCGTATTTCCCATACAATGCCCAGCAAGCCTAACGTTTTGATAACATAGTAGGTAATGTCAAATTCCCACCAGTAAAAACCTTGTCTGGCCGCACTCTGATAATAGTGGTGATTGTTATGCCAGCCTTCTCCCAGTGTAACCAGTGCCAGGACAGCACTGTTGCGGGATTCATCTCCGGTATAATATCTCTTCTTACCAATTTTGTGCATCAGGGAATTAATAGTAAAAGTACCATGGTACAATATCACAGTACTCAGGAAGAACCCGATCAGTAGCGTAGATAAACCTGCGGTCCAGTCGAACCAGCCGGTGCCATTCACTTTATTACCTACAAAATACACAGCTACCGCTAATATAATAGCAGGCACCCAATGCCATTTGTTCAGCCACATTAATTCTTTGGCTTTGTGATCTTTGATCAGGTCAAAACGGGTTGGCTTGTACTCCGGCCCCATGATCCAGCCAATATGTGCGTACCAGAATCCGTAAACATTCGCTGAATGCGGATCTTCAGGGGTATCACTATGCTTGTGATGGATACGGTGATTAGCTGACCACCATAAAGCGCCTTTCTGTAAGCTGCTTTGTGCACCTCCAGCCAGAATAAACTGGAAGAATCTCGACGTTTTAAATGCACGATGCGAGAAGTAACGATGGTAGCCCGCCGTTACAAAAAACATACGTATCACGTACAATACACCACATAAGATCCAGTCAAATGCAGTAGTGCCGGTAAAAAATGCTAATAAGGGCACCGCGTGTATGCCCATGAAGTCTGCCTGATGCCACCAATTTGGTGGTTTTCTGTCTTGCTTGATCGCCTTATTCATTCCACAAAGATAATTTCCGTCTGTTGTTAAATCTATGATTTAAATCATTTGGACAAAGTTAAGTGCTTTCCCCGGTTTTTCCGTGGCTATATTCTACCGAACTTTTTATGACAGGATGTGTTAGAGGAAAACGTAGTACTATCCTTTATTTAATATTAAAGTAATTATTATGTCACAATTCATCTCTGCTATTCGTAATAATGTGAAGTATTGGTGGCTGTACCTGCTCAACGGAATTATATTCCTCATTGCGGGCTTTATTGTTTTTTCCAATCCATTCAGTAGTTATGTGCTGCTGAGTATCTTTTTCAGTGTCACATTGTTTGTGACAGGGATCTTCGAAATAGCCTTTGCACTCGGCAACCGTAAAGGACATACCGGGTGGGGCTGGTCGCTGGCTTCCGGGATCGTGGATGTAGCGATAGGAGTGATCCTGATAGGCTACCCTGCCGTCAGTATGGCCGTCATACCCCTTTTCCTGGCCTTCTGGTTTATGTTTAAAGGTATCAGCCTGATAGGATTTTCTATTCAGCTGCAATCAGACAAAATCCCCAACTGGGGCTGGCTGCTGGTAGGAGGAATCATCTTAATTATCATCGCTATTGTTATACTGGATAACCCGGCACTCGGTGTAGCTGCCATACTGGGCCTGATGGCAGCCGCCTTCTGGGCAACAGGCGTACTCAGCATCCTTTTTGCCTTCCGCCTGAAGCATGTAAAGAAAGAACTGGGAATATAAGGCATATAGTGAAAAGTAAAAGCTATTGAAGCGATTGATCAAAGCGAAAGAATTTGTCGTGTGGTCAATCGCTTCAATAGCTTTTTGCTTTCTGCGTTCGGCTTTTTGCTTTTTTCCAGTATATTCGGTCCATCTAAATCTTTTCTCTTCCGATGAAAATCAACAAAATCTATGCTATTGCGTCCTTGTTACTATGCGCAGGGATACAGCAGGGAGCAGCCCAAACAACGTCTAAATATGACCAGCACRAGGCTTTTGCTCCTTTGTTTTATCCGGCCCCGGGTAATGAGTTCCGCAGTGCCGGCGGACAACCGGGCCCCAAATACTGGCAGAATGCTGCCGACTATAAGTTGGATGTAACCCTGGATACATTGCAGCACCGGCTGAGTGGTACCGTAGTAATTACTTACAAAAACAACAGCCCGGACCAGTTACCTTTTTTATGGCTGCAGCTGGATCAGAACGTGTACCGGGAAGACTCCCGTGGCTCCAAAACAGTAGCTGTTTCCGGAGATCGCTTTGCCAACAGAAATTATACGCAGGGGTTTGAACTGAAAACAGTTAGTATTATCAGCAACGGTAAAACCATTGCGGCCAACTACCTGGTGAATGATACCCGTATGCAGATTAAGCTGGCAGAAGCCATGAAATCGGGTACTGCCCTGCAGATCAAAATCGAATATGCCTACGCCATTCCGGAATATGGTACCGATCGTACCGCCCGCTTGCGCACCGCAAACGGATGGATATACGAAATTGCACAATGGTATCCCCGTATGGCCGTATATGATGATGTACTCGGATGGAATAATATTCCCTACATGGGCGCATCAGAGTTTTACCTGGAGTACGGCAACTTCGATTACAGCATTACCGCCCCCGCCAATATGGTGCTGAGTGGCTCCGGTCAGCTGGTAAACGAAGCACAGGTATTATCACCCAAAGAAATCAGTCGTCTCGCTAAAGCACGCAACAGTGATCAGACCGTGTTTATCCGCGACAGCACAGATATTAATACCATCGTGGCAAAAGGTAACCGCACCTGGCATTTTGTATGTCAGAACTCCCGCGATGTGGCCTGGGGCGCCTCAGGTGCTTTCATCTGGGATGCCGCCCGCATCAATTTACCCAACGGTAAAAAATCGCTGGCCATGTCGCTCTATCCGCTGGAAGTAGCCGGTAGCAGCGCCTGGGGCAGATCTACCGAATATGTAAAAGGCTGTATTGAACATTACTCCAACCAGTGGTTCGTATATACTTACCCGGTAGCTACCAATGTGGCAGGTACGGTAGGAGGAATGGAATACCCCGGTATCGTTTTCTGCTCCTGGAAATCTACCAGAGGCGGCCTGTGGGGCGTAACCGATCATGAATTTGGCCATAACTGGTTTCCTATGATCGTCGGTTCCAACGAACGTAAATATGCCTGGATGGATGAAGGCTTTAATACTTTCATCAATGGTATCTCCACCAAAGCATTTAATAAAGGAGAATACAGCGCCCCCCAGCCGGTACAAAGAATGGCGCCTATGCTGTTCTCTTCCATGGCAGAACCTATTTTAACCACGCCGGATGTACTTAACATGAATTACCTGGGCGTAGCGGCGTATTTCAAACCAGGACTGGGTTTGAACCTGCTCCGCAATGAAATCCTGGGACCGGAACGCTTTGATTATGCATTCCGGGAATACATTAAACGCTGGGCGTTTAAACACCCTACACCATGGGATTTTTTCCGTAGCATGGAAAATGCTTCCGGTGAGGACCTGGCCTGGTTCTGGCGTGGTTGGTTCTTCAATAACTGGAAACTGGATCAGGCGGTGAAGAGTGTGCAATATGTAAAGAGTGATCCCGCACAAGGTGCGATGATTACTGTGCAGAACCTGGAGCAATTGCCCATGCCCGTAGTTATTGCCATAAAAGATGTAAACGGTAAAACAGATACCGTACGCCTGCCGGTAGAAGTATGGCAGCGCGGAGCTACCTGGACTTTCCACTATCCGTCTACCGTGAAGTTAAGCAGTGTAGTCATTGATCCTGCCGGGAATTATCCTGATGTTAATCCGGCTAACAATAGCTGGAAAGCAGATGCAGGCCAGCCTATACCTGCCGGTACTACGGCAACGGCTGTATTAAATAAGTATATCGATGCCATCGGCGGCGCAGATAAACTGAAAGCAGTAAAGGATCTTTCCTTGCTGGAAACAGGAGATGTAAGCGGTACTGCACTGGAATACACCGTGAAAGTGAAACAACCGGACAAAGTACTGAATACCGTATTTATTCCTATTGCTAATCTGACTGCCATGAAATTGCTGATCAACGGCAACAATATCTCGATGTCCCGCAGCGGACAGCCAATAACGCTCACACCAGCTGATAAAGCAATGCTGAAGGATAAATACCTGATGTTCCCTGAATTGTATTTTGCGGCACCGGAAAATAACGCGAAGCTGGAACTCTCACCCACGCTGGAAGATGTTAATGGTATCCCCAGCTATGTAGTCAGCGTTGCGACTTCTAACGGCGCCTTATTCCGTTATTATTTTGATGCCAAAACCGGTTTCAAAGTACGTGGGGTATCACTTGCAGGGCAGGAAGGCGGTGGCCCTGAAACAACCACCGATTATGGTGATTACCATGAAGTGAGTGGTATCATGTTTCCGTTTAAAATAGCCACCAATACCGGCGGATATAACACCGATCTTAAACTGAAAACAGTTACGGTGAATAGCGGATTGAGTGACGATATATTTAAATAAGCCTAAAGCGTAAAGCGGAAAGCGGAAAGCAAAAAGCTATTGAGGCGAATGATGTAAATGAAGCGAATATCTCCTCGCTCACATCATTCGCCTCAATAGCTTTTTGCTTTCCGCTTTATGCCTTCTGCTATTTTAAATATCTTCGTCCCACTTAAAGACGAGATGCATATGAAACACCTACGGCCTGTCATGTTTGTTGGTACTGCCTCTGATGTGGGCAAAAGTGTCATCACTGCCGGGTTTTGCCGTATTTTTAAACAGGATGGATACACACCGGCGCCTTTCAAGGCGCAGAACATGTCTCTCAATAGCTACGCTACTCCGGATGGCCTGGAAATAGGCCGTGCGCAGGCGGTGCAGGCAGAAGCGGCAGGCGTACCCTGTCATACTGATATGAACCCTGTGCTGCTGAAACCTACCAATGATCAAACCGCCCAGCTGGTACTGCATGGCAAACCTGCCGGCAACCAATCTGCCTGGGAATACTTCATGGAAGATGATAAACGCGCCTTGTTTGAAGAGGTGAAGCAATCATTTAACCGGCTGTCTCACCAGTATAACCCGGTGGTAATGGAAGGCGCCGGCAGTATCTCTGAACTCAACCTCCGGCAGAAAGATATTACCAATATGCGTATTGCGTTGCATGCCGGTGCTGCAGTATACCTGGTGGCGGATATTGACCGCGGAGGTGTTTTTGGCAGCGTATACGGCACTATTGCCTTGTTGCCACCGGAAGAAAAAGCACTGATAAAAGGCATCATCATCAATAAGTTCAGAGGAGATATCCGCTTGTTTGAAGACGGGCGTAAACTACTGGAAAACCTTACCGGCGTGCCCGTAACAGGAGTATTGCCCTATTACCATGATATTTATATTGAAGAAGAAGATACACTGGGACTATCGTTAAAGCATAAACGACAAACAACCGGCCGTGTAAATATAGCAGTAGTGCTGTTACGACATATGTCTAACTTCACCGACTTCCACGCACTGGAGAAAGATGAGCGGGTGCATCTTTTCTATACAGATAATCCGGCAGAACTGGTTACTGCTGATATTATTATACTACCCGGCAGTAAAAATACCATTGAAGATCTCATCGCTATCCGGAATAACGGTACGGCCCGTGCGATAACGGAAGCGCACAAACGAAATAAAGTGGTGATAGGTATCTGTGGTGGTTACCAGATGATGGGAGAGCAGGTGGCGGATCCTTTCGGGGTAGAGGGACCAATAGCAAGTATCCCCGGACTGGGCATATTACCCGTAACAACAGTACTTACCAGGGAAAAAACTACGCAGCAACGTACGTTCCGTTACCGTCACCAGGAAAAAATATGTGAGGGATATGAAATCCATATGGGCGAAACCAGCACCCAAAAACCTTCTCCGCTCAATGAACTCACCAATGGCGCCACAGATGGATATTTCCTCAGTCCTCAATGCTGGGGTACCTATCTGCATGGTATCCTCGACAATGATATCGTGGTGAGTGATTTATTGGCACAATGTGGGAAAGTAGCCGTGGTAAAGGATTTCGATTATCGGAGCTTTAAGGAAGCGCAATATAATAAACTAGCAACGCATATACGTGAACATCTGGACATTTCAGCTGTTTATAACGCACTGGAATTATAACTTTATTGCATTATGATACAAGGACATGGAGATGATGGCTATCTGTTTGACCAGGCTGTTAAAGTGGATTTTAGTTCAAATGTGTGGTATGGTGGCTTGCAGGAAGGGCTGAAAACCCATCTCAGCAACAAGATAGCCGGAATAGATCATTACCCGGACGCCGGCGCGGAGAAGTTACAGGTGCTGCTGGAAAAACAGGCGGGTCTGCCCGCCGGCAGCATCATGGTCACCAATGGAGCCACAGAAGCTATTTACCTGGTAGCACAGGCTTTTACAGGCGCCACCGCCGCCGTTATAGCACCTACTTTTGCGGAGTATGCAGATGCCTGCAGTTTGTACCGGCACCAGGTGTTATATATGTCATGGGATAAACTGACCCCTGATACCACTTTCAGCACCGATATGGTTTTTCTGTGTAATCCTAATAACCCTACCGGTCAAACGCTGGATGAGCAGGCATTGCAACGACTTCTTCATCTCAACAAACACACGGTATTTATTATTGACGAAGCCTATATTGAATTTACGCTGGATGCAGCCAGTATGCTGCCGCACCTGCATCGCTTGCCTAATGTATTGGTGTTGAGATCCCTGACCAAGACTTGCTGCATTCCCGGGCTGCGCCTGGGATATATTGCTGGCAGGAAACAACTGCTGGACCGGGTGCGCGCGTATAAAATGCCCTGGTCGGTCAACAGTCTCGCACTGGAGGCAGGTTATTATATCCTGGATCATCTGAAACAATTTACACTGGATAAAGAATCATTGTTGCAGGATACTTTTCATTTATGGGAAAGCATTCGTAAGATGCCGGAGTTTAAAGTAACGCCCACGCATACACATTTTTTTCTGTTCGAAACACTGACCGGTACTGCAGCTTCGCTGAAGGCCTGGCTGATGGAAAAGCATGGCGTCCTTATCCGGGATGCCTCCAATTTCTACGGCCTGAAACAAGGACATTGCCGCGTTGCCTGTCGCAGTGCCAACGATAATAAATTATTGACTACCGCATTGCGCCAATGGACCCTGTATTAAAATTCGTATTGCCGTTACTGTTAGGCTATGCCGCCGATCTGCTGCTGGGTGATCCCCGTAGCTGGTCGCATCCGGTAAAAGTGTATGGTAAGCTGATTCAGCATGGTACCCAATGGCTGAATAAGGGCGCTGCCCGCTTCTGGAAAGGTACATTCCTTACACTCATATTGTGTATCGGGGTATACTGTTTTTTCTATTTTACACAAGTGGGCTTATCACAATGGCCGGTGGCCTGGTACATTTTCAGTACGTTGTTTGTCTTTTTTGCACTGGCCAACAAAAGCCTCCTGCGGGAAGGAAAAGAAGTATTTAATACACTGCATAAAGATGGAGTGGAAGCGGGCCGGGCGCGACTGTCATGGATTGTAGGCAGAGACACCGCGCAGTTATCTCCGCAGCAAATTCGTATTGCCGTCCTTGAATCGATGTCTGAAAACCTGAGTGATGGCGTGATAGCGCCGCTTTGTTTTTATGCGGTGCTGGGACTTCCGGGTATGATGCTTTATAAAATGATCAACACACTGGATTCCATGATTGGCTATAAGAATGAGCAATATCAGTACTTTGGGCGCTTTGCTGCGCGACTCGACGATGTGGCGAATTATATTCCGGCACGTATCACTGCTTTACTCATGATCCTGTTGTGGGGGAGCAGCCGCGCCTGGCATTACATGATCCGCTATGGATCGGCACATGCCAGTCCAAACTCAGGTTATCCGGAAGCTGCACTGGCAGGGATTCTTGATTGCCGTTTCGGAGGCCCCAATACTTACGGAGGGGAGGTCGTGCATAAGCCTTATATCGGTGAAAATGAACGCAACATTGAACATGAAGAGTTTGTGAAAGTAATGTATATCAACCACGCAGTTACCTTCGTGATGATCATCTGTATTGTGTCGGTCAAATATTATTTGCTATGGAATGCACAACAGTAATAGCCGTTACTTTTTTCTTTGTGTAGGAATGATCAGCGTTACCTTCACGCCTTTACCACCTTTGTCTTTTTTGTCTGTAACAGCAATGGATGCCAGCTTCCCGGTTTGCTTACTCAATATTTTTAAGCGCTCCTGGGTAATAATGCCGGAGAGAGAATTCTTTTCACGATCGTGTTTTTCTACCAGGCCAAGGCCATTATCTTCAATAACGCAATGGAGTAATTCATTAGTCAACTGTAGGGTAACGGTAATATGACCTTTGTAGGGAAGGTTACGCATGCCATGCTGGATGGCATTTTCAACAAAGGGCTGCATCAGCATGGGTGGAATAAAAACATCCATGTCTTCACAACCTTCAATAGGATAAATCTCATAATCAAATACATTTCCAAAACGAATGGCCTGCAGGCTCAGATAGTTTTCCAGCGCCTCTACTTCCTGGTGCAGCTGTACCAGGTTATGACGGGAATTTTCGAGGTTCAGTCTTAACAACCGGGCAAATTTGTTCAGGTATTTAACGGATTTTTCTTTCTCATCATGCCGGATAAAGCTTTGCAGCACGGCGAGGGTATTGAAAATAAAATGTGGTTCCATCTGGCTGCGCAGCAGGCGCTGTTCAAGTTCTGTACTGTGTTGCAGCGTTCTCAGTTTTCGTTGTCTGATCAGTACAATGGTCAACGCAGCACCTACCAGCAAAAGGATCCCAAAGATAAACAGGATAAGGCGTTGCTGCCGCAGGATAATCGCCTGGTTGTTATACTGCCGGCTGATATCAATTGTTTTATGTTGTTGCTCTTTCAGTTCATTGATAGCCTGCAGCTCCATTACCTGTTTCAGCTGTTGTTCTTCCATTTCCGTGAGCGACATATTGGAGGCGGAGTCGAGGTATATCACGGCATTTTTGTAGTCGCCGCTGGCATAGTAAATATTGTATAAAGAACTATAGGCAGAACTGAGATCTCCGGCATTTTCCGGATCCCTGGCTTTATCCACAGCTTTATTGATATAGAAGATAGCTTTCGGATAATCCTTTTCTTCCATAAACATTTGCCCGTAGTTGACATATTCCCGGAAGGAAACTTTGTTCGCTCTTTCTTTGATATGAAAAGCCTGTACCATCAGGCGATGGCCTTTTCCCATGTCGCCCATTTCTTCGTGCAACACACCCAGCGCAGAATATACGGTCGCAATTCTGATAGAATCAGGTTGCTTTAGGGCCAGTCGTAGTGCACTGTCTTCGTAATGAAGTGCCAGCTCATAGTCATGTTGGCGCTCGGCTATCCGTGATTGCGCTTCCATGAGATACGACATATAATAGTAATTTTTTTTGTCGGGGTATGCGGCGATGGCTTTGTCTGTATAGAGTTTGGCTTTATCATACACGCCATATCGGAAGTGGATTTCGGCAGCCAGGTCGTACAGGCGGTATATTTCTGTATAATGAAACCGTTGGGCCAGTTCCAGTAAGGTATACATCCTGGAAAAGGTGCTGTCATCAATTTTCTTTTGGAGTTCCAGTCGCACGAACCCCATTTGCTGCAGCATATATAGTGATATGTAGCGGCCGGTATCAATAGGAGTGGTCGGTAACATGCGCCGGTAGCTGATAGCAGCGGGTTTGGCGCTGTCTGCAAAATATTGTAGCCTGCCCAGCAGGTAATAATAAAGTCCTTGTCCCTGTTCTCCGGCCGCCATGGCAGCGGGTTGCAGGGTCAGCATTTTTTTTCGGGCAGCAGCTCCGGAAAAGCGGTCACCGGAATCTATCAGTTGTTTCAATACACCTATCACTGCCGGATCTGCGTTGGTGGAAGTGGAAGCCGGAGGCACGGGCTTATTTTGCCGGCTGCAGCTAAGCAAACAACAAAAGGCAATGATCAGTAATAAAATAAACCGGTAGGGAAAAAACATGTATGCAATTTAATGTTCGCCGGTGAGAAACTGCCTGACGAACTCCCTTTTACGTGATGACACCGGGATTTCGCTGCCTTCTTTCAGGACCAGGATGCCATCTTTCAGAAAACGGTCAATAAAATGATGGTTCACAATATACGACTGATGGATACGTATAAACCAGTTTTCCGGCAGCAGTTCCTCATATTCCTTGATAGGGCGCGATACTGTTACTTTTTTCTTGTCGGTTAAATAAAAAGTCGTGTAGCTGCCATCACTCTGGCAATATAATATTTCTTCAAAAGAAACAACCTGCAGGTATTGATGGGAGCGGAGCACAATACGATTATGCAACCCCGGCTTTTTATGGGCATCTGCCACTTCCAGCTGCAGTTTGTTATCAACAGGGCTTTCAGACTTTAAGCGTTGAAGGGTTTCTGATAACTCTTCTTCATCTACCGGCTTCAACAGGTAATCATATGCGCCAAATTTAATGGCTTTGATCGCATGTTGATTGTAGGCAGTAATAAAAATAATACGGAAGTTCCTCTCCGGAAACTGCTGTAACAGTTCAAATCCTGTTCCGTCAGACAGCTCAATGTCCAGTAACAGCAGATCCGGCTCTGTATTGGGAATAATTACCTTAGCTTCAGCAATACTACCACAACTACCCAGTACTATAAAATCCGGATAACGCTTCATCAGCCATTCAAGGTCCTTTCTGATGGCGGGTTCATCATCAATTATCAACGTACGGATCATAATTTCCTTTTAATTTCCAATGCTATTTCACAGGTAAGCGATAAACAGGTATCTAAAAGTAAGGGATTTTCACAGTCTTCTAAACTATGGGTTATAAACAGAGATGAGAGGCCGGCTAGATGCCCTGGTTATTGGTGTTAACCAGGATGTTGGCTTCGTCTTCGAAAGATTTAAATTCATCTTTGCGGGTAGACTTAAACACCACTTTGATTAATAGCAGCCCTATAATAACAGGGATGGCGCCGCCGAAGCTGATGATCAGCTGTTGGAAGATGAGGCTCAATACAACGGTGAAAAGGGCAAAGCCTGCCAACATACCACCTATGATCCACATCACGGGTGGAATAAAGTCCACCTGTAGATAATGTTGCTTATACCGCAGCAGGTATTTAAAATTGTCGTGCGGAATAATGATGGTCTGCGGACTCAAAAATGGCTTTTTCAGTTGCGCCTTTGGAAAGTGTTGCTGTACCTCTGAAAAGATCTGCTGTACACTTTTCGACTGTGAATTCGTAATCTGCATTTAATAAATGGGATTTATGGGTTTCTCAATAATGTCTTGTTTGTAATATGACTGCAAAGTAAGATGGCCAACAGGTGCAAACAGGACGGAATCTATATCCGTTCCCATATTCTATATATTCGCTGGCTTTAATTGGATGCGTTGATTGTTTTTTATCTTCGCCGCCGTTGTGATCCGGCACATGAAGGGAGTAGCGCAAAAAACTATATACTTCCTGCATCCGTATTTATAGGAGTGCAATTGTAAAATCTTAGTATGAGCAGTAAAGAGGAAAAGATCAGTATTTTAAGTTGTGGCTGGCTGGGGAAGCCACTGGCACTGCATTTACAGGCAGCAGGTTATCGGGTGAAAGGCGCCAGAACCAGCATGGAAGGAGTGAAGGAGCTCACCGCACTCGGATTGGAAGCTTATACTGTGATCTTATCTGAAGAAGTCCTGACCGGCCCCGATGAATTCTGGGACGCTGATATTCTGATCATTAATATTCCCCCCCGCAAGGAAAGAGGGATGGACGCACATGTGACGGAAATAGCGCTGCTGCGCAGTTTTATAGAAACGACCAACATCAGTAAAGTGATTTTTGTGAGTTCTACTTCTGTTTATGCAGATGTAAACGGCCTGGTGACCGAGGAGAATGAGGTTATGCCAGACACGCCCAACGGGCAGGCATTGCGGGCAGCGGAAGCCCTGTTGCTGGCAGCTGAACGGTTTGAAACAACCGTGCTGCGCTTCGGCGGATTGATAGGCTATGATCGTTTACCCGATGCCCGCCGGATAATGGAAGGCAAAAGAATAAATGAACAGCCCATGAACGTCATCCACCGGGATGACTGTATTGGCGTTATCAGCCGGGTTATCAGCCAGGGCGCCTGGGGCGAGGTGTTCAATGCCTGCGCCAGCGGCCACCCGCAACGCAGCAATTATTACAAGGCCGCCGCCCAGGCACTGGGCATAACATTGCCCCGCCGCCTGCCGGCACAGGAGGAACCCTATAAAATTGTGGGCTCCCGGAAGTTAAGGCACGTACTCGGCTACACGTTTAAATACGATGACCCGTTACTGGTTTTTGAGGATACCAGGAAAATCAGGAAGTAGGGATATCTTTGCGCTAAATGCCCTACCTATGCGCCAATACCTGCCCTATCTGTTTTCGTTCCGGCGACTTTTTCAGCTGGCCTGTATCAGCGGTTTCCCGCTTTTTATGCTGTTTATCATGACCTGGGGGTTCGTAGATAGCCTGCCTATACAGGACAACGAGTATAGTAGTGAAACGCTCATCGTTTGTGGGCTTCTTTACTTGATAATTTCAATAAGGTTCTATGCAACTCGCCCACACATCTTTTTAATTTTTTTTACAATTGGTGAAGCTTGTCTGCTGGCGGGATTAGTTGCGCGGGTTTACTACTTGTATTATTCCCCGTTTTACCCGGAGCGGGTTTACTAAAAAAATTTGTTTACATATATTAAAATCGCTATATTGTTATACTACCTCACTATAGCCAATGGGAGGTACGCCCGACCATAGAGTATTTGTATCACCTAAACCTAATCAAAGCCGTGAATCTGCTGCTCCTTAGCCTGTTTGCCCTGGCATTATGGCTGATGTTCTCCCTCTACCGGAGTCACAATCGCAAAAAGGCCGAATTGCTTCTGCCTGTTAGATCTGCGAATATTGTAAAAATTCATAGTTACAAGTCTTTCGGCATTATTGCCACTATCAGGTTTAAGGATGACCTTACACCACAGATAGGGGACCGGTTACATGAAGAAGGAAACATTTATCAGATAACGGGCGTGGTCACGCCGGATGCCGTACAGGAACAACCTAAAGACACCTGGGACTGCCGTCTGGTAAAAATCTAGCAATGGAATACCTCAAGATTTCCTGGCTTCATCGTTTTGAGGATGAACCAGTATTCCTATACAGTGAAATTGACGCACTACGTTTTGAAAACCGGAAGATTGAAATATATCATGACGGTAGCTTTGGCATCGCCAACAGTAATTTTCATTTTGGAGGTACCGCCTTATCGGATGTAGTGATGCCCGAAATAGAGGATATCTGCGAGGATAAGCACTTTATACCTGAACTGATTTCGCAGGCCGAATTTGAACTTATCTGGAATCAATATTATTATTTTTTGTCCTGACATAGCTGGTCCGTGATTTGCTGATGATCTGTAAAAGGATCTTATGAACGCTTTTATGATTAAAACAACCGGAGGCCGCTTTTACGTAAAGCCATATTCAGCCGAACGCTTTCTGGTAGATGTGGATGGCGAAGAAATTGTTATGGAGAAAGATGAGGATGGGTACGTACGTGCACCGGGCGCAACAGACCATGGTCATCGCTTAAATATGGGCTTGCTGAACAGTATCGCAGACCAGATTGCGAGGCAGACAGCGTAAAAAATCCACAAACCGGGATTATTTGTGTGCCTCAAAAGCAGACAGATACTTATCAATATACAACTCCTTGGTTTTTGTTTTATACTGCATCACAAAACGGGGATGCTCCAACGGTACGATCGTTTTGAAAAACTGCTCCTTCTCATTTAACGCCTGCAGGAATGCGGCATTTTTCCCGGTACCCATACAATAACAAACATCGCGACTGATATTCCATTGCAATTGTTCCTTTAAACTGCTCACTATAAAAGCATAAGCCGCTTTTGTCAGTGCAGCGCTGTCATAATAATTATAATTTATTTCTTTCCCACCCGGTTGAACCGAGGTAAAGCCAAGCGGGCAGATGCTGCTGATATAAAAGTGCTGGTAAAAGTTTTTCACGCCCCCGTATGCGTCTATTACATCATACACAAAAACAGAGGAAGGTTCATGCGTTTTTAGTCCGGGGATCTCAATGCCACATTTATCCAGCATCCGCTTGGTATCTGTGAAGGGCACACCAGTAGATCCTGACCCCAATCTGCCAGGGTTAATACCCAGAATAAGTTGTCTGGGCTTTTTATCGTTATAAAACTTTTTATAGAATTGGGTCATAATGCCGGTGATCCCCGGACCCTCCTGAAAAGGATTCAGGACACGTATACCTGCTGGCAGTTTGCCCGGAAAATGTAGATGGCTGTTGAATGCGATGATCTGATCCGCTATAGTCATTCCGCAATTTACGCCATTTGATGATGCCTCGTAATTTTCTCCAGGATATCCTCTTCCCGGTAAGGCTTCATGATATAATCATTCAATCCTGAGCGTAGGTAGAGCGCAATATCATCTTCCATCACGTTACCGGTAATGGCAATAATGGTGACCGCCGCTTTTTTCTTGTCGGGAAGTTCTCTGATCATATTGGTGAGCATCAGGCCATCTATACCGGGTAAATCAATATCCGTCAGCACAAAATCGAAGGATTCACGCTGATATATTTCCAGGGCTTCTTCCGCAGAAGATACGATCAGGTAGGATGCCTGCATCCTGTCCAGCATCAGGGCCAGTAATTTCTGATTGAGGATGCTATCCTCCACTACTAACAATCTTATACCTGCCGGTACAACGGCGCTTGTAGATGTATTACTCAYGGGGACAATAATTTTTTTAGTAGCAGGTGATGGTGTCATCAACTGATACCGGATTTCAAAATAAAAAGTGGTGCCTTTGCCGGGGAGGCTCTCCACATGAATCTTACCGTTATGCAGATCAATGATTTTTTTGGAAATGTGTAATCCTAATCCACTGCCTTTATGATAATGGTTATTTCCCTGGGAGAAAGCGTTGAACACTAAAGGTAGTTCTTTATGTGAAATACCTGAACCGGTATCTTTTACACTTATCTGTAACAGGTTGTTGTCACGCATATGCGCAGTGACCGTCACGCTGCCTGTTTCTGTAAACTTAATCGCATTGGCAATCAGGTTGATTAACACCTGTTTAAGCCGGAAAGCATCTCCCATCACCAGCAGGGTGCTGGGGAAATATATATTGACTTCCAGCGGGAGAGATTTCATTTCTGCCTGTACCGCCAGGGTATTACACACTTCTTCAATGGCGGTCCGGGGCGCAAACTTCTCCAGCCGGAGTACAGGCTCGGCTGTTTCCATGCGCGTATAGTCAAGCACGTTATTCACCACTTGCAACAGCATATCGGCCGAATGTCGTATAGCGGATACCGTTTCCGGTGTTTTTCCCTGTTCCAGCAGCCAGGTATAACCAAGTATAGACTGCACCGGTGTGCGGATTTCATGACTGATGGTGGCAGCGAAATCACTTTTCTGCTCTGCAAATTTCTCAGCCTGTTGCTTCGCCCTCAATAAAGCCAGGTCATAACGGTACAAACGTATAATACCATATATAATGATACCTGCCATCAACAGTATTAAAGGGATTTCCCAGTAATTGTGTTTGTCCAGCTTATAAAGAGAATGGTCAATGTCCTGCCCCAGCTGTAACCGCTTTTTATCTGTTTCGTCCAGCATATTTTGTTTCAGTGCTGCCATGAGGTGCAGCAGTTCTGAAAACAAGCGCTCATTGGCCACTACCAGCGCATATTCTTTCTGTTTCAGGTTATTATGGCTATCGGTAGCATCTTTTATAAATTTACTGTAGGCATCCTGGATTTTCTGCAGCTGCTCCTTCGTAAAAGCTTTGCCATTGGCATTGGTATCATACTGTACAATCTTTACCTGCTTGCTGGTTTGCTGTATATTGGGCTTATTGTTGATGGCGTCTTTGATGCGGCCAAACAGTTTCCTTTTGCCTTTGGTTTGGGCCGTTTCAGTGGTCACCACGGTATCTGCCTGCCGCCGGGGTTGCGGTAATTTTATATTGCCTAACTGCTGCAGGGGCAGGGGAGTAGTGGCAGTATCCCATACCTGCGATAATTGTAACAGGGAATCTACGTATAGCCGTGTCTGTAAAAACAATTGCGATTTCCGGGCCTTGTCCGCCAGTAATGCCTCCATCTGCTTTTCATCCTGCCTGGAATTCACCGCACTGTCGAGGTGCTCAGTAATGCGCTTCAGCTGACCGACATAACTATTTAAATAATTCCGGTCAAAAGTGAGCGTATAGATACGAAAATTGTTATCCGCTGCGTATAATAACTGTACCGCCTGGTCAATATGACCAGCATCTGTTTTGGTAGCCACAAGGTTTTTAACAACAATGCCTAACTGTTGGGATTCCCGTTTCCGTAAAAAGATGATCATGAAAAATGTCATCAGCACCAAAACCATTATCGTTAGCACAGCATAGCGTACAAAGGTCTTTTTTTCCTGAATTTTATACATCGTTACATTATGATTGGATGTTGGCTTACTGTCCTGCCGGACAGGTCACGAAAATAAATGATTTTATTGGCCGTAACTAATAGATAATMAATGTAAAACAATGGATATAGGTATATATTTTCCCCTGAATTGTATATGTATTGATTTATTTAATACATTATATTTTTTTACTTATTAAAAGATTAATATTCCGTGGAATCTGTTTTTTAATTCATGATATTTATAATATCTTTTGTCACAAGGAAAGCTCAATATTGATTTTTGTATTATTGTTGCGTTATAATATTTTTCCTCAATGCACTATCTGAAAAACTGTTTTATTACCTGTTTATTATTATTTGCATTACTACCATTTACCTATAGTCAATCACTTTATCCGGATCCGCAGTATAAATTTGTATCAGGTCCGGGGACCTTACAGGATCGTAATTTTTATCTGTTTACCCTCCTGGAACGATTACCCGGCCTACCTTCGCTCTTAGCTAAAGATAGCAGCCTGCAGGTGCTCCGGAATCAGTATAAACAACGTATATCCCATCCCGTGAGCAACGGGGAAAATCCCGCTGCACTGTTATTTTCAGATGCAAACATCCAACAGGTAAGCAGCGCCTTCACCAGGTTGCTACAACAGAACCCGACGCCGTTTGTTCGATTGTTGCGGGAAATGCGTGGCAGTGGCCTGTTTGAACTGCATGCCCGTAAAAGTGACGGCGAATTTCTGACAGCCGCCTGGAAGGATGCAGCCGATGGTGTCAACTATATCATCAATGCCTATACGAATGGCACCGGTCTGCGGTATCCGGTAATTGATTCAGCACTGTTGTATGTACATTCACCTGCCTATAAAGCCGGAGTGCAGCATTTGCTGGAGCAGGTAGAGGAGAAAGACAGGCAGGATGATTTGTTTTTCCAGCCATCGCTACAGCTGGCACTTGGATTACTTACGCTCAGCCATCGCGATGAAGCTGCCCGCTACGAGCCTATGTCGGCCACTAACGGAGACGCCTATAGGCAAATAAAGAAAACCGACTGGAGTAAATATCCCTATCCGGCCATGCTGATCCTGGGAGCCAGCCCGGTAGCCAAAGAATTGCTGAGCGAAACCGGGAAAAGCCGTTGCCGCACCGGCGCCGGGTTATATCAAAAAGGCCTCGCACCCTTTATTATTGTGTCTGGTGGGCATGTAAGACCAGTAGGTACACCCTACTCAGAGGCAGTAGAAATGAAGAAGTACCTGGTCAACGAGTTGAAAATACCTGCCGCTGTAGTCATGATAGACCCTTATGCGCGGCATACCACCACCAACGTACGTAACGCAGTACGCATTGCATGGAGAAGTGGTATCCCGGTGAACAAACGGATGCTATGCGTATCTGATGCGATGCACCTGGTATATGTTACCAGCCCCCTGTTTAAGCAACGCTGTATGACCGAACTGGGATATATGCCTGCGGCAGACATCGAACAGACAGATCTTTATTATTTGTCGTTCGTACCGGACCTCCGTTCCCTGCAGGTGAATGCCTTCGATCCACTGGATCCCTGATACACAATATTTCGTTCACTTATTCGTCTTTCATATAAACCTTACAACACAAAACTATGTCTGATCAATCTATCCAGCCCTTGTATACTATCCTTGGAGCAGGAGGTATCATCGCCAATGAACTGGCTGCAGAACTCGTGAATAATAAAAAACGGGTTCGCCTGGTAAGTCGCTCCCCCAAATCAATTGCGGGCATTACCGACCTGGTAGGGGCTGACATCACGGATTATGAACAAACAAAAAATGCAGTAAAAGGAAGCAGCATCGTTTTCCTCACGGCAGGTTTGAAATATGACATCAAAGTGTGGAGCGATGCCTGGCCTAAGATCATGACCAACGTGATCAATGCCTGCAAAGAAGCCGGCGCCAAACTGATTTTCTTTGATAACGTATATTCTTACGGGTTAGTAAACGGCCCAATGAAAGAAGATACCCCTTATCAGCCTTCCAGCAAAAAAGGGATCGTTCGTGCGGCCATTGCCAAACAACTGATGGACGAAGTAAAAGCAGGTAAAATCACTGCTACCATTGCGCGGGCAGCTGATTTCTATGGCCCCGGCGCAGATAAAACCGGCTTCCTGAATCTCCTGATCATCGATAAATTTAAAAAGAACAGCTCAGCAATGTGGCTGGGAAAAGATAACCAGACACATAGCTACACCTTCACACCAGATGCTGCGAAAGGCTTATACCTGCTTTCCCAGGATGATACTTCCTGGAACCAGGTATGGCATTTGCCTACCGCCAATCCTGCACCGGATGGTAAAGGTTATGTAAACCTGATTGCCACCCAAATGGGCGTAAAACCCAAATATATGAAGCTGGGTAGCTTTATGCTAACACTCTCCGGACTGTTTGATCCCACCATCAGAGAAATGAAGGAAATGCTTTATCAGAGCAACTATCCATACATACTGGACTCTTCAAAATTCGAAAAACACTTTAATGTAAAACCCACTTCCTATGAAGAAGGGATCCGTTTAACACTGGCAAAACAGTAGTCTACTAATTTTGTAGGAAAATAAATTTGGTAGTTAATTTTTCTGCATTATCTTTGCACCAGTTCTTTAAATAGCTTATCAAGAAAGGAGGAGGGACATGGCCCGACGATACCTTAGCAACCATCACTGCGCAAGCAGTGAAAGGTGCTGCATCCATCCCGGTTTAATTACCAGGAAAGATAAGTCAGATTCTAAGTTTTACTATACATTATTATCTATATAATGATAAAACTCATCTGGCTCCCAGGTGAGTTTTTTTATGCCCCTGCCTACCCTTGATATGCTCATTTAACGGACCTGTTTAATCAATTTTCATCAAACTAAAAATCAAAAACAGATGAGCACAATTACTGAACTGATCCACTCTATTCCCGTAGACCCTCACACCGGCGCCATTGCTGTGCCTATTTATCAAACCTCTACGTTTGTGCAGGAAGCACCCGGCGTCAATAAAGGATATGACTATGCCCGCTCCAATAATCCTACCCGCGAAACAGCGGAGAAGATTATTGCCAAACTGGAAGGCGGTGCCACCGCATCCCTGTTCTCCAGCGGGTTAGCAGCCATTGATGCGGTAATTAAACTGCTAAAATCCGGCGATGAAATTGTAGCGGTAGATGATATCTATGGCGGCGCTTTCCGTCTCTTTAATAAAGTATATGAGAAGTTTGGTATCAAAGTAAACTACGTGGATACATCTGATACCCAGGCGGTCTTCAATGCTATTACGCCCGCTACCCGTTTAATATGGCTGGAAACACCCACCAATCCCACGCTGAAAATCTCTGATATCGCTGCTATTGGCCGCATTGCAAAGGCACATAATTGTTTGTTCTGTGTAGATAATACTTTCGCTTCCCCCGTATTGCAAAAGCCATTGGAGCTGGGCGCTGACCTGGTGATACACAGTGCTACCAAGTACCTCGGCGGACATAGTGACCTGATTGCAGGAGTGGTAGTCGCTAAAACAATACCACTGGGAGAGGAGATTAAATTTTATCAGAATGCCTGTGGGGCTATTCTGTCGCCCTTCGATAGCTTCCTGCTGATACGTGGTATCGAAACACTGCACCTGCGCATTAAACAACATGGTATCAATGCACAGGCGCTGGCAGAATACCTGGAGAAACATCCGGCAGTAGAAAAAGTATTCTATCCCGGCTTACCTTCCCATAAAGGGCATGAGCTGGCAAAGCAGCAGAGTAAAGGGTTTGGAGGTATTATTTCTTTTACATTGAAAGATGATACCACTGAAGCAGCTACTGCATTTGTTACGTCTACTCACTACTTCAAACTGGCGGAAAGTCTGGGTGGTATCAAGAGCTTACTTTGTCATCCGGCAGCGATGACCCATAAATCTATTCCTGCAGAAAAAAGAAGAGCGGCCGGCGTAAGCGATAGTCTGATCCGTTTGTCGGTAGGACTGGAAGAAACAGCCGATCTGCTGGCCGACCTGGAGCAGGCCTTTACGAAACTGCCGCTGCCCGCCCACGCAGAAAGCGTGTTGTCAGCATAGCTGCTACGTTGTCGCCGGTGGCATTGAGAATGGTAGCCAAAGGATCTACCAGTGTACCAATAATCATCAGCGGTGGCAGGGCTTCTACCGGGAATCCGTAGATACTCATCACCAGCAGCTCGCCGATATAGCCGCCATTGGGGATGCCGCCTTCCACGATGCTGGCGATAACAGTAACGCCTAGTGCCATCAGAACAACAGAAGGACTGTCGAAACTTTTACCAAACATGGCAAATACTACCGCCATTTTTATAATAGAAGAAATACTGGAGCCATCTTTATGCAGGGTGGCTCCAAGCGGCACCACCACATTACCGATATCCTGCGGAACACCCATTTTGGCTACCGCTTCAAGGTTGGCCGGAATAGTAGCAATGCTGCTGCCCGTGCCCACTGCTGTAAGGGTAGGTATAATATTATTTTTCCAGAAGATTTTAATACCCGGTATTCCTCCGGCCACAAACGCATACAGACTGAATCCGAATATAAAGTAGAAAATACCGAAGCCGTAATAGATACCCAGGGAATGCGCGTAGGTGCCAAACAGTTGAGGACCCACGGTGCCTACCTGGTAAGCGAAATAAGCGCCTAAACCAACAGGTCCCAGTTTCATGATCACGCCAAGCACTTCTTTCATCACTTCGTTGCCGGAATATAAAAACTGCCGGAAAGCTTTACCGGCCTCGCCTACACGCATGGCAGCAAACCCGGTGAGACCGGAAAAAATGATGAAAGGCAGCATATTTTTGCGCGACAATAATTCATAAAACTCACCCACTGTGAGTAATCTGCTCAACTGTTCCCCCCAGTTGCCCGGTTGCTCTATGTTGATGTTTTTTGACAAGGCTACCTGCTGATGGATCGGGAATAACCATACTGCCACAATGGTCAAAAACGCAGATATCAGAATGGTACTGAGGAATACCAGCGACATCATGCCCAATATTCGCCCCAGTTTATTGCCGGCATCGATATGCGCAATGGCATTTGCAATACAGAAAAATACCAGCGGTATGATCACGGTGAACAACAGGTTCAAAAAAATATCGCCTATCGGCTTTATAATGACTACCTTTTCTCCGAATATAAGCCCGGCAATACTGCCAGCTATGATACCTGCCAACAGCCAGAACATGCTGCTGTACGTTTTAAGAAATCCCATGAATGAAATTTATATTATACAAGATAGGCAAATGTATCTGATCATTGAACAATCAGACATGATTATTGTTTATGCTCATAGCAAACCAATATGTTAGTCATGAAAAGCTTGCTGCTCTGTTTGTTGCTGCCCTTTTTTTTCCAGGACCGATCCTACACCATAGGAGAGGTGATGCGCAATGCCAGGCAACTGCAGAATGACAGCACACCGGTTAAGATTACCGGCTATGTGACGAAAAAACTACGCGACAATAATTACCTGTTTGAAGACAAAACTGCAGAAATTCAAATAGATATTGACCCCAGGTATCTCCCCCGCAAACCATTCAATGACAGAGATGCGGTAACCATCAAAGCCCTGGTACAATACGAAATCAACAAACCCATTACCCTCAAAGTAAATCAGGCGGTTAATAACGATTAACGGAGATGACTATATGATTTTTACCACGAAGCTGTAAATACTCTTCATACTTACCAGGATCACAATCACTGCTACCGCTACCATAATTGTTTTGGCAGAAATTTTATTGGATACCCTTGCCGCAATAGGAGAGGCAATGGCACTACCTACTACCAGCCCGAGTACGGCGTCCCAGTGCACATGATAAAGCACGGTGATGAAAGTGAGGGAACTGAGCATGGCAATAAAAAAGCGGGTAGCCTTTACCGTGCCCAGTGAAAAGCGGGGGTGTCTGCCGCCGGCAATCAGCGATGATAATACAATAGAACCCCAGCCGCCGCCGCCGATAGCGTCTATAAAACCGCCACCAAAGCCCAGCAAACCAATTTTCTTTATTTTTTTAGTGACATGTTTTTTGCGTTGTGCCCGGATAGCCCGTAACAGAATCACAGTACCCAGTATCAGCGTATACAGCGATACCAATGGTTTGGTATACATCGCATAATGTTCCAGGGAAGATAACAGGTAAGCACCTATCACTGCTCCGGCGATACCTGGTAATATCAGTATTTTGAAAAGCTTTTTGTTGACATTACCCATCCGCTGATGCATCCAGCCTGCAATGCCGCAGCTCAGGATCTCAGAAATATGTACCGCTGTACTGGCGGATGCCGGCGGAATACCCATGGACAGGGAAAAAGTAGTGGAAGTAATGCCGTAAGACATGCCTATGGCGCCATCAATCATGGCAAATATAAAACCAGCTATCAGGAAATAATAAAAAGTAGGAGGTACGTCTTCTACATAAGTGCGGAATGCAGGTGATTGCCACCAGGAGACACCCAAAATAATCGCCAATAGCAGAATGCCCCCCAAACCGTATAGCCAGCGCTGTTTTTTGTAAGCACGGCTTTCGTTGGCGTTGCTGTTTTCGGGTGGCAATGATGCCGTTGATACTGCTGTTGTCGTGGTTACCGGGGTAACCAGGGTGGTAAGTTCTTTCTCCATTTTTTATAATGTGCCGGCCTTAATTCACCACAAAATACATAAACTCTATGAAATAAGTAGACTACTTATAAAAAATTACGAATTATGAATTACGAATTACGGATTTGTGGGGAGATCATGCATGAGGGAATCTCCCCACAAATCCGTAATTCGTAATTCATAATTCGTAATTCCCCAAAATACTCCAACGTATAAAAATTGATTTACCTATATTTGGGGTTGCGAACCAATCTACGAACTACATGCTTTGGCAACTTTTCTGGACAATTATATTAGTGCTATTAAACGGATTCTTTGTTGCGGCAGAATTTGCCATTGTTAAAGTACGTTCTTCTCAAATCAACAGTAAAGGTGGAGTAGCCAGTAAAAGGGCCACTGCAGCCGCTAAAAGCGTGTTAAGTAACCTGGACGGTTACCTGGCCGCTACTCAGTTGGGTATTACCCTGGCCTCCCTCGGTCTGGGTTGGGTCGGAGAATCCGTGATGACAGCCATCGTGCTGCAGGCAATGGAAAAACTGGGGATCACCGCCATTTCTGCCGCTGCCGTACACTGGATATCTGTTACAATTGCATTTACTATTATTACCATATTGCACATCGTTTTCGGAGAACTGGCGCCCAAATCAATGGCCATCCGCAAACCATTACCTACCACATTGGCCGTAGCCATCCCGCTACGCGCCCTGTTCGTCATCTTCCGCCCCTTTATCTGGATGCTCAACGGCTTAGCGAACAGCATTCTCCGGATGATCGGCATCAAGCCTGCCGGTGAATCAGAAATTCACTCTGAAGAAGAACTGAAACTGATCATTTCTGAAAGCCAGGAAGGCGGCGCCATCGAAGAAACAGAACGGGAACTGATCCAGAACGTATTTGAATTTGACGACAGCCGCGTAAAGGAAATCCTCACCCATCGCAAAGATATTTCTGCCCTCGATATTAACCTGCCCCTGGATCAACTCATCGACCAGGTGATCAAAGACGGCTATTCCAGGTATCCTGTATACAGCGGTTCCCTCGATGAACTGAAAGGTGTGGTATATACAAAAGACGTGGTGAAAGGTGTGCACGAAAAAACGCTGCAGAACCTGAAGGATATCATGAAGCCGGTATTTTATGTACCGGATAGCATGAAAATAAAAGATCTGCTGCGTACTTTCCAGGGCCAACGCCTGCAAATGGCTGTGGTGACCAATGAATTCGGAGATACCGAAGGTATTGTTACCATGGAAGATATCCTGGAAGAACTGGTAGGAGATATACAGGATGAACATGACCATGAAGCGCCTATCGTAGAACAGAAAGATGATAACTTCATTGTAGACGCACATGAATACCTGGCAGATATCAATGAATTATTACCTTATCCGCTGCCAGAGAGTGAACATTATGAAACACTTTCCGGTTTAATTAATTATATACACGGAAATATTCCCCGCGAAGGTGAGGTAATCATGATTGAAAATTATGAAGTGCTGATCCTGAAAATGTTCCGTAGTTCTGTTGAGAAAGCAAGACTCAAACTGATCCGATAAAATATTTTTATGGAGAAGAAAATCCTCCACGTCCTGGAAGGACGTGAAAAGCACATTACCGACACAGAGGTAGTGCGGCAATCACTGCCCACTATGCAGTTCCGCTTTGCCAATCCTTTTATTGTAGTGCATCATATGCCTGCAAAGTATTTTGCCCCCGGCTCTCCGGAAGACAGGCTCCATCCGCACCCGCACCGCGGTTTCGCACCAGTTACCTTTATGTTGCAGGGCCAGGGCTATCACCGCGATAATGCCGGCAATGCCATGACAGTTACGGGTGGCGATGTGCAATGGATGTTTGCAGGCAAGGGTATCCTTCACAGCGAAGGCCCCTCCACCGAATTTCTCGAAAAAGGAGGCAACTACGAACTACTGCAGTTATGGTTTAATGTACCCGCTGCCCATAAGGGCGAAGCACCCTGGTACCAATATATAAAAGGCCCAGAAATGCCGCCGGTAGCGGAAAAAGAAGGTGTGCACCTGACACTCATCAGCGGTGATTATGAAAATAAAAAAGGTCCGTTAAAAAATTTTACGCCTATTACTGCGATATGGGGCAATGTGGAAGCTGGTAAGGAAGTAACGCTGACGGCTACACGTGGATACTGGACTTTGCTGTACGTAATTGACGGCGGCTTAAAAGTGAATGGTACGGAGGTGAGTGGTTATCACCTGATAGTTTTTGATAAGGAAGATGAACAGTCAGATATTCATATAGAAGCGCTTGAAAATACCCGCCTGTTGTATCTTTCCGCAGAACCTATCAATGAACCTGTAGCTGCAAAAGATAATTTCGTGATGAATACATCTGAAGAAATTGATAAAGCTATGGAAGATTATAAAAATGGTTTATTCGGTACGCTCGAAAAATAATCATACAATTTATGGGGAGCAGTGACGGCACTTCTCCCCATAATCATTCACCACACTACACTGTATCTTTTCGCGGTCTCCAGGTAGTATCTGTTTTCTTCTTATCTTTTTTATGATGTCTCATTGTAGTATCCAGCGGTTTTGGTGGAAATGTATCCTGCTGGAAAATCTCAATGTTGTTATGTTTTACCGGAGCAGCCTGCGCAGCACGATCCGGATCTCCCTTAAAGAAAATAAACACGGTGAGTATGGCCATTAGACCAATAGTGGCTGGAAGGTTTTTCATATAGTTAAGATTTATGTTCAGGACTATAAATGCAGATATCATGCTCCATTTTAGCGGCAGTGCTCAATTTGTTATAACCACCTGAGCATACTTCAGTTGTATCTCTTTTTTAAGGCTGTCACCGTTTGGGGAACACCATTTTATTGTGGACATTGTCCGACAATCAGTGGAAACAGGGTAACATTCCCGTTCGTGCCCTGCGCCCCGAATGGGGAAAGGAGTGAGGCACTGCTTTTGTGGCGCATTGGGTATTGTTCACCAAAATATTTTCTTATGAAAGGTACCAGAAGTGAAAATACCCGGCAGAGTAAACAGCAACATTTCTCAAACATGCCCAAACCTGAAATCAGGGACAACCTCGACAGCCGGAAAAATGAAGAGCAGGATTTCAAGGGTAAAGATATTACCCATAACACCAAAGACACAAAAGAACATAAGCACAAAAAACATTAACGAAAAGCTTCCCGGGGAATCACTTCCCGGGAAGCTTTTTACATTGCTCCTATACGATTAAAATAGTAATGAATATGAGGAATGATAAAATGATCCTGGCAGGTTTCCTGGCAGCCACTATTTTCCTGGCCTGCAACAGCCCAATTCAGAACAAGAAAGAGCAGGCAGCGCATGATTCCGCTAATGCCCCGCCAAAGTCACCGGATGCAGGCGAGCCTAAAACCATGCAGCGCGATACCACCTACGGGGACTATCATATCAGTATTATTACCCGTGGCAATGGCTATATGCGGGACCTGGTTCTGGCCATTGGCAATAAAAAAGATACAACAGTGGCAGATAGTATTACGGAGAAGGATATAAAGGGACAATTGAAAGATGTAATGATAGCGGACCTTGATGGAAATGGCCAACCGGAAATCTATTTCGCCATGCTGTCTGAAGGTACCGGCAAATATGGAAAGATCTATGCATTCGACTTGAGAAGGCCCGTTTCCCGTATCAGTACCAATTCCATTGATACCATGCAGCAAGTGGCTTACCGCGGACAGGATACCTTTTATATTAAGGGAAAAAACCTCGTACGTACTTTCCCTGCCTTCCGGGAAGGAGATCCCGATGCACTGACAGCCAATACCCAAGGCATCATTTTATACGATCTCAGGAAAGAAAAAGATACGTTGAAGTTGCTGCCCGCAAAGTGAGCAGAAAGCAAAAAGCCCTTGAAGTGAATAACTATAGCAAAGATTTAAGTATCTGCTCTGATCATTCGCTTCAAGGGCTTTTCGCTTTATGCTTATTTCTTATAATTAATTCCTTCCTTATCCCAACGTGCATAGAAAAACTGTAATGCCTTCTGAAACTGGGTAAAGTTCTTATTAGCAGGTACCGTCCAGCCGTCCTCAGCATAGGCCGCCAGTCTTGGAAATACCTGGTGGTTCATCGTCTTTACATCTGGTATCCATTCGCCCCACATCTGACACCCGGTACCCAATATTTTTGAATAGTATTTAGGATCCAGTCCGGCAGGAATCGGATCAAAGCTATAGGCTTTTTCCAGCGATATTTCGTTGTAGTCGTAATCCAGGTAGGTAGAAGCGTGGTAAGAATTCACCACATCATATCCTTTGGAAACGGCCTCTGTGATCAGTTTTAACTCTCCTTTCCAGAACTGAACAATGGTGCCTGGCGCCAGTTTTTCAGTAGCAGACGCATCTTTGCTATCGGTAAATTCATGCAGCTTGCTGCCCATGATTTCATTCCAGCCAGCCATGCGGCGGCCTTTTTTAGACAGGTATACTGAAATATTATTGGTGAAGAAAATCTGCAGGTCGGCAGGAGAGGCCAGCTTATGCGCGGCCATATAAGATTGTACGCCGGCATCCGCTTTCCACTGGTCATATTTCACCTCGTCACCACCAATATGTATCACTTTGGAAGGGAACAGTGCGCTTACTTCATCCAGTACATCCTGCAGGAAGCCGGTTACCTTTGGGCTCGTTACATTAAAAACATCGTAATGCACCCCAAATGTGCCTGGAACCTTAATAGGCGTCTCCTTGGTGCCTAACCACGGATAAGCGGCGATAGCGGCGCTGGAATGCCCCGGCATTTCTATTTCCGGCACAATGGTGATGTGCCTGTCCGACGCATATTTGATAATGGTTTTGATTTGCTCCTGAGTATAGAAGCCTTCATGTACTTTCCCGTCAAAATTTTTGCTGTTCCAGGTCCCGATCTGGGTAGAATCACGTTTTCCACCCACAGTAGTCAGTAACGGATATTTTTTGATTTCTATGCGCCAGCCCTGGTCATCGGTCAGGTGCCAGTGAAAAACATTCATTTTCAGGAGGGCCATTTCGTCCAGCAGATGTTTTACCGTTTCGCCGCCTTTGAAGTAGCGGCCTTCATCCAGCATAAATGCTCTCCAGGGAAAGCGCGGTTTATCTTTTACGGAAACGGCATCTATCGTATAGGTATTCCCGTTAGCTGCAATCAGCTGACGCAGGGATTGGATACCATAAAAAATACCGGTGTTGGTGGCGGCAGTAATGGTGATGCTGCCGGGGTTTACGAGTAGCTGATAACCTTCTGTACCTAATTCCTGCTTCAGCTTTTCGTTTAAGGTTAAACGGATAAAATCACTTTTTGCAGCAGGTTTGAGTGAGAGGGAGAGTCTATATGTTTCCTGCAATGCTTGTTGCAGTTGGTTGGCCTCGCCGGCGCTCTTGCCTGGAATGATGGCAGTGGCGCCGGATAAAGTGAAGGTGCCGGATAATGTTTTTACTTCCGATGGCTGCGGAATAATATTGATGGCTTGCAGCTGCATGGTACTTACTGATAGCAGTAACATGAAGGCACTGGCCAGGGTATTGCTTAGTTTTGACATACGCAGATTTTAATTGTTCACTTGTTTAAGGCGAGAAAATACAAATAAAATCCCGTGATTTTATAAAAGCTACGCTAATGCTATTTGTTCCCTGGAAACCGAAATATCAGTGATGGCCTCGGAATAAAATACCGGTGGCACATTTTTTAGCGGTAACAGGCAGTCTACGGCTTCTTTGTCGGTACTGCGGAACCAGCGCTGCTGCGTTTTGGTTTTATCGATAAAATAGAGCTTCCCTAATTTATAGCGGAAGCTGTCTTCTTTATAAATACTGCTCATTTCCACAATCACTTCCAGTTGATGTTCGTCATCTGTTTTGTGATACGCATACACATATTTACCGTCGCTGCCTTCGCTGAGCTTCCATCCTTTTTGCTCCATATACCTGTTCAGGATATCGCTTTCCATGGAAATATCTTCGAAGTCGTGTACCAGCGTGGTATAAGCCTGCTGAGGAGGGAGCGCAGCCACCGGTCTTTCCAATTGAGGAAAGACCGGTATAATCTGCAACGTTGAAAATTTCTGCTTCCATTGCTGCAGGGTAGGTGCATCCAGGTAAACCGGATGGAGTATCCGTATCGAAGCATTTTCCGGGAGCGTAATGGTGGTATCTACTAATGTCAGCTGGATGCCATCTTCCCGGCAATAGAATGTGGTGATCAGTTGTTCCTGCTCATCAAAGAGGCCCCATGCCATGCGGGTAGCGTATACAAACATGACAGGATGGTGTAGAAAGAGTTGTTGCCATTGTGCAGTACTCCACTTTCTTTGAATTACCAGGAAGTGTTCCATGCGGGGAGATTGCGACTTCACAATTTCCGCTACTTCTTTGGTGAGTGCTTTGAATGATTCCCTTACTTCACTGGAAGTAGCTGCTGGTATAGCTTTTAAGTGACGGTTGTTGTCGTTGAGATAAGCAGGTTTGAAGTTGCTATCTAAAAATGCGCGATAAACATCCTGCTTTACCTCAAAATATTTAAACCGGCCATTGAAGCCGAAATCAGGTATGATCCGGTCGCCAAGTTCATGAATAGTGAGGCCCATTTCTGTAGCCGTATTGTGCAGGGCTGCCAATGCGGCTGCGCCTACATTTGATTTGCGGATACGATATCTGCGTGACAGGAATTCTACCTCTCGTAAAGCAGGGGCGCTACCCTGAATCGCCAGGGCGGCTACACCATGTTCGGCCATCTTAAGGCGTTTGGTATCTATCCAGTACTGAATGGCGCTACGCAGATTTGTTGCCAGCACATCATCGCCCACCAGGGCGGCTAATGTCATCAGGTACTTGAATTTTGCATCGCCTCCCTGATCCATATAAACCTGGAACAGGTGCGCTGCAAAAGCCCCGCTGCTGGAGCGGTCGATTAAACGCAGTAGCGGTTTAGCTTCTATGTCAGCGCGAATTTCGGTTACTCGCCCCATCCGGTACATCAGGAAACGCACCATGTCAGTGGAGAGCATGTCGCCATTCAACAGATAGAGCGGAGGCAGGGCGCTGTCGTCCAGCCATTTTTCGGCTGGTTTGGAAAGCTTGCCTCTTTTCTTTGCATAAGCTACCAACTGTGTTACAATGGCCATGTCATCTTCACCGGTAATAGTATGGTCGCCCAGCGTTTCCAGCATCAGATCACGTGCATCATCGTTTACTTCTTTCTGTAATATTTGTTGCAGCAATGTCAGTGCATGTGGATTACTGAGTCTGCACAGAATCTGCACACCAGTAAGACGTTGGTCTGCTTTTGAACTTAATAATAATTCTGCTGCCTTTTCAAGTGCCAGCGGATGCTCCGCCAGAACAACGGCAACGAGCGTACGAACAGATTTCAGCTTATGGAAGGTAAACGGCCATAGCTGATCTATATAAAGGGAGCCAGGTAAGCGGGTCAGTGCCGGCAATACCACTTTTGCATCGTAATCATTCTCCAGTGCACTCATTAATAAGGATACAGCGCCTTCTTTGAGTTCATCTGCCAGCAGCTGGAAAGTATCCGGGTGCAGGTAGCGTTTTTCAGAAAGGTAACTATCCAGGTAGCGGAGCAGGTTTTGACGGTCGTTCTGTAATAAGGCACGAATCGCCAATATGCCTGATGGGATGATGTCAAGTATCCATTGGCCTGTTACCAGTGATCCGGTTAATGCGCGATCGTCCATGCCTGTCTTTGGCAGATCCAGGTAATCATAGGCTGTTTTTACCAGCCTGTGATGATATTTTTCCGGGAGATGATGAGCCAGCAGATGATAGCCTTGCAAGGCAGCGGCATAATCAGGTAGTATGGAGGCTTTGTCAGTAGCTTTTTCGATTAATGATTCATATTTCTGCAGATTATTGTGCAGTAATACTTTGGATAGTTCGTGCTGGTCGGGCAGATTGCCGGTTTGCAGCAGGATGTTTTCCAGGTATTCCATTTCACGTTCCGGATGTGCCTTGGAAAGGAGACGGTAGAACAGGGAATTCCAGCTTTTTTGTTTCCATGTAACGAGGTAGTCATCGATCACATGTCGTTCCGCGCTTTTGATCAGGTCCTGTAAAAATTTACGCAGGGGCGTAAATTTCAGTGGTGCCAGGTCGAAGTTGTTGCCATCACTGGAATAGCTGATCAGTTGTGATCCTATTTCTTCCGGTGTGCAGCCTCTTTGTTGCAGGAAGCTGGTGAAATAGCTGAATCGTAGTACAATAGAAGAGGAGGTTCCGGGCATGTCCATCATAGGAACGATCCTCGTCAAAAAAACATGTTTGCAGACCTTCCAGGTGTTGGGTGCTGCGATGAGTTGTAATACCAGGCGGTCATTGTCGTTCCAATGTTCCGGTACCTGTAGTAATTGAATAAATAATCCGAGTGTGGTGGCGTCTTCGTCTGAGTTAAATACGGGTGGTTGAAGTGTTTGCCCTGTAAGGAAATCTACCCCGGTCCGTATAGGTTCATTGTTTTCATAGATAGTCAAGTTCAGTCTTTCAAGCAGAGGTAGTATGTCTTCCTTTTTGTACGGCATAAGGTATAAATAGATTCATTTATTTTTTCAGCACAATATCTTCTTTTGCGGCCCATTGTGCAACATCCTGTTTGCTCAATGCCATGGCCATCATCTCCGGGAATTTATCCGGTGAACAGGCGAATACCGGTATTCCCAGGTTGGCGAGAAACTGCGCATTTTCATGATCGTAGCTTGGTGCGCCATCATCGTTCAGTGCCAGTAATACGATTACCTGCACACCTGCTGCCGCCAGGTCGGTAAAGCGTTTACGCATGTTTTTTTCATCGCCTCCTTCAAAAAGGTCTGTGATCAGTACCAGTACGGTGTCGGTGGGCCTGCTGATGATTTGTCCGCAATATTTCAGTGCGGCATTAATATCAGTGCCACCGCCCAGCTGGACGCCGAACAACAGTTCTACCGGGTCCTGTAATTCTTCCGTAAGATCGGCAACGGCGGTGTCAAAAACAACCATTTGTGTTTTTAAGGCAGGGATAGATGCCATAACCGCTCCGAAGATTCCGGAATATACGACAGAGGTGCCCATAGAGCCGCTCTGGTCCAGGCATAGCACTACTTCTTTGAGAGCCGACCTTTTACGGCCGTACCCAATCAGTGTTTCCGGGATAATAGTTTTGTAGGCAGGTTGATAGTGTTGCAGGTTTTTCTGGATGGTCAGGTGCCAGTTCACTTCGTTGTGGCGGGGGCGCCTGTTGCGCACGCTGCGGTTTAAGCTGCCGCTGATGGCCTGTTGGGTAGGCTGCGACAATTTTTTCAGCAAATCGTCTACCACCTTTCTTACTACCTGCCGAGCTGTGTCTTTGGTTTTTTCCGGAATGACCCGGCTCAATGTCATCAAGGTAGCCACCAGGTGTACATCGGCCTCCACATTTTCCAGCATCTCTTTTTCAAAGAGCATCTGGGTGAGGTTGAGGCGCTTCAATGCATCCTGTTGCATCACCTGTACCACGGAGGAGGGGAAGTAACTGCGGATGTCGCCCAGCCACCGGCTCACATTGGGTGAGGAGGGGCCTAAGCCACCCTGCCGGGTGTTGTCGTACAACGCTTCCAGTGTTTTGTCTACCTGCAGGTCCGTTTTATTCAACGAAAAGGCGGTACCATCATTCTGGGCTCCACCCAGCACGAGCCGCCACCTGCGAACCTGTTCTTCATGCTCCATCTGCTAACAATTTTGAGTCATTCAATCCCAGCATTTGCATCACTACCGGAATACCTCTGGCACCGCGATCATTGTCGATGCCTCCGATGGTAGCGGCTTTTATGCTGGTGCCGCTGCCACCGTTCTTTACTTTGTCGCCCAGTTTTTTTCGTTCCGGGCCGGTAAAGTTAGAAAAGGTGCGGCGTAATAACGGCAATACCTGTATGAAAATATCATTTTCCAGTTGAGAAACCCAGTTATGTACCATTCCCCATAGTTCCTCATCCAGTAGCAGCAAGGTACCGCTGCCTCTCAGGAAGCCTTCCAGCCAGGCGGCTGCCAGCGATGGCGGGTTGGCGATGGACATGGATACACTAAAGGCCTTGCTGAGCGTTTCTCCCATGATCACTTTGGCATCGAACAACAAACGGGTGGCATATCCGGCTATCATGGGGGCTGATTGCTCATTGCGGGATATCACCAATAAGGTTTGCTGCCAGGAGCTGTCGAGATCTTTATCCTGCAACAGGCTGATGGCATCATTCATGGCGTAGAAAAGATCCAGTAATGCCAGTGCTGCATCTTCCGCCACGGAAGTACAGGCAGCCGGTAAACTGATACAGATACGGCCAATCATGCTTTCAGTGATATCATTTACCAGGGCCGCATCCGTTTTACGTACGTTGCCATACCGGCTGATATTTACAAGGGATGGAATGACTTCCATCAGCTGCAATACATCTCCGGAAGCTGCTGCCAGGTTGTTGATGCGATGAATCAGCACTTCCACAATGGCCGGCAGTTCCGCCGGTATAGCTGATTCCAGCATTTTACATACCTGCTGCAGGGTGCTGGTATTTTCGGCGCTATGAGTCACATAGCGGGTGGTAGCTTCCGCTACCGTATTTCCCCAGCTGCCTTTTTCGATGATGTCTATTGAAAAAGCAGGGTCCCATTGCAGTCGCCACTGCTCCTTAAAAGTACCTTTACCTGCTATCTCGGCACGTTTGCCCCAATAGATCTCCAGTAACTGCAACCGATGCAGGAAGATACTTCTTTCCAGGTCGGTGTCCTTGCGCAAATCCAGTACATAGTCTTTGAAATCTGCTGTCTGTGGTAACCGCAGTTTCTTCTGCCATTTGGCAATATCTGTTTGCAGTGGTGGAGTGGGAACCTCTACAGGCACTTTCCCGATGCGGTTGCGTACAATGAGTTCATCCCGTATAAGCTGCATGAGGATACTCTCTCCGTTACACAATACACTGAGGGTGGCTTCATTCAGCTCTTCCAGTCCGGGGCGGGAATAATGCCGGAGCGATGCCAGGGAGTTGGCTAATCGTACCGCTTCCATCACATGTGCTACAGAGGTATCCTGTTGTTGTTCCCTGAAAAGTTTTGCTACCAGCGCCATCCAGCGGGTGCCATCATCGCTGGGGTATTCCCAGATATGGTCATACCATCCCGGTGAGGGAATGCCGGCGCCATAACCGCTCTCGTAACTTAAACGGCTATACGTCCATGGAATCCAGGTGCATTCCACTTTTGCTTTAGGCAATCCTTTCAGGAGGTCGTTGTCTTCTTTTTGTTTGGGCATGTTTTGCAGTGCTGGTGCATGCCAGGCGCCACATATCACAGCAATCCGCTGGAACATTTCCTTTTCAGCCAAACGGATGCACTTGCGCATCCATGCTTCCCGGAGTTGTTCCCGGTGATCTTCTCTCCGGGGTAATTCTTCCCGGAGGGCCTGCATGGCATCGTTCACCGCTTCAAACACGGATGCCTGTTCCAGGCGGTATTCAAACATATGTTCCCACCATCTTTCTCCGTCATCATAACCGGCCGCCGCGGCCAGGTGCGAAATAGGATCACGCTGAGGGACAAACGAAGTTTCGGGTGCTTCGGTAAAAACTTCTTCGTTGTTATTGCGCGCATTGTTATGGTAGCGGGAAGTAGTGCGGAGGGATACATTATTTAATGTAACGAGGGGAGTATCCGTTGTATCGCCGTTAGGAACTTCACCCGGTCCTTCTCCTGCTGCCTTCTCTGCTGCTTTTGCCACAGCCTCATTTTCCATTCCGAATACATGTGCCAATGGAAGATCCATGAAGCGGGCATGTATGCGATGTTGCTTTGCATATAACATGGCCTGCCACTCCGGCGAAAAGGCCGCGAACGGATAGAAGCAGGCTTTCTGCGGACTATCTGGCTGATAGGCAAGGATGGCTACCGGAGGCTGCAAATCCTCATGGCCTGCCCATTGCAGTAAAGTATCTRCTTCCGGTGGTCCTTCTATCAGCACAATATCCGGTTGCAGCTCTTCCAGAAAAGCTTTTACATTCCTGGCAGAACCAGGTCCGTGATGCCGGATACCTAAAATATGTACAGACATATGTAGCGCTTAATCGTAAAATAAACTTGTTTTCTGAGGTTGCTATCTTCAGAAGTTAGATAATTTCAAACTGCTGGTTATCAATTGATATGAAATAGTTAGTTGGTAATAAACAATAAATAGAAACGACTAATTTATGCTGCAGCAGCTTATCCGTCTGCATCATCTTCATTTCTATCTCCATCATTCGTCAATGGTTATTTATTTCGTCATCATCCACTCATGATGAATACATTTTCCAACCCTTCCAGATACCAACCTTTACCCGCTAAACTAAATCCCTGCAGGCCCGGTACACATCTTTCCAGTCTTCCCGGGTTTTCACTACCGTTTCCAGGTATTCCTGCCATACCAGTTTATCCTGCACCGGATCTTTCACCACCGCACCGATAATACCGGCAGCCAGATCAGCTGCATTCAGTCTTCCATCACCAAAATAAGCAGCCAGGGCTAACCCATTGTTAACCACGGAAATAGCTTCTGCTGTACTCAACGTGCTACCAGGAGATTTTAGTTTTGTTTTACCATCCAGGGTCACACCATTGCGCAGTTCGCGGAAGATGGTAACGATGCGGCGGATTTCTTCCAGCGCAGGTTTTTCTGCCGGGAGTTCCATCACTTTCTCGAAGCTTTCCACCCGTCTTCTTACGATATCAATTTCTTCTTCCATAGAATCAGGTACTGGCAGTATAACGGTATTGAACCTACGTTTTAATGCGCTGGATAATTCGTTCACCCCTTTGTCACGATTGTTGGCTGTGGCGATCACATTGAATCCTTTAGTAGCCTGTACTTCTGTATTCAGTTCCGGGATAGGCAGGGTTTTTTCAGACAGAATGGTAATCAGGGTATCCTGCACATCGGCGCCTATACGGGTCAACTCTTCTATTCTGACTACTTTACCATCCTGCATGGCCCGCATCACCGGCGTTTCCACCAATGCATTTTTAGACGGTCCTTCTGCGAGGAGGCGGGCATAGTTCCAGCCGTAGCGGATACTTTCTTCACTGGTACCGGCGGTACCCTGTATGATCATGGTAGAATCACCGCTGATGCCGGCTGCCAGGTGTTCACTCACCCAGCTTTTGGCGGTACCGGGCAAACCATATAACAACAGCGCGCGATCTGTTGCCAGGGTAGCCACGGCAATTTCCATCAGGCGTCTGCTGCCAATATATTTAGGCGTTACTTCAAAACCATTTTTCAGTTTGCCGCCTATCAGGTAGGTGACTACCGACTGGGGAGATAACAACCAGTTATGCGGGCGCTTTTCGGAGTCCTGCTTTTTCAGTTCTTCCAGCTCTTCTGCAAAAAGCTGTTCGGCATGATAACGTAAAATGTCTGACATGGGAGCTGTTAGTTTTTAGCTGTTAGCTGTTGGGTGCTTGTTGTTGGCCCAAGGCTATTGCGGTGAATATTATTTGTTGAAACTTCCGGGTAGCTGGCTTTTAGCCTGTAAGAGCCGGCCCAGGTGAACTTTTATATTATTCCAGTAGCCTACATGATAAGATTCCGTTGGCACAATATCATCGAGCGTAGCAGTGATGGCTACGGGTATCTGGCGGATCACGTTATTCATGAACAGCTGGTTATAGGTATAAGGTTGTGTGGCCGCATACCGCATTATCCTGGTACATAAAGGCACACTCCATTCCTCGGGGTTGTTGCTGGCATATTTGATGATCGTTTCCGGGTGTTCATCAAAGAATTTCTCGCTGAATTGCTGTTGCTGATCTGTTGGCAGCATCGGAATGATATCAATATAGAATGTTTCACTGTATTGCATAAACGTAGTGGCCCGTTGCCGGTCCTCAAACCAGGTAATGGCTTGTACCAGTGCCGGTACGAAGGGTTGCAGTGTTTCGTATTGCCCGAACAGCCTCATTACTTCTGCGGTAGACCGCCCGAAATGGGTTTCCCAGCGGGAGGGATGTACCATGCTGATTAACTGATAGAGGATATGTGTTTCGTCTGATACCTTTTTATTATTGCTGAGTTTTTCGATACCACTCTGAAAAATGCGGTCGTCTTTAAAGTCCGGCAGGGCTATCACTACATGACCATCATCCTGCAGCTGTATTGCTCCGGCTAATACCTGCCAGTATTGCTCATGCAGGGAAGAACCGGGTAATTTTTTCAGCAGGCGGATGACGGTTTCTTTAACCTGCTTGCTTTTTTCGCTTAGCAAAGATTCCAGCCATTCAATGTCTGTTTCATGGGGTGGTTGTTCCAGCACAGTCAGCAACTCAGTTTTTACAGTGGCGCTTTCTTTGGACCAGGTTTGCTCCAGCCAGGTGCGGGCCATAACGGGATCGGTTGCACGTAATTCTTTCAGTGCTTCTACCCGTTGCGCGGTAGCGCCATTTTCCCATCTTTCTTCCAGTGTTTCTGCCACCCGGGAAAAGTTCCAGTCGGGGTTAAATTGCCCCAGCCATTCTGCGCGATGCCCCCCGGCAGCAGCAGTGAGTACCCGCAGTGATTTATTGCGCCATGCTTTGTCCAGCATCACCGGCAACTGCGCAGGAGGCAGCAACAGGTTTGCTTTGGTGCAGTATTCCAGCCATAGTTGCAGCAGTTGTATGCTATCTGTTTCCAGCACCGGTTGCAATACGCGGATAGCTGCAGGTGGACAATAGGATTTGGTTTCAGCAGCACAAACGGCTATCGGTTGAATGGCGGCAGTCACCGGTTGGGTACCACTTTGCCGGTAATTATAGACAACGGACGCCAGTTGCAGGAACTGCTCTTCTTTATCGGCGGATGCGTTGCCGAGGATTTGCTCTGCTGCCTCCTGCAGCGGACCATTCAGGCCCTGGCTGTCGGCCTGCTTTTTGGCGGTGCCCAGCAGGGCAGTATTGATGATATTATTCCAGCGCTCCATTATAATATTTTGTATTCATGTTCATGCCATACCCCGATTGGTTCATACTGCATTTCCCGGCCGGTAACAGCCATATGCAGCGGGGTACCTCCGCTAAGCGCCAGTAGTTTCCAGATATGTGGGAACCCTTTTTTTACCGGCATCAGTTGCTGCCGGCTATCCTGCAGCCACCATTGTTCCTGGTGCCATACCGGGGTGAGACCCGCAATCGTATATACCTGGTCGTTATACACTGGTAGTACGGCGCTGATATCAGTTTGGGCAGATACCACTTCCTCCCATCCGGCAAAACCACTGAAGGTATGATCCGGGGGAACTGTCATTTGTTGTTTGATAATGGCCCGGAGTGGTGCAGCAGAGGGATAGTATACCAGTTCTGCCTGGATGGTGGTGCCGGGAGTAATAGGATTGGCGATGGTGCTCTGGCCGCGTACAAAAAACTGCAGTATCAGTGCACGGTGCTGTGTCCGGATGCCGTATAGCCAATACCGTTCTACCACGAGACGGTCTTCTTCTGTGGTTTGTTTGCCCAGTACCCGCCAGGTGTCTGTAACACCGGTTTGTTCTTTCAGTTCTTCCTGCGCCTGTGCAAAACCAATCAGGCTGCGAACATCCTGCTGTAATGTTTCCGGTAGCTGGTCGAGGTGCTGATAGCCCTGAATCACCAGGTAGATGCGTATCAGCTGGTTCATGAAAATGGTTTGCCAACCTTCATGGAAGTAGCTGATATCTGCTAGTTCGCGCATCATGGCAGCCAGGCCGGGGGCCTGGGCATCCACCATACGGCGAATCATATTTTCAAAGAAGGAAGGATCTTTTTCAGGCAGGTCCATGATACCGTTGCGTACCAGGTCTTTTATCCAGCGCAGTAGTTCCGCAGTACCATCGCTGACTTTCTGCTGCCTGGCCTGTTGTCTTTTAGCCTGGGCGGTGGTGTCTACCTGTTTTTCAGGTGCGCTGGCGGCTACGGCTTTTTTTTCTTCTCTTTCGGCACGTTTGGCTAACCATTCGCTGACCCAGGCCGGAGGTGTTTGTTCCGCAAAGGAGTCGGGCTGCCTGGAATACTGCAGTAATAGTCCCAATCCATGTTTGCAGGGAAACTTACGACTGGGGCAACTGCATTTGAATGCCATGTTGCCGGTATCTATTTGTGTCTGGTATGGTTTGCTGCCGCTACCCTGGCATTCTCCCCATAACGCATTATCGCCAACGCCTCTACTGACCCATTTGGCTGGGTTGGCCAGGTCTTTCCCGGATTTACGGGAAGAGTCATCAGGCGCCATAGCAAGCACTTGTTCGTCGGATAGGTTCAATGGATTAACGATTTAAGGCACAAAGTAAATAATTCCATAAAATAAAAAACCAAATATCAAATAACACTACGCAGTGTATTTGGTATTTGGTTCAATATCTGGTATTTTTTATTGCTTAAAGAAAGCCCAGTTCCAGCTTTGCTTCTTCACTCATCATTTCTTTAGTCCAGGGTGGATCAAAAGTAAGGTGTACATCTACGTCAGAAACGCCTTCTATATTTCTTACTTTTTCATCTACTTCGCGGATAATATCTCCTGCTACCGGGCAACCGGGCGCGGTAAGGGTCATATCGATACCAATCCGGTTATTTTCCTTGATCTTGATTTCGTATACCAGCCCGAGTTCCATGATGTTCACCGGAATTTCCGGATCAAACACGGTTCTCAGCTGTGCTTCTATCAGTTCTCTTAATGTTGCTTCACTCATTGCTGGTTAATTTTTGCCTGGTAAGCGATGGAATACAGCTTCATTTGTTTCAGCATACTCAGTAACCCGTTGGAACGGGTAGGGGAGAGATGGCTGCTCAAACCAATGGCGTCAATGAAATAGATATCTGCTGCTGCAATGTCCTTTGGCGTATGCCCGGAAAGTACATAAATCATCAGGCTGACCAGTCCTTTGGTGATAACTGCATCACTGTCGCCGGTAAAAAACAATTTCCCGTCTTTCAGTTCTGTATGCAGCCACACACGTGATTGACAGCCTTTGATCAGGTTGTCCGGTGTTTTAAATTCTTCTGCAATGAGTGGTAATTCCTTACCTAACTGGATGATATATTCATATTTATCTTCCCAGCTGCCCATCATCGAAAAATCCGATACTATTTCTTCCTGTATTTCCTGAATCGTCATATTCACCTGTTTACAAAAGCATGGAGGCGGCTCTTTTAATGCCGGCTACCAGTTTGTCTATTTCTTCCCTGGTATTATAAAAAGAGAGTGATGCACGAACGGTACCGGGGATCTTAAAGAGATCCATCAGCGGTTCGGTGCAGTGATGCCCTGTTCTTACAGCGATACCTTGCTGATCCAACAGTTCGCCCATGTCAAACGGGTGAATGTTGTGTACCAGAAAGGAAATCGCACCACTTCTGTTGGCAGCATCCCCGATAAAGCGGATACCATCGATCTTACGTAGTTCCTGCATCGCATATTCCATCAGTTCTTCTTCCCACTGCTGGATGTTGGAGATGCCGGTCTTTTGTAAATATTCAATGGCAGTACCCAGCGCAATGGCGCCGGCAATATTAGGGGTACCGGCTTCGAATTTATACGGTAATTCGTTATAGATCGTTTTCTCGAAAGTGACGGTCTTGATCATATCGCCACCACCCTGGTAAGGGGGCAGTTTATCCAGCCATTCCTTTTTGCCATACAGCACACCGGTGCCGGTAGGTGCATAAATTTTATGGCCGGAAAATGCGAGGAAGTCTACGTCCAGGGCCTGTACATCAATACTGATATGTTGAATGGCCTGTGCGGCATCCAGCAGGACCGGTATATTTCGTGCATGCGCCAGTGCGATGATATCCTGTACGGGATTCACGGTGCCCATCGTATTGGAAACGTAGGTAACGGCTACCATTTTCACGGTGTCGTCCAGCATGGCTTCGTAGGCATCCATCAGCAGTTCACCGCGCTCATTGATAGGGATTACCTTCAGTGTGGCGCCGTTTTCTTCGCAAACAATCTGCCAGGGCACTATATTACTATGGTGTTCCATGGAAGAAATGATCACGCTGTCGCCTGCCTTCAGGAAACGACGGCCCATGGTATTGGCTACCAGGTTGATACCGTCTGTAGTGCCTTTGGTAAAGATGACTTCGTGGGGATCTGCTGCGTTGATAAAGCCGGCTACGGTGATACGGGCTTTCTCGTATGCATTCGTTGCTACCTGGCTCAGGTGGTGTACACCCCGGTGCACATTGCTGTTATATTCTTCATAGTAGCGGGCTTCCGCTGCTATTACTACCTGCGGCTTCTGCGTGGTTGCTCCGTTGTCGAGGTATACCAGCTGTTTGCCATGTACCTGTTGCTGCAGAATAGGAAAATCCTTTCTGATCTGCGTTACATCCAGGCCGGCGGTCACTATGTTAGCAATATGTTCCATCGTAATTTTAGTTATTCATGATCTCCGCAATCTGCTCCTGCAGGTAATGTTGCAGGGCTGGTACCTTTATGGCATCTGTAATGTCATGAGAGAAAGCATTTACCATCAGTGCTTTTGCCGCATCTTCACCTATGCCACGGGAGCGCAGGTAAAACATGGACTCTTCGCTGAACTGACCGGCAGTAAAACCATGGCTGCATTTTACATCATCGGCATATATTTCCAGCTGTGGCTGTGAGTTAATATCTGCTTTGTTGCCCAGCAGCAGGTTATTGTTCTGCTGGAATGCATTTGTTTTCTGCGCTTCCTGGTGTACCAGGATTTTACCGGTGAATACGCCATTGGCATTATCCAGCAGTACGCCTTTGTACAGCTCATTACTGTTACAGTCAGGCATGATATGATCCATGAAAGTATGGTTATCTACATGCTGATGTTTGCTGGCAATATATAAACCGTTCAGATTAGTTTCGGTATGGCTGCCATTCAGTGCCACGCTCAGGTTATTACGGGTGAACGGGGTATTGGGCAGTGTGAAATTAAAATGATGATAACGGCTGTCTTTATGTTGCTGTGCAGCAGTGGTATGTACTTCGCGGAAGCTTTCTTCTCCCTGTTGTACATTATAATGCCACAGTTCTGCATTTTCCAGTATCACGGTTTCCAGTACACTGTTGGCAAAAGCCACGGTAGTGGTTTCCGGATGAACGGAGCTTTCGATAATCGTAGCGGCAGCGCTTCTGTTCAGTACCCATAAATGACGGGGCTGAATAACAGCGTGCGCTGTGCAGGAATATACGTGTACTATGTGTACAGGTTTGTCCAGTATGGTATTGGCAGCCAGTTCTATATACAAACCATCTGCGAAGAGGGCAGTATTTAACTGGGCCATTGATTCGCCGGCCAGGTGTTGCTGTTCGTTGAAATACGTAACAAAACCAGGGGCAGTGGTGTTTGCGCTCATTGCGCCCACCGTGATGCCTTTACCTTCGGGCAGGGTAGACTGATCTGCCTGCAGGTGGCCGTTTACCAGTACTATACGGTAGCAATCCAGCTCAGGAATTGCTTTGCTTTCTGCTACTGCAGCGGAAACCGGTGTAGCAGTGGTCAGCAATTCATATGGAAATTCTTTCAGATAGCGCTGAATATTCGTGTAGCGCCATGCTTCTGTTTTCAGCGTAGGAAGTCCTGTTGCTGTGAAGCGCTCCAGCGCCTTGCGGCGGATGTCGTGCAGTGCTGCAGTAGCAGGGGTGGATACCTGTGCTGACAGTGCATTTACATCTTCCGTTAACGCCTGGTAAAATGGCAATATCATATCGCTTGTCATAATTCGTTTTATACAGATTCTTTCAAATGTAATTCCTCTTTCAGCCAGTCGTATCCTCTTTCTTCGAGTTCCAGTGCCAGTTCTTTGGTACCGGTCTTGATGATACGGCCATTGTATAATACATGCACAAAGTCAGGTATGATATACTCCAGCAGGCGTTGATAGTGAGTAATCACTACGAAGGATTTCTCTGTATCACGTAATTTGTTTACACCATTTGAAACAATACGCAGTGCATCGATGTCTAATCCGGAATCTGTTTCATCCAATATTGCCAGCTGCGGATCCAGCATAGCCAGTTGGAAAATTTCGTTACGTTTCTTTTCACCACCGCTGAATCCTTCGTTCAGAGAACGGTTCATCAGGTTGGAATGGAAATCTACCAGTTGTTGTTTTTCTTTGGTCAGCTTCAGGAACTCTCTTGCTTCGAGGGCGGGGAGGCCTTTATACGCCCTGATTTCATTCAGTGCGGTTTTCATGAAGTTGAGGTTAGAAACACCTGGTATTTCTACAGGGTATTGAAAAGCCAGGAATACACCTTCACGGGCGCGATCTTCCGGAGCCATATCCAGCAGATTTTTGCCGTTGAACCATACCTCACCTTCGGTGACAGTATAGTTATCACGACCCGCCAAAACAGAAGCCAATGAGCTTTTGCCGGAACCGTTAGGTCCCATGATAGCGTGCATTTCTCCTTTGTTTATTTCGAGATTAATGCCTTTCAGAATTTTTTTCCCTTCTACTTCTGCGTGCAGATTTTTAATCGTCAGCATGTTTGTTTTTTTCGTTCTGTATGTATTAGTTGAATAATGAATTATCCAACGCTTCCTTCAAGTGTAATAGATAATAATTTCTGTGCTTCCACTGCAAATTCCATTGGCAGCTGGTTCAGTACTTCTTTCACATAACCGTTTACGATCAGGGCTACTGCTTTCTCACTGTCGATACCACGTTGATTCAGGTAGAAGATCTGATCTTCTCCGATCTTGGAAGTGGTAGCTTCATGTTCGATCATCGCTGTTTTGTTCCTGGATTCGATATACGGGAACGTGTGAGATCCGCATTGGTTACCGATCAGCAGGGAGTCGCACTGAGTGAAATTGCGGGCATTGTCTGCACGGGGACCAACGGATACCAGTCCGCGGTAACTGTTGTCGCCACGACCGGCAGAAATACCTTTGGAAATGATGCGGCTTTTGGTGCCTTTTCCGATATGGTGAATTTTGGTACCAGTATCAGCAATCTGTTTGTTACGGACTACTGCTACAGAATAAAATTCGCCTTCGGAATAATCACCCTGCAGAATTACGCTGGGATATTTCCAGGTAATAGCAGAACCGGTTTCCACCTGTGTCCAGGAGATTTTGCTGGAAGTACCTTTGCAGATACCTCTTTTGGTCACGAAATTATAGATACCACCTTTACCGTCTTTATCACCGGGATACCAGTTTTGTACGGTAGAATATTTTATTTCAGCCTGTTCCATGGCTACCAGTTCCACTACCGCCGCATGCAGTTGATTTTCATCACGCATAGGCGCCGTGCAACCTTCCAGGTAACTTACATAACTGTTGTCGTCTGCAATGATCAGGGTACGTTCAAACTGTCCGGTGTTCTGCGCATTGATACGGAAGTAAGTGCTCAGCTCCATCGGGCAACGAACGCCTTTCGGAATGTATACGAAAGAACCATCGGAGAATACCGCAGCGTTGAGTGCAGCAAAAATATTGTCCGTATGAGGCACCACACTACCCAGGTATTTTTTTACCAGGTCAGGATGTTCCTGCACCGCTTCACCGAAAGAGCAGAAAATTACGCCCATTTCTTTCAGCTTACCTTTGAAGGTGGTTGCCACAGAAACGCTGTCAAATACAGCATCTACTGCTACACCGGTCAGTGCTTTCTGTTCGTTCAGGGGAATACCCAGTTTTGCGAAAGTCGCCAGCAGTTCAGGATCTACTTCATCCAGGCTGTTGAGCGTTATTTTCTTTTTTGGCGCTGCATAATAAGAAAGTGCCTGCAGATCAAGCTTAGGCATTTCAAAATGCTGCCATTTAGGGAATTCCATTTTCTTAAATGCGGCAAATCCTTTCAGGCGCCACTCCAGCAGCCATTCAGGTTCATTCTTCTTCGCCGAAATAAAACGGATGATATCTTCATTCAGCCCGGGAGGAGCTATATCCATTTCAATATCGGTGCTAAAGCCAAACTCATACTCCTTATTGGCTATATCATCAATTATTTCGTTACTGTTGATCATACAAGTTTAAAATTTATACCCCGAAGCTTTCGCCGCAGCTACAGGTTCTGGTTGCGTTAGGATTGTTAAAGAAAAGGCCTTTGCCATTCAGTCCATCGGAAAAGTCCAACTCTGTACCATACAGGTACAACAGGCTTTTCATCTGTACCACTACTTTAATGCCTTTATCTTCAAATATCTGGTCGCCTTCCTCTTCTGTTGCTTCAAATTTCATCACATATTCGAGGCCTGAGCAGCCACCACCTTTTACGCCTACACGTACAAAGGTACCCGGCGCATGATGTTCTCTTTCCATCAGCGCTTTGATATATTCTCCTGCTTTTTCTGAAACGGTTATCATACTCAGAATTTGTTTTGATTAGCTATCACCGGTTTCCCGGTGTGTTTCCACGATTTATCCTTCAATACCTGCTACCACATGCGATTTTGCCGCACACAGTAACTGCACCATCGTATCCAGTTTGTTTTTATAAAACGCAGTCAACCCGCGGGTTTGCGGGTCATACAGGTTATCTTTTAAAATAGGCAGGGAATATGGTAATACCCATGCTCTTAAGGCCTTAGCCACTGCATCCATCGCATTAATACCCTGCATGGCCTGTGTGCCGTCTGCCCAGGAGAGCAAAGCTACAACCTTTCCTGTTAAATAAGGACGCTGGTTCTTACTGGTCATTTCCAGCCAGTCCAGGCAGTTTTTCATAGCACCTGTCATGCTGCCATGATATAATGGTGTCATCCATATATGAAGATCGGCCTTGCAAAACGCTGCACACATCGCCTCTACTGCGGGCGGCTTAAGCCCCGCTTCCTGTTGGGAAAAGAAGGGGATCTGTGTGTTACCCAGACTAAATATCTCAGGCGAAAACCCTTTTTCCTGTAATTTCTCCGTCAGATACACCGCCAACTGGTTAGAAGTGGCATAAGGACGGTCATCTATAGCACCATTAAATATCAGGACGTTCATTAATATCTAATATTTAGAGATTTAAGTGATTATGAGATTATGTTCTGATGGACTACCGCTCACAATCATCAAAATCCCAAAATCTTTTTTTTAGCTTTCACAAAAATACCGATATTTGATAATAAAACAAGTAATAACTTGGAAAATTATCCAATACGAACCAAGAATGCTGCCGAACGGTTTTTGACATTGCTCAAGACCCGGGGACCGCTGTCTGCAGCCGAACTGGCGAGTGAATTGGGTATTACGGGAGAAGGCGCCCGGCTTCAGCTGCTTAAACTGGCAGAAGAAGGTTTGGTACACTCCGAAAGCACGTCCAGAGGCGTTGGACGTCCCGTTTTAATCTGGAGCCTCACCCCATTGGGCAATGCCCGTTTCCCGGATACACACACCGAACTCAGCCTGCAATTAATACAGACCATTAAAACTGTTTTAGGCAAGGAAGCGCTCGATAATGTAGTCAACGCAAGAGAAAAAAATCAGCTCGAAAAATACAGCAGCGCCCTGCAGGGTGTAAACGGTATCGAAAACCGGTTGACTTCGTTCGCAGCCATCCGCTCTGGTGAAGGCTACCTGGCAGAATGGAAAAAAGAAGGTGATACCTACTTCTTCATAGAAAATCACTGCCCGATCTGTTGTGCTGCCTCTGAATGCGATAACATTTGTACCTCCGAAATGAGAACATTTGTCAGTATTCTCGGCGAAAAAATGAACGTGTCCCGTATGGAACATATCATCAACGGCGCCCGCCGTTGTGTTTACAAGATCGAAGCAGAATAATCCTTTACTTTAATATCAATACCAGTGTACCGGCAATAATCAACCCGGCACCGATGGCTGTTTTCCAGGTAAGCGCCTCATTCAGAAATACCGCCGCCAATATAATGGTAAGGGCTACACTCAGTTTATCTACCGGCGCTACCTGTGATACCTTTCCGACCTGCAATGCCTTGAAATAAAAAATCCAGGAACAACCCGTTGCCAGTCCGGACAATACCAGGAATAACATACTGTGTTTGGAAATCGCTCCGAAATTTTTGTACTCACCCCTTGCCAGCACAATCGCCCAGGCCATGATCAGGATGATTACGGTCCTGATGGCAGTGGCCAGGTTGGAAGGAATATCCGCTACCCCGATTTTCGCAAAAATAGCGGTGAGCGCCGCAAAACCAGCAGATAATAAAGCGTAAATCCACCACATAGACCTTCTTTTGTTATGAAATTACGAATTACGAATTAAGAATTACGGTGAGTATTCCATTAAGATCTCGTAATTCGTAATTCCTAATTCGTAATTATTTTATATCCCAATATCTTCAGACTTCTTTCCACACCATCGAGTACGGCAATTTCCGGAAGATGTGCCCACTCTTTGAAACCTATGTCAGTAAAGAGTTTCAGGCTGGGTTGATTGTGCGCAAAAATAAATCCGAGCAGGGTTTGCACGCCAAACTGAGGCGCTACTTCAATCGCATGACGCAGTATTTGCTTGCCCAAACCTTTGCCACGGGCAGATTCATCTAAATAAATACTGACTTCTACAGTGCCATTATAAGCAGGGCGGCCATAGAACGACTGAAAGCTCATCCAGCCGACATTGTTCCCTTCCAGATCAATCATCCACAACGGACGCAGGGTAGGGTTGTGTGCATGAAACCAGGACAAACGACTCTCCGGTGTTACCGGACTGGTATCAGCTGTCACCATTCTGCCGGCGATAGTACTGTTATAAATTTCAACGATCCTTGGCAGATCTGATGCTGCTGCATGCCTGAATTCCAAACTCATGGTATATATTAATTAGTAAATAGACTCCCGGGTATGTTCATGCCTTAAAAGGCTGTATAGCTCTGCATTCACAAATTTTCCTTTTTCAAAGAAGGCGTCTCTTAAAAAACCTTCGTAGTGGAAACCCAGCCTGGACAACAGTTTCGAAGACGCAATGTTCTCCGGGTCCACAAAAGCCTCTATCCGGTTAAACTGTAACTCCTCGTAACCGTAAGTGAGCATAACCCCTATTGCTTCTTTCATAATGCCTTTGGCCCAGAAGGCCGGCCGCAGATCGTAACCAATTTCAGCTTTGAAATGGGTTTTGTTGATCTTATGATATCCACAGGTACCAATCAATTCATCTTTTCCTGCCAGGGTAATCGCCCAGCGCATACCTTCCTCATCTTCCAGGCTTTTCCGGAAGAATTGAATAATGTGGGTTGCCTCGCTGATATTTGAAAAAGAATCAATGTCCATATATTTTGTTACCGCATCATCTGAAAAGTGATGGAACAGGGTAGCAGCATCTTTTTCTTCTATAGGWCGCAATACCAGGTTGCCGGTACTTAAAACGGGTAAATGCATAATACTGTTGCCGGTTTAGGTTGAAGCAAAGCTAACAGATATTGGTAAATTGTCCACACCATCTTTGATTTTAATGTGGCTTTAATGAACGCCGGAGTAAACAATCCTACTTTTGCAAAGGTTATTGCTTTTAATTATTAGTTATGAAAATATTGGTGATAGAAGATGAAACCAAGGTAGGCGCCTTTATAAAAAGAGGCCTGGAAGAGCACCACCACCAGGTGGAAGTATGTACCGATGGCATAGCAGGACAACAAGCCGCATTGGAGCAGGATTATGACCTGATCCTGCTGGATATTATGTTACCGGGAATCAATGGGATTACCCTCTGCAAAAATTTGCGTACGCTGGAAGTCAGTTCACCCATTCTGATGTTGACAGCCTTAAATGCTACACAGGACATTGTGGATGGATTAAACGCCGGTGCTGATGATTATCTCGCCAAGCCGTTTCATTTCTCCGAACTGGTAGCCAGAATTCATGCACTCTCCCGCAGAAAAAGCCAGTTTCACCAGGAACAGGCCATTCTTACTTTTGCGGACCTGCAATTGGATACCAACACCAAAACTGCCACCAGGGAAGGGCAGGAGATCACGCTCACTGCAAAAGAATATGCATTGCTAGAGCTGTTGCTTAAAAATACCGGTAAGGTCCTTTCACGTGCACTCATTTCGGAAGCCGTATGGGGACTGGAATTTGATACCGGTACCAATACCATAGATGTATATGTTAACTATCTCCGGAATAAAATAGAAAAAGGCTTTACCGGTGAAAAGCTAATCCATACGGTAGTAGGAATGGGTTATGTAATGAAACAGAAATAAGCTATTAGCAGTTAGCTTTTAGCTATTAGCTTATCATTTGCTTAACAACAGAACAAAACAATAAAACACTGGCTAAAAGCTAATGGCTAAAAGCTAAAAGCTAATGAAAATACGTCATCGTTTATCACTCCAGTTCATGCTCATTTCAGGTATTATACTGACCATCGTTTTCGTACTGATATACCTGTTATCTGCCCAGTATATTCAAAACAGTTTTTATAAACTGTTGCAGATGCGTGCCCTGGTAACTGCCCAGGTATACCTGGAAAAAGATGAACTGACCAAGAAGAAATTCCTCGAAATAGAAAAGAGCTACCGGGAACGGATACCCGATGAATCCTCCAATATATATGATCAGCACAACCAGGGGGTGTTTATAGAAAAAACAAAATACAACTGGCCGGCGTCTATGCTGGAAACTATCCGCCACAGAGAAGTATACCGGTTCCGCTTCCAGGAAGAATCCGGTCTCGGTATTTATTATCCGGACAACCAGGGCAATTTTGTGGTGATTGTGACTGCCCGTAATACCATGGGGATACAACAACTGAATTACCTGATGTGGATATTGATTGTGATGTTCCTGGTAGCGTTACTGATCACCTTTGTGATGGGCCAATGGTATGCCAGCAGGGCACTGGAACCCATTAAAAGCATTAACCGGCAGGTGAAAAATATTCGTTCCAATAACCTGCATATGCGCGTACAACAAGGCCGTAATAAAGATGAAATAGACGAACTGGCCACAAATTTTAATGGGCTGTTGCTGCATATGGAGCAGGCCTTTGATATGCAACGCTCCTTTGTATCCAATGCTTCCCATGAGTTGCGCACGCCACTGACCACTATCATCGGGGAAATAGAAGTGACTCTTCAGAATGAACGCAGCCGCGAAGATTATATCCAAACATTGGGTACCCTACTGGGAGAATCAGAGAAGCTGAAAATTATTACCGATGGGCTGTTACAGCTAACCAGGTTAGATGTTATCCTTACAGATGCCAATTCCGAAATGATCCGGCTGGATGAATTGTTATGGGAAATACAGGAGTTCTGGCAACATAAAACACCCACGGTACGATTGCATGTAAAGTTGAATGATATGCCCGAAGATGCTGCACAACTTTGTATTCGGGGTAATCGTTCCCTGATGATGCTGGCATTGCAGAATATCGTCAGGAACGCTTTCAAATTTTCGTATAACCGTAACGTTGACTGTCAGTTAACTTATACTAAATCCGGGATAACACTGTCTGTAAGCGACCATGGTATTGGTATTGCAGATACAGACCTGGAGAAAATATTTATGCCGCTTTACCGTGCAGACAATGCCCATGCTTTTGATGGATATGGTATTGGGTTATCGATGACACAAAAGATCCTGCAGTTGCACAAGGCAGCGATTACGGTGAGTAGTGTGCCGGGTCAGGGAACCACATTCAATATTTTCTTTCCGCATGTTCAGAAATTCTAATTTTGTTTTAACTTCATTCTAATAGGTAGCTAATAGCCTAATGCCATCTTTGCAACGAAAATTAAGTTGTATGATCATTAGACCAGCATTAAGCGCCTATCTTGTACTGTTCGCCACCCTATTCCGTTTCACGGCATCGGCGCAGATAAAAGACACACTCCGGCTCACGCTTCCGGAAGCAGAACAGCAGCTCCTGCAGAAAAACATTCCGTTACTTACGCAGCGTTACAGCATTGATTCAGCCAGGGCAGGTATCATAACAGCTAAGCTGTATGATAATCCGCAAGTGACGTTTGAGAATGTATTGTACAGTCATACCACAAAGAAATGGTTTGACTTTTCCTACGAAGGACAAAATTCCCTGCAGGTAGAGCAGCTTGTCAAACTGGCGGGTAAACGCAATAAGGCCGTGAAGCTGGCCCAGAGCGGTGTTAGAATGAGTGAGTACCAGTTTTATGATATTCTCCGGACGCTACGCTTTTCACTCCATGATAATTTTTATGACCTCTATTATAAGCAACGCTCATTGCAAACATTTGCCAGCCAGATTGCTTTTCTGCAAACCGTTGTAACGGTATTTACCGCACAAAAGGAATTAGGCAATATAGCACCTAAAGAAATTATCCGGATAAAATCCATGCTCTATGACCTGCAGCATGATCACCTGGCGTTGCAACAGGATATACAACAAACACAATCCGATCTGGCCCTGCTGATCAGAGTTGCTCCCGGTACCATTATACAGCCGCAGTTGCGGGATACTTCGACAGACAAACCCATTGCGCAGCAATATAATTTTCAGTCGCTGCTTGATACCGCCCGGTCAAATCGTTATGATCTGAAAATCGGTCAGGAGACCGTGAATTATAATCACCTGAACCTGCGCTTGCAAAAGTCGATGGCCGTGCCGGATCTTCAGGTGGGATTTTCTTTTGATAAGCAGGGTAATTTTGAGCGTAATTACAATGGGTTGAATGTATCCATGCCATTACCTTTCTTTAACCGCAACCAGGGAAATATAAAAACTGCCAAAGCCCTGCTGGAAAGCAGTAAGCTGCAGTTACAGGGGCAAGAAGATGTACTCGCACATGAAGTAATGAACAGCTTAGAGCAGGCATTGCAAACAGAAAAGTTGCTCCATGAATTCGATCCCGGATTTGAAAACGATTACGGTAGAATGATGAATGAAGTAGAGAAAAATTACCGTCTTCATAATATCGGGTTGCTCGAATTCATTGACCTGTACGATGCTTACAGAAATAATGTACTTAAAATGAACGAACTGAAGTATGACAGGCTGCATGCACTGGAGTCGCTCAATTTTAGTACTGGTGCCCTCATTTTTCATCCCTGATAAATTTCCTGAACATGCAATATTCAATAAAGCACTATATACCTGCAATTGTTATTATTATCTCCATGACTGGCTGCGGTAGTAAGACAGTTCCGGAAGAACCCCGTTCATGGACGCTTTCGGACTCTCTTCTCCGCACGCTGGTAGTGGATACCGCTACCGTAAGGCCAGTAGAAAATGAAATACTGCTCACCGGAAAAATTACGGAGAACGAAGATAAAACAGCCCGTATTTTCCCCATGGTCAGTGGTATTGTAACAGACGTGAAAGTACATTCCGGCGATTTTGTGAAAAAAGGACAAGTACTGGCTATCCTTAAAAGCCCTGAAATGGCTGTGTTTACCGCTGATCAGCGTATATCCGTGAACGATATGCAAACAGCCAAACGCAATATGTATGTTGCGGAATCTTTTTACAAGAGCGGGCTGAACTCACAAAGGGATTATGAAGAAGCCAAAAGCAATTATGATAAAGCCGTAGCAGCACATAATAAATCACAGGCTATTCTGGATATCAACGGGGGCGGTCATCAAACCAACTACGCTGTGAAAGCCCCTGTACCAGGTTTTATCATCAGTAAAAGAGCCGCTGAAAGTATGCAGTGGCGACCAGATAACACAGACCCTATTTTTGTGATTGCCGACCTCAATAATGTATGGGCCATGATCAACATTTTTGAGTCAGACATCGCCAGCATTCATGAAGGAGATCGTGTACAGATGTCTACTTTATCCTATCCCGATAAATCCTTTTCCGGTACAATCGATAAGATTTATAATGTACTGGATCCAGAGAATAAAGTGATGAAAGCGAGGGTGGTGGTGGATAACCCGGGATTCCTGCTGAAGCCTGAAATGTTTGTGCGGGTGAAAGCTAACCGTCATGCAGATAGTAATGTAGTGAGTATTCCATCGAGGGGGATCATTTTTGATCACGATAAATATTATGTACTGGTGCGGGTGAACTCAAAAAGCGGCGTAGAAATAAGGGAAGTGAAAATCGATAAAACCAGCGAAGGACGGGCCTTTATCAATTCCGGCCTGAAAGAAGGCGACCGGGTGATTGCATCCCGGCAGGTATTCATCTATGAAACGCTGAAGGATCAGCAGTAACCGCTAAAGGCCATTATTATGAACAAGTTTATAAAGAAAGTCCTTGCTTTTTCTTTAAGCAATAAATACTTCATTTTTTTTGCGACCGGTGTATTGGCGATTGCCGGCTATGTCAGTTTTAAGCAGATAGGTGTAGATGCATTTCCGGATGTAACAAATACCTCTGTTACTATTATTACCCAATGGCAGGGCCGTAGCGCTGAAGAGGTGGAGAAATTTGTAACACGCCCCATAGAGATTGCCATGAACCGGGCGCAGAAAAAAACACATATCCGTTCCTCTTCTCTATTCGGGCTATCTGTTGTAAAAATAATTTTCGATGATGACGTAGATGATACGTTTGCCAGACAACAGATTAACAATAACATTACCTCCGCTTCCCTGCCGGATGGCGTAGATCCCGAAATAGAGCCCCCATATGGGCCTACAGGAGAAATTTACCGGTATACGCTGGAGAGTAGCAAGCTTTCCATACAAGAGCTGAAAACATTACAGGATTGGGTGATTGAACGCAACCTGCTGTCTGTGCCGGGGGTAGCGGATATTGTAAGTTTTGGGGGAGAAGTGAAGATCTACCAGGTGACCATTGATCCGGACAAAGCAGTACAGTACGATATTACTGCGCAGGAAATGTTCCAGGCATTGTCTAAAAGCAATATCAATGTGGGGGGAGATGTGATCGTTAAAAATGCACAGGCATATGTAGTGCGGGGTATTGGTATTCTCAATAATGTAGATGAAATCAAAAACATCATTGTAGATCATATCAACGGAACGCCTATACTGGTAAAGGATGTGGCAGAAGTAAGTGTGGCGGCATTGCCCCGACTGGGGCAGGTAGGCCGTGACATGGATCATGATGTAGTGGAAGGGATTGTAGTGATGCGCAAAGGGGAGAATCCTGCGGTGGTAATCAAGTCATTGAAAGAGAAAATAACGGAGCTGAATACACGCATTTTACCTGATGATGTAAAGATCAGGGCGTTCTATAACCGGGAAGACCTGATTGATTTCTCTACGCATACCGTACTGCACAATATGATTGAAGGAATCATTTTTGTGACGGTAATAGTGTTCCTGTTTATGGCCGACTGGCGCACCACTATTATCGTTTCGGTGGTGATTCCGCTGGCGTTGCTCTTTGCATTCATTTGTTTACGCATAAAGGGGATGAGCGCCAACCTGCTGTCTATGGGGGCTATTGACTTCGGGATTATCATAGACGGAGCTGTGGTGATGATGGAGGGCATCTTTGTGGTATTGGACCGGAAAGCGAAAGATGTAGGGATGGAACGGTTCAATAAGTTGAGTAAGCTGGGGATGATCCGCAAAGCCTGCCTGGAAAATGGAAAGGGCATTTTCTTTGCGAAACTCATTATCATCACCGGGTTACTACCCATTTTTACTTTTGAAAAAGTAGAAGGCAAGATGTTTTCTCCGCTGGCCTGGACACTTGGCTTTGCCTTACTGGGCGCCCTGATACTCACTTTTACCCTGGTACCGGCGCTGGCCAGTGTGTTGCTGAGAAAGAATGTGCGGGAAAAGCACAACGTGTTCCTGGAATTCATTAACCGTACCACACTGAAGATCTTCAACTATTGTTTCCGGCATCGGCGTATAGCCTTTACCGGGGCGCTGATCGTACTGGCGTTTGGGTTATACTGTTTCAGGTTTCTGGGCACTGAATTCCTGCCTCAGCTCAACGAAGGCGCTATTTACATCCGGGCTACCGGGCCGTTGAGTACTTCGCTGGAGGAGTCCGTGAAAGTAGCCAATGATATGAGGAAGAAGTTGCTCACTTTTCCAGAGGTAAAACAGGTGATGTCACAAACCGGGCGGCCTAATGATGGTACGGATGCTACTGGTTTTTATAATATTGAATTGCATGTAGATATCTATCCGCAGAAAGAGTGGAAGAGTGGTCTATCTAAAACCGCCCTGATAGAGAAGATGAATGATAAGCTGGATTGGATTCCGGGTATTACCCTGAACTTTTCCCAACCTATCATGGACAATGTGGAAGAAGCTRTGTCCGGAGTAAAGGGATCTATTGTAGTAAAACTGTTTGGAGATGATTTTAAACTGATAGAAGATAAAGAAGAAGGAATAGAAAAGATCCTGAAGGACGTGCATGGCATTGAAGATTTGGGTATCCTGCGCAATATCGGGCAGCCGGAATTGCGGATTAACCTCGACCAGCAGAAGATGGCGCTGTATGGTGTTACCACAGAAGATGCCAACTCTGTGATAGAGATGGCTATTGGCGGTAAAGCGGCTACCCGCATATATGAGGGAGAGAAGAGTTTTGATCTTCGTATACGGTATCCCGAAAATTTCAGGGAGAGTGAAATTTCCATTGGTAATCTAACGATTCCGACTATACGGGGCAATAAGATTCCATTGAAAGAAATCGCGGAGATACAGCATATCGTTGGGCCCAGTATGATATACCGCGATAAGCATATGCGTTATGGGGCCATCAAATTCTCTGTGCGGGGCAGGGATCTTGGCAGCACCATTGCCGAAGCGCAGGAAAAAGTAGGAGCGCAGATAAATCTACCCAAAGGCTATTCCCTTGAATGGGCGGGCGATTTCGAGAACCAGGAACGGGCGACTAAGCGACTGATGCAGGTAGTACCTATAAGTTTATTACTGATATTCCTGATCCTGTTTATACTCTTTGGAAAAATTAAAGATGCTTTGCTGGTGTTGGGGAATGTACCATTTGCGATCATAGGCGGTATTTTTTCCCTATGGCTTACGGGCATGAACTTCAGTATTTCTGCGGGTATAGGATTCATCGCCCTGTTTGGAATTTGTGTGCAGAACGGGGTGATCCTGCTATCAAAATTCAAGACAAATGTGCGGAACATGCACAAGGCCTCTCATTTTAGTCTGGCGCATGCCATCCTGGAAGGGGTGGAGTCAAGGATCAGACCTGTAGTGATGACGGCCATGATGGCGGCTATAGGACTATTACCGGCAGCTACCAGTATGGGGATCGGCTCAGAAACAGCGAGGCCGCTTGCGCGGGTGGTGATAGGAGGATTAATTACAGATACTTTTTTCAATCTCTTTATTTTCCCGATAATATTTTATTGGGTATACCGGAGGATGTTGAAGAAAGATGCAGGGGATCCTGCATTACAATAACAATTGGTTGTTGATGATAAGTAAGAAGTTGTTCCGGTAATTCCGGAGCAACTTCTCTTTTATATGCTATATCAGGCCGGTGTTTCGTCCGGATCTATCTTTTTTACTTTTTTCACTTTGGGCTTGGATTCATCTCCCAGCAATATAGCCCAGGGGTACATTTCTTCGATATTTTCACAAATGATTTTGATAATGGCAATTGAAGGAATGGCGAGGAACATACCAGGTATGCCCCATAGCATATTGCCCAGTACCACGCCTATAATGGTAATAAGCGCATTGATCTTTACCTTGGAACCAACAATACTGGGAAATAACACATTGCTGTCTAGTACGTGTACGAGGAACAACGCAATACCTGCCTGTAAAGCCTGTATAGGCGTGCCCGTAGCCAGGGTAACCAGTATGATAAGTATAGCGGCCGTTAAAATGCCCACGTAAGGAATAATATTAAAGATAGCGGCCATTACTCCCAGCAGGATGGCGTATTTAATGCCTAATATTAAGAACAGTACGGTATTGAGAATGGCTACAATGACCATTTCTATCATCAGGCCGCCTACATAGCTTTTTATGATGGAACGGGTGCTCGCGATCACCTTGAGTAATTTGTCACGATGTTCTTCTCTGAATATTTTTATCAGGAAGGATACCAGTAACCTACGGTAGAAGAGAATAAAAAAAGCATACAGGAATACAAACACCACAAATACCAGCAGGGAGGAAAGGGAAAGAAACGTTTGACTGAGGAAGCTGGTAGCGGTTCCCAGGGTGCCCATCAGGGCTTTTTCCACGTAGCTTAACTGGGTACTGGAGTTAATATGAAATTTAGCATTCACCCAGTCTTGTGTGGAGCTAATGACCAGCACCAGTTTTTGTTGCAGTTGCGGGAAGTCCGAGATGAAAGATTCCATTTGTTTGCCCAGCAACGTCATGATCAGTGCAATGATGATGATAAAGAGCAGTACCGCCAGAACGGCTGCCATTCCACGGGGAATGCGCCATTTCTCCAGCCTGTGCACTACAGGCAGCAGCATGATGGCAATCAGCATGGCGAACATCAGGGGCACTATAATGCCACTGCCAATATGTGCCACATAAATAACCAGAATGATAGATAACAGGGTGAAGGTGAGTCTTGCGTTAAACGGTAGTTTAAACTCATTCATAGATTTAGTGCTTTTATCAAAGATATTAAAAATCAACGTGTATAACATTACAATAGCTATTATACATTTGTTTGAAGGAAAAGATTGCAGTTCCCCGGTGCTTTCATTATTTTACTGGAATGCCGGATAGCTTTTATCCATTAGCTATTGGCAGCTGGTAAAATGCCGATAAAAAATTCAAAGACTTATGAAAAAACTATTTGCCCTCTTATTGCTTGTATGTAGCAGTGTTTCTTTTTCTTTTGCAAACCCCCTGCCGGTAGATACGTTGCCTGTACGCGGATTTTGTATAGCGGCGCCCAGAGCGGATGGACTATCTTCTTTTCTCAGGTTTATAGAAACGGAGCTGGCGCCGCGACATATCAACACATTGGTGCTTCGTGTTGATTTTAATTACCAGTTTAAGTCGCATCCTGAGTTGCGTGATCCCGGTAGTCTTACCGAGCAGCAGGTAAAACAACTGGTTCAGGCCTGTCGTAAACATAATATCCGGTTGATTCCTCAGATTAACCTGCTGGGGCATCAGTCATGGGCAGGTACGACTACCAACCTGTTGAAAGTGTATCCTGACTTTGATGAAACGCCTTGGGTAAAGATGCCGGTAAAGTACGAATGGCCTAATGCGGATGGTTTGTATTGCAAAAGCTATTGTCCGTTGCACCCGGGAGTTCATAAGATTGTTTTCGAGCTGGTAGATGAGATTTGTGATGCGTTTGAGTCGACTGCTTTTCATGCAGGTATGGACGAAGTGTTTTATATCGGAGAGGAGAAGTGTCCGCGTTGCGGAGGCAAAGACAAAGCGGAGCTGTTTGCCGGTGAAGTATGGACGCTCCGTAATCACCTGGCAGAGAAGGGACGCGCTTTGTGGATATGGGGTGATCGCTTGCTGGAAGGTAAAACCACTGGTTTAGGCGCCTGGGAGGCGAGTATGAATAATACTCACCGGGCAGTTGACCTGGTTCCAAAAGATGTGATGATCTGCGATTGGCATTACGAAAGACCGGATAAAACACCTGTTTATTTTGCCATGAAAGGATTGTCTGTTATTACCTGTCCGTGGAGAATGCCGGAGAATGCAAAGCTGCAACTGAAGGATATGTATGATTACCGTATAGCAGCTACCAATGAAATGAAACCGCGTTTTCAGGGAATGATGCAAACGGTTTGGTCTGATGCGGGTAGCTTTCTGGATGAATTTTACGGAAGAAGTAAGCCACAGAAGGATACTGTGAATACGAGTGCCAATTGTTTCCGGGCAGTATTTACCAAATAGAAATTACGAATTACGAATTACGAATTACGGAGTTGTGAGAAGATAGTAAACACGGAGAACATCCGCTATTATCTTCTCACAACTCCGTAATTCGTAATTCGTAATTCCTCTTCAGTAATGTTTCTTGAGCAACGGAATAAAAATTTCAGAATAACTCGGACCATTGAGTGAAATGAAAAAATGATTTCCGCTCATTTTAAAGATCCCTTCTTTGCAGTTCATACTGATAAAGTTATACATTGGTACGCCTGCTGTAGCAAAATCCATGGGAACGGGTAGTTTGAGATAGTTGCCCCCGGTGATTCTTTTCGTCATCAGGTAAGAAAAGTTCTGTTGCAATTGCTGATGTGCGGTGGTAGCTGACAACGGAATATGGATACCGGCAAACATCGATAATTTCTCATAATCGGTAACTGGAACAGCATCCAGGGTACCGGTAATGATCCTGCTTTGAGGCAGGTCGTATAAGGTCTGCATCTTTTTAAATAAAGTATAATGCTGGGTCATCCTGGCAATCATTTCAGCAACAGGATCCTGTCCACGGGAAATAAGGGAATAATAGAGTATACTATCTGGCAGCTTTACTTTTTCACAGCGTTCATAGCTGAATAGACCGCCGAATGCTTCGCTGCCAAAGGCTGCGGTGATACCCTCCGTAATCTGCAGGGTTCTTCTTTCGTTAGGCAGAATAATAATGCGGCGGAAGTCCTTTGGACTTTCTTTAAAATGTTGCTTGAAAGCTTTGCTAAAAGCTGCTGTGGTAGCGTATCCGCAATGGTCACTTATTTCACCGATATTATAGCCACTATGCCGGAGCAGGCCGGCAGCAAGTTCCAGCCGGTGACGCTTTACATAATGCCAGAAAGGTTCTCCCATGTATTCTGTGAAATTGTGGTAGAAATAAGAGTAGGAGATTCCCAGTCTTTCTGAAACATCTTTAATATTAAATGGGTCGCTGACATGATCATCTGCATAGGATAAACCCTGTAAAGCAAAATTTTCGAGTTGTTCTTTCGACAGAAGGGCGGACATACAATACGGGGATTTAAATGATTTTCAGTGGATTTCGGTACATGCTGATTTCATCAAAGCTCAATCTTTCTCTACATGAACATTATCTCTAATTTAATTTTTTTTATGATTACCGGATACGTAAATTTTTATATCATAGTATATAATTGGATATCAATATGATATAAAGGCTATTGAAGTATTATTATTCATAATATGTTTGATTTTGGTCCTGGGACCTCCCATTATTTTAAAAGAAATAATAGAAAAAGCTAAAATGGACAAACCGTTAATCATGAGAATAAATAACTTTAGCAGTAGTGTCATGTTCATAGCTCCAACCAGGTAATTCAATACGGATTTTATAGCATTCAACATATTTTGTCCTATCAATCCTGTTGTGGAGTTGCGGCAGCGCAACGCCATTTCCAGGCGGTAAAAACATAGCAGATACAGGTCGCATAACCTTATTATTATGATAGCCATCATCGTTATTTTATTGTTATTGTTGTGCCTTGGATGGGTATTATTATTCCGTCATTTCAGGGCATTACAAACAGCGAATATCAACCTGGTAAAACAGGAGCAGAGAGAAGCTTCGCTACTATACCAGTTGCGAGAGGTAAAAGAGAAATATCATAAGCTGGAAGATAAGCTGAGAAAGGTACAGTATGAGCTGTACAGTGCAAAGCATAAAGAGGATCATAGTTAAGTCCTGACATCCACCTTTTATAGATTTGTTAGTGTTGGTTTTACCAATATTTGGTTAGGTTTGTCCCCATGCAGGTAGTTTTTCAAATCACATCCGGTGAATCCGATGTGCAGCTGTCTATGCTGGGACAGCTCCATAATCTTCTCCAACAGGCAGCAGCCACCCAAACACGTATAGCCGTAGAGGTAGTTGTGCATGGACATGCATGGAATCTTTTACTCATAGATGGGAATCCCTTATCTGAAAAGGTGCTGTCTTTGCAGGAACGTGCTGTTAAATTTCTTATTTGCCGGAATACCCTGAATGGCCGTCAGCTACAGGCAAGCCAGTTGCTGCCTTTGACAGAAATTGTCCCTGCGGGGATCTTTCATCTGATCAACCGGCAGGAAGAAGGATGGGCTTATATAAGATGTTAGATTAATTGTTTATGAGTTAATTGGTTTATTAGTTTATTTTTACATTTTATTAGCCGTGCGGGTATACGTGTGAAAACTATTGGAGGGGGAGCACCAAATAAAAATTGTAATAATAACGTTAAATGGATGCACGATTGAAAAGGACTAACCTCTTAAACTTTAATACATTGAAATTTACAAAATCTACCGGAATACTGTTGTTATTCATGGCAGTTCCCTTTCTCACCTTTGCGCAGGACTGGCACGTAGGCGCTTTTCTGGGCATTAGCAATTACAGCGGAGATCTGACCCAGCAAAGGGTAGATATGAAGTACACCCGCCCCGCGCTTGGCTTGTTGGTAAGAAAAGATATTAACCGCTACCTCACTATCCGGGCTGCCATTACCTGGGGAATAGCCACAGGGGCTGATAGTACCAATTCATCGAAAGACCTGGTAGCGAGGAATCTGAGTTTTCGTTCAAATGTGCTGGAGGGAAGTCTGATCGGAGAATTCAACTTTTTTGATCTGGATGAGAAAGGCTTTACTCCTTACGTTTTTGTGGGCATCGGTGGATTTGGATTTGATCCTACTGCGAAAGACCAGTCTGGTAACCGTGTACGGCTTCGTCCACTCGGTACAGAAGGACAGGGATTACCGCAGTATCCTACCCGTCAACCTTACGACCTTATGGCTATTTCCATTCCTTTTGGAGCAGGTGTAAAAGCTATACTGAATGACAACTGGACCCTTGGATTTGAAATAGGATTCCGCCCAACCACTACCGATTACCTGGATGACGTAAGTACCAATTACGTAGATCAGAATACATTGCTGGCGTATCGTGGCCAGAAGGCGGTGGATATGGCTTTTCGCGGTGATGAATTAACTGCTAAAGGAACTACTCCAGGGACTTATCCTGCGGATGGTGCTATTCGTGGTTCTGACAAACATAAAGACTGGTATGCCTTCTCCGGATTTACCATTACATATCGTTTGGGCGGTGATCGCGGATGGGGTAAGCAGAAAGCTACCCGCTGTCCGATACTCAGACCGTAATAAATTGATTACTAATATATTGAATGGGTTATTTAGTATTGCAATCCCGGCTTAAAGCCGGGATTTTTTTATTGGCATAGTTGTTGGATTTATGAGTTCAAACAGGTAATAACGCAGCCACCAGCTTATGGCGGACAGCAGAATCACAAATCGCGGAGATAGTAATGAGACGATAGCCGCAAAAATAAGTTGGTGTGCAACTACCTGTTATAACTAACGAAAAAGAAGTGCCATGAAGAAGTTTTTGTTTTTAGCTTCAGTGATGTTGACAGTGGGTAGTGCCAGTCTTTTTGCTCAACACAGGCCGCCACATCCACCGCTGCCACCAAGGCCTCCGTTACCGGCACATTTTCCACATCCGCCGGCACCGCCAAGGCCATCGCATCACTGGCATCCGCCAAGGCCACCAATGCCGCCGCATCCGCCAAGGCCAGGATACAGACCTCACCGTCATTATAAGCATCATAAGCCTCACCATCGTACTTATCACAGGTATAGCTACGTTGGATATCCGGGAACGGATTATGTTGCAAATAATGTGACAGTAACAGGATCTCCTCTATAAATGAATACACCACAACTTTTATTTGCCAACCGATCTTGAACTAAAAACCACACAACATGAAAAAAGTATTGTTATTGATGCTGCTGATGGGCGGCACAGTGCTGACTACTTATGCACAAAGAGGATACGATCGCGGATACCGTGATCATGGTCGCGGACATGGACACGACCGCTGGGAGCGGGACAGATGTGAACCCCCAAGAAGAGAATACCGCCGTGGATGGGATGACGATTGCTATCGTCCGAGGAGAAGGGTGGTATATATGCAACCAGCTTATTACCCGGTTGTGCCAGTACCGGTACCTGCACCGGTACGCTATTATCCATCCAGGCCGAGAGCTGTATTCCACGCGGGTGTTACTATTGTGAACTGATAACTGAAAATGGAATAAAATGAATGCCTCCCATTATTTAATGGGGGGCATTTTTTATTGCGGTGCGGTATGGTTACTTTTGTTGATTGGTAATAAGATTCAAACATGGCATATAAAAATCTCAGACATTTTATAGATACGCTGGAACAGGCAGGAGAACTGGTACGCATTAAAACCTATGTGGACCCTAAACTGGAAATAGCTGAAATAACAGACAGGATAAGCAAATCGCCGGATGGGGGTAAAGCGTTGCTGTTTGAAAATACCGGAACAGATTTTCCGGTTCTTATCAACTCCATGGGCAGCTATAAACGTATGTGCCTGGCGCTGGGTGTACACGAACTGGACGATGTAGCCGGTGAAATTGAAAATCTTTTTAAACTGTTATCCAAGCCCAAAGAAAGCATCCTCGATAAATTGGCGTTATTGCCCAAACTGGGACAGTTTGCCTCCTGGATGCCCAAGGTAGTGAGTGGAAAAGGCAGCTGCCAGGAAGTAGTGATGTCTGCCCCGGACCTCAGCAAACTACCGGTGCTTACCTGTTGGCCTAAAGATGGAGGCCCGTTCGTGACACTGCCGGTAATACATACCAAAGATCCGTTGACGGGTACCCGCAATGTTGGCATGTACCGTATGCAGGTATTTGAAAAAGATATGACCGGTATGCACTGGCATAAACATAAAGTGTCTGCCAAGCACTTTATGGAATATAAGAAGCTGAATAAACGTATGCCCGTTGCCGTAGTACTGGGCGGAGATCCCGTTTATACCTACTCAGCTACTGCACCACTCCCGGAAAACGTGGATGAATACATGCTGGCAGGCTTTCTCCGTAAAAAGAAAGTAGAGCTGGTAAAATGTATTACCCAACCGGAGATTGAAGTACCAGCAGATGCAGATTTTGTGATAGAAGGCTACGTAGAACCGTCTGAAGAACTGGTATGGGAAGGTCCGTTTGGCGACCATACCGGTTACTACTCTTTGGCCGACTGGTATCCTAAATTTCATGTAACAGCAATTACGCACCGCAAGGACGCCGTATATCCGTCAACGATAGTGGGCATTCCTCCGCAGGAAGATGCCTGGATAGGAAAAGCCACAGAACGTATTTTCCTGGCGCCTATTAAAATGACGCTGGTACCAGAGATCATTGATATGGAAATGCCGGTAGAAGGGGTTTTCCATAACCTGGTGATCGCGCAGATCAAAAAGGATTATGCAGGACAAGCGCAGAAAGTAATGAATGCGATGTGGGGAGCCGGACAAATGATGTTCAACAAGATCCTGGTGGTAACAGATGACGGGGTAAAGATTAACGATTATAAACAACTGGCGCAACATGTCTTTCGTCATCTTAACCCGGCTACAGATATTTACCTGAGCCAGGGGCCTATGGATGTACTGGATCACTCCTGTTCCAAAATGGGTTTTGGCGGTAAGATGTGTATCGATGGTACCCGCAAGTATGAAGAGGAAACAGATACTGCTTATTTACAGGTAGCTGCTCCCCGTACTATAGATACCACCGCTATTATGCAGCAGTTCCCTGAAATTAAGGGTATTAACAGTCACCTGCTGGCGATCGACATCTCCTGTATACTGGTAGCGGTAGAAAAGCGCCGCCCATTCCATGTACGTGAGCTGAACGAGCAGCTATATACCTTGCCGGCACTGGCAGGCATAAAAATGATACTGTATGTAGAGCATACCGTGGATGTGAGTGACCTGGCGTCGGCACTATGGCGTTTCTGTAATAACCTGGATCCCAAGCGCGACAGCTTTGTGATCAATAAGCCATCTGCCGAGGCAGGGAAGTATATTGGGGGGATAGGTATGGACGGCACCCTGAAAACGAGGCTGTTGGACAACTTTGAGCGGGACTGGCCTAATATTATTGTGGCGGATGATGCGACTATCAGTAAAATAGATGCCAAATGGGGAGAGCTGGGCCTGGGACCCTTCCTTGCGTCTCCATCTCTCAAATACAAACAACAGATTTATGGGGAAGAAGCAGTGGTACAACAGTAAGTATATACTCCTGTTATCTTTATTGGCCGGCAGCGTTCCCGCAGCCGGCCAGGCCAGTACAGCAGACTTTCATTTGCTGGACAAACTACAGGGTACCTGGAAGATGAACACCCGGAAAAGTACGATTGTGGAAAGCTGGAGCCGGCTAAATGATTCTACCTGGAGCGGCAAAACCTGGCGGATAGTGGGTGCTGACAGTGCTTTACAGCAAACCATGCTGCTCACCAGAAGAGGTAATGACATGTATTTTATGCCTGTTTACGAAGGACATCAGCCAACAGTGCCTGTACGCCTGCGATTACGGGTATTAAAGCCGGTAGGCTTCGTTGCAGAAGACCTGAACAATGATTTCCCCAGAAAAATTACTTATCGTTTTAAAGATACCCGCCACCTGGATGCCCGCGTAGAAGGCATGCGGGACGGTACTATAGAGGAGTATATCTTTCAGTACTCCATCTCAGAAGACTAAAGATTCCCGATTGCGTAAATCATTTTCCCGGTTCGATAGCGCCCCTGGCATTGCTGTACCTACTTTTGTGCAACACACGATACACACC
>NZ_JBFTSK010000038.1:0-78163 GCF_056399985.1 Chitinophaga sp. 01L420
CAATGACGCCAGGCAGCAATATGCTTTCGCTCACATGGAACAGCTGTTGCATAATTTCCAGTTGAAACGATTTGAAGCTTCATTGCAACTGGTGGCTAATTACCAATGGCTTTAATAAGATGTTTACAAAGAAGGAAAAAATATTTAGTTTTAGCCTTTCCCGGGGGATTTTCTCCGATGACCATCATCGTTAAAAAGAAATCGAAATGAAACAACCCATTGTCATCGTTATCTTTTTGCTGGCAAGTCTCTGCTCCTGTAAACCGAAGAAGGCCATTGAATTTAAAGCCGTTATTGATCAGAAAGAACATACGGCGCTCAATATCCTGGTGAGCGAAGGAGGACCGGGCGTAGAGAAATTAAACTGCCTGATAAAAAACGATTTCAAAGGAGCCTACCGCGCTATAGATAAAGAAGAACAGGCATTTAATCAAATCATTAAGGAGATAACTGCTTTGTCGACAGATGGAATCAGCCAGGGACCTGAACTCAAAACAGCCGCCTTGAATTTTTATAGCAGTCTCAGAGATTTGCAGCTGTTCGACCGCCAGGAAATTGCGGCGCAGGAAGCCGCCCATGATACAAACCGGGAGAAAATAAAAAAAGCACAGGACCAACAAATACACCTGAACGAAGAAAAGCTGAAGATGAACGGAATGGTTCGTGAAAAAAATGATTTACTTCATAAAGCCGGCGAGGAATTTAACAAAGCCCATGATTTATGATATAGCAACAACATTGACAAATAAAAAAGCAGCCTGGCAGTATTATCTGCCAGGCTGCTTTTTTTCGATACTGATAGATCAGGACCTTAAGCGATCATAAAGCATTTATTTCTTTACTGCTTTCAGGCTGAAACCAATTTCAACATCTTTGCTGATCATCCAGTTTTCAGGGCTGCCTTCAGTTTTGTAGCTGATACCCCAGGCTGATCTGTCAATTACAAATTTTGCATTTGCAGTAACGTCGTTTGCGCCAACAGTGATTTGTGCAGGGAAAGTGATGTTCAGGGTGCTGTCTTTCAGGGTCAGGTTGCCGCTGATAAGATTGGTAGCGCCGGCAAGCAGGCTTTTCTGCTTGGTGCTGTCATAAGCAGCTACACCTGTGATAACGAATTTAGCAGTTGGATACTTCGCCACGTCGAAGAAGTCAGGACTTTTCAGGTGACCTTCCAGATCAGAAGCCTTTTTATCAGGCTCAGTAACAGAAGCAGGGTCCGCAGCCAATGTAGTCAGGTTTACGTCAAAGCTACCACCGGTAACAGCGCCGTTTTCAACGTTGAGGCTACCATCTGCTACTTTGATGGTACCAAAGCGTGGTGCAAATCCACCTTTGTGAGTTGCGCGCCATTGAACAGCTGTAGTTGTAGTGTCAATTGCATATGCTGTGCCCGCGGCCACAGCTGCTTCTTTTTTGTCTTCGGTCTTCGCCTGATCGGTCGAAGCACCACCACATGCTGCCAGTGTAAGCAGCAGGATAAAAGCAGGAACTGTTTGCTTCATAAATTTCAATTAAGTAGTATATATAAGTCCACGAAATTAATGCATTGGGCCCATTCAACGATGCAACACATTGAAATATGTCAATATTATAACAATTCATGTATATACATATGACGTATATACAACCCACCCCTATAGCATAATGACTGAATTGATCGTGGACACCTCTTTATAGTACGAAATCACTTCTTCCTCATCCTTAACGGGTACCACTACAGTAAATGACCTATATTTTCCTCCGGATGACTCCGTGGTAGTAATTTTTGCCTGGACGTCTGCAAACATCGCCATCAGCTCCGCCATCTTATCCTCGTCTGCTTTAATAATGAACTTAAAGGTATATTCAGAGGGAAATACAATTGACTGCTGTAACAATGAACGAAAATTTTCATATGGATCTCCACTTAAGTTAGCATTTCCATTTTCACCTGTAGACATATTAATACTATTTATCAATTTTGTTTAACTAAATAATCCTGCAAAATAGCGCCCTTTTTCCAAAATCTCCCAACTGCCTTCCGCTATTTCTGCTTCGAGTTCATGGAGGTCCCAGCCACAATAGCCGATGAATAACCTCATATCTTTTTCGGTGATGGTTTTATTATTCATATGCATTACCGCCGCCTCAAAGTCGCCTCCCAGGTAGATATTATCCGCTACCAGCTCACCTCCCGTTATTAATTCGGGCCGCCGATGCACAAAATAAAGGTGTTCCCGGTCTACCGGACCTCCGTCATATATTGGAAACGGAATGCTGTGCATGAACTCTTCCAGTTCGTTAAACTTACGGGGAAACTCCTTGTTGACCACAAACCCCATCGCTCCTTTGTCATTATACTCCGTGATAAATAAGATCGATTTTTCAAAAAAGCTATCATCCAATAGCGATGTGCTGCTGATAAATATTCCTGCATTCATAATCTGGTAAAAGCTGTAGTGTACGGAATGGTGAGTTGTTCGGCCACGGGATGTGAAAAAGAAACGCCCCCCGCTTTCAGCAGTTTATGCCTTTTGCTTTATCTTTTGAAGATGATTTAATCCCCAGTTAACCAAGCTTTCCGTAACCGGAAAAACGCTCTGGCCATAAGCGGTGATGGCATACTGCACAGTAATTGGTTTGGTATCCATTACCGTACGGGAAACAAGCAGATTGATTTCCAGATCCTGTAATTCCTTTGACAACATTTTGGCAGATATGCCCTCTACACCACGCTCGATTTTTTTGAACGTATTGATTTCATCCATGTGAATGTTCAGATGGCGCATAATCCTCAATTTCCATTTTCCACCCAATACTTCCAGGCTGTCGCGGATGGCATTTAACTCCTGTTCGCAGGTAGCTTCCTGTTTATGTTGATCTTCCATTTTTATTGATCGGTTAACAAAAGGTTACTAGTTACCATTAGTTAACTAATAACTAAAGTAAACTATTTGGTTCTAATTTTGAGCAATTACCAATCCGTAAATCAAAAAAGCAAATGAAAAAATTGGATTACTACGTATTAGACGTATTTACCGACCAGCGATATAAAGGCAATCAGCTCTCCGTAGTGCATATCGAAAACGAGCTTACTATCGAACAATACCATGATATTTCCCGTGAATTCGGCTACTCGGAAACTTCTTTCGTGCATTATTCAACAGAACAAAATGCTTTCAAAGTGCGGTCATTTACGCCCGCCAGATTTGAAGTAGCGGGTGCCGGCCATAACCTGCTGGGCGCGGTTTGCCTTGCGCTATTAAAAAAATGGGATATTTTCAAAGGCCAGGAGGAACAGCCCTGGGTATTGATAAAAGATACAAAGATCCCATTACGCATTACGGAAGAAAACGGATTGCCTTATGTGGCCATGAAACAAAGCCCTGCAGCAATCATCCGCACCGTTCCCATTGATGTCATTTCCGCCGCAGTTGGTTTAAACATGGATGATCTTTCTTTAAATAGTTGGCCCATTAACGTGGTACAAACAGAAGTACCTCATTTAATGGTTCCTGTAAAAGATGCCGTGTCTCTTCAAAAAGCCATTTCGCATAAATCCTTATTAAAAGAAATCTCAGAAAAATTTGGCTTTGAGGGCTGCTACTTATTTACCACTAACACTTCCGATACACAATACCTGGCACAGGCAAGATTTTTCAATCCCGGAATGGGCATTGATGAAGACCCTGCTACCGGTACTGCTGCCGGGCCATTGGCAGGATATCTTGCCATGCTGGGCCATATCCCCAAAGATCAGAATTTCATGATCCTGCAGGGGGAATATGTAGAACATCCTTCTACCATCCGCGTTCAGGTAGTAGAAGATGGTATCTGGGTGAGTGGATCTTCTACCATTGTGATGGAAGGGCAGATTTATGTGTAGCACATTGAAATTTAAAGGTCGTCTCATTTGCAGGAGACGGCCTTTAAATTCATTATATCAAAATAGCAGAAGAAGATATAAAGCAATAATTACTTCCGGGAATACAACCGGTAAAAGTTAACCCCCTTGGCATAATCATCCAGCGGCCCGGTATAAAAAAGGGTCCCTTGTTTATCCTGCCCGATCATCCGTGTTCCGGGCTCGCTAAAATATACATCTTTAGCAGGGCCGGTAATTTTATCCTGTGAAGGCACGCTGGCGAGTAGCCCCATCTCCGTTCCTGCGTAACAATATAAAGTCTTGTTTGCCAGATTAACGGCAGCAATAGAGCTTCCATTGAGGATCAGCAGGTCTCCATCAGGTGTATACAGGAAATTGCTTAAATAGTTGACATTGGCCAAACCGAAATAGGGAAAAAGCTCTGGTTCATGAATACCGGTTACAGCCGAGGTGTCGTAGGAAAAGAAATGATACGGCGGTGAGGTAAACCCGGTAATCGCCTGGATTTCATCGTGCTCCAGGTCATAAGACGCAAAGCTATACTGCATGCTCAGGTTTATCTGATTATTACAGAAAGCCAACTTTCCATCCGGGCTGATCACGTAATCAAAAGTCATCTGCACCGAAAATCCCGGGATATTGTACGGCGAAGGCCCCATCCACAGATCTTCCTGTTTGAAAAGAGATCTTACGATGCCTCCGGCGTCTACCCGGCAGAGATTAGAATATACCGAAGGTTGACCTACAAGATAGGACGATGGCCCCAGACCATTTTTATACCAAAAAAATTCATTGACATGGTCCGTTCCGGCAGTTGAATAATTATTGACAAAATACACGGCCCCATTAACGTCTGTTTTCAACACGGTAGCTACGATCTTCAGATTACCCACAGTTCCTTCAAACGGGCCACCATTTTCATTGACCGTAACGGGCCCTTTGGTTACCAGGGTACGATTAAGGGTAGTGACTTTTCTGGTGGCGAGGTCCATTTTGCACAATCTGAAAATGTAAGAAGTGGCCGCTTCGGGGACATCCTCCGTTACTTCTGCGGAAAACGTAAGTGTGCTCCCATCATACGCTACCACATTGCCTGCTATCATTTTTATCGTGAAGATGAGGCCATTTTCCTGGAACTTATCTCCTGCATTTATCAGGTTGATGATCTTTCCGTCTCTGCAAACATCTATCTCCGTCTGGTTGCCGAAATAAATGGCACCATCAGCGGTAACACTGTAATTATTGATCATCGGCAAACCATTGTTACGATAAAAATCAGCGTTATTGGGTTTCCAGTTGACCAGCTGCTCTACATATAAAGTAGTATCGGTACGATGCATACTACCGGAGAACTGCCGGATGGAGATGTCCGGCGCCTGCAGCGTTTGACCATTCGCAATAATGCTTAACGGAATATGAGCGCCTAATCCCATTTCTTTAGTAATAACGAAACGCAATACATCCAGGTATTCTGTCTGTTTTGTATAACTGTTAATACCGTGTGGCAGCAGGTATTTTTCCAGTGGTTGTATCGTTTGGCTACCCACCCGGATCTGTGTACCTGGTTTGTCCACAAAAAATTTTCCAACCAACGTCAGTGTATCTCCTACCAGATAGGAACGTTGTAAGCCCTTGTACAAGCCCTTACCGATGCTCTCTAGCTGAATTTCGCCTGTAATCAGGTAAGGATAATCATTCACCTCCTTCGCATATTCTTCTGTTTTTTTACAGGAAAAAAGCAATGCCACCAGCAATAATAAAAGGCCGGTCCGGCAGAGAAAATTGTGTATGAATAGCATGATGTTAATTTAAAAGTTGATGATTGAAACGGTTTTACCTGACCTGCGTCAATGCCACTTTGAGACTTGCGTCAAAGCTGAGATAACTGCCACTTGCCGGATCTACAAATCCCTGGGCGTTCTCATACCCTTTCACCACAATGTTATAAGCACCTCCGGGTGTAGTCAGCAGTGTAGTACTAAGTATAGGCTCACCAGGTGTTTCCGGATGATAAAACCGGATACGCAAGGTATCCGGACCGTTGACAGGCATAGGAATAAAACCGGTCACATCTCCGTATTGAAAAGAAGCTGGGAAGCCTGCAGGCGGGTGTCCGTTGATAGTAAGGTTTATCTTTCCCGCATCCGGGCTCAGGTCCAGTACGCGCAGATGTATGGCATCACTTTGCACATTCACTTCATCAGACAGCTTCCAGGTACGGAATTCTCCCAGATTATCCGCAAAATATACTGTCATGGGAACTCCGTGCGAAGAAACCACTGTATCTTTTACGAGTACACGATGCACGCTGGTATCCATGAGCAACAACTGATGCGTGCCGGGCATAATACGAATATAACTAAGCCACGGCTGCGGATGATTTACATAGTAAGACTGATTAGGAAACTGGTTGATATAATTCCCCGTGGCAAACTGGGAGCTGGTCACCGAACCTATCGTGTCTTTTGTGTCTATGAACACATAGCTGGGTTTGTAATTATTACGCAGTTGCAGCCGCACATATTCCGAAGCATTGTAAAATCCGATCTGTGCATCCACGGGCTGTAGATCATCCTGATGACGACAGGCAGAAAGTAATAACAGGACTGCTATCACAGCCATTCTTATACTTGTATAAATGAAATTCATTGGACTCATTTTTTTAAGCGCCTTTAAAAAGCATACGTTAATGCCAATAGGAAATATCGACCGGGCTTATACCGGTTATAGACATTGTCTCCCTTGTAGTAGGTTTCCCCGGTGTTGTTCTGCACCGGATATTCTTTGTTGTAATGCTGATCGTAACCATAGTCTTCCACAATGCGGTATTCTCTATCCAACAGATTTTGTATGCTGAATTTCACTTTCAGTGATTTGATAATACGCTGGGTAATGGACAGATCCAGCAGATGCATGGGCAGCTGTAACAGATCCGGGCGTGTGCCGGTAAAGTCGAGCGTATCCTGTTTGGTATACAAGACGTCTTTGGAAGCGGATGATTTGGCATAGATCACCGGGCCATTTACATTATAGGTAAGGCCGATCTTGGTGCCTGTAGCCGGGTGTTCATAGAAAAGCCCCATGTTGAATACGTAAGGCGCCTGCCCCTGTAAAGGTCTTCCGGATACAACGAGTGTATCCCTGCCTACTACAGGATTATAGTGATTGGTAATGATGCGCTGTGTACTGCTCTTCACCAGGGTACCATTCAATACAATGCTCAGTCGTTTGGAAAAGGAGCCACCGAGGAAAGACAGGCTTTTCTTTATTTCTGCTTCCAATCCGTACACCGTAGCATCTTTCGCGTTTGCAAAACTGATGCTGGTAAAGCCCAGTCCATCTGCATATCCACTCTTCTCTGATCGTATACGCTCTATCGGATCCTGCAGTTTTTTGTAGAATACCCCCAGACTAAAGGTTTCCTGTTGTTCTCCATTACGTGGATAATATTCCAGTCGCAGATCATAGTTATCTATTGTAGCGGTCACCACATGTTCATCTCCCTTGATCAGTTCATTATTTACAAAATCAAAATCATTATACGGCGTAAGTTCGCGGAACTCGGGCCGGTTTACCGTGCGCCCCCACCCTGTGCGGATTACATAACTACTGGTTGGACGGTAGCTGAAATTCACAGAAGGTAAGACGGATGTTTTAGGATGATCTATGTATACCAGGTTGATCGCTCCATTATCGGAAGCCGTAGCGCCAGATAGTTGCTGCCGGTCATATTCTACTCGCACACCACCATTCAGCGTCAGTTTTTCATCCGGTGTTTTCCATTCCGTCATTCCATAGAAAGCGTTATACTGCTCACTGGCCACATATTTATCTACCGGGCTGGTGGCATCATATAACTGTAATCCACTCTTATTTTCCGGGAAGTAGGTGGTACTCCATACATTGCTCAGATCCTGCAAATGAAAATTGATCAGCGCCGGATTGCTTACACCATATCCCTGGGGCCATCCGCCGGAAGCTCCTTCATTAGAGGGTATACTTACCTCTCCGGGCGCCAGTCCTGCCCTGTTCACGCGCAAAAAGCGGCGGCTTACATTACGCTGCTTGAACGACTGAAAGGTCCCTGCCCTCAACAGCCATTGATTGGATGCATGAAAAGTATAATCAACGGCACCATTAAATAAATGCTCATTATTTTTTACATAAAGTCGGGAGATCATGCCCAGGAAAGCTTCTTTTTCCGCACTGTTGGAGCCATTCGTTGTATAACTCAGTCCGGGGGCATCAAAGGGCAGATGGCCGGCTGAAGTCTGAAAACGGCTGATGCGCTGATCGGGTACATTCTGCTGGTTGTAGGTGTATCCCAGGTTCCAGTCCAGTCGTTGCTGATAACGCCTGCCCCAGTCATGAATGCCACCCAGGTTACCGGAATACAATATGCGTTGCTGAAAAGAGAGCAGGATGTTTTTTTGCCTGTTGGCGGAAAATAAGGCAGTATCTGCGCGGGGCGTTACATTCGCCTGCAGATCATTGATACTGCTCGATCTACGGCCATCATTCACAAAGAAATTTTTAAATTGCAGGGTATGATGGGGACTTAGTTTTAGCGTCAGGTTCTCCAGCAGATTAATCTTCCCGGTTTCCATACTTTGTGCGGAATGCACCCGCTGGTTATTGCCACCTATGTTCTGGTCTTCCTTGCTGGTTCCGAAAGCATCGGTATTACCCGTCTGCCGGTATACGTCAAAACTGGTGGTTTCTTTTGTGTAGGTAATGGAGCTCAGGTTATACAGCCACGCCTTCCCGAGGTGAAAGCCATTATAATAGTTGAAGAACAACTGTATATCCGGTGTGCTGGTCATTTTTTGTGTAGTCAGCGTGGATGTAAATGACTTCAGCATCTCTGCCTGCGAAATATTCCCCGCGCTTTTATCCGATTGGAAATAGGCTGGCGAAAAACCAGGCAGCTTACGGGTGCCATCATCAAAGCCCAGCCAATCCAGCTTACCGCCTTTGTAGCTGTTGACGTCTGTCATGGTAGAACCCGGGCGATGGGCCAGCTGTATACCGATATCGATGTGCTTTACCGGCACCGCATTTTTCGTATATACTTTCACGGCTGCACCGGCAAATTCACCGTTCAGATCAGGACGTGGCGATTTGTACACCAGTATCTTGTCTATAATGCTGCTTGGTAACAGGTCGTATGCAAATGCCTTGCTGTACATTTCTGTAGAAGGTGCCAGGTTATCGTTCAGGTAGGTAAGGTTATAGCGTTCATTCATGCCGCGTACTACAATAAAACGATTATCCACCACCGTTACACCTGATATCCGCTTCACTATTTCCGCGGCATTGCGGTCGGATGTACGGTTGATCATTTCGTTGGAGATACCGGACACTACGCCGGTTGCTCCCCGTAACTCCGTCAGCAGTTCTCTTTCTGTAGAATGCGTAACGGATTTTACTTTGCGGGGGCCGGATTGTATCACCACTTCATCCAGGTTTTTTCCTGCCTGCATTTTAATATCGGTAACAGTTTCCCGGTCTTCCTGCAGATGTATACCTGGTATCGTTTTCTTCTGATAACCGGTATACGTGATTATTAAAGAATAAATGCCTGCGGGCACTTTTTTGAACTGATAGAATCCCTTTTCATCTGATATCACGGTTTGCCCTGCTTCAGGAATACTCACGGTGGCTCCGGGCAATGGTTGTGCACTTTCAAAATCAACGATACGGCCTTTTGCGCCGCCATTACCTGCGGGCTTAGTCTGTTGGCTGTGCGACCTAACAGTAACGCCTATATTATTATTTAACAGGGTATATTCCAGCCCTGCTTTTTCCTGTAGTGCAGTCAGGGCTTTTCCCAAAGGAATCTGTTTCCAGTGAATGTCTTGTACGGTAATGGCCGACAACCTGTTTTTATCATAAGAAAAAACATAGCTGGTTTGTTTTTGCAGACTGGCAATTATATCCGCTACGGTGATCCTGTCGGACTGCAGGGTTACATTACCTGCAAGTCTGGCCACCTGGGCAGAAAGCCTGGTTGTTGACAGGCATAGCAATAGCAGCAGCAACAGATGCTGGCAGATGGGGCGGTGGCGCCTCCATCCGGAGAATACGTTCATCATGTATGTGTTGYTTGAATCTTTAGCTACAAGAAGCTGATGGTAACTCAGGAGTGGATAATGATCTCCTTATCTGGTCCTATTTTATAAGATAACTGGTAAATAAATAACAGGTGATGTAATACCTGCTGCCAGGTTTCGTCCTGTCGGTACAAAGCTGTTACTGTTTTATTTTGCAGCAGTGCAGGAGCAGCCTGTATCCGGATGCCATAGTAGGCTGCCAGTTTAGGCAGTGCTTCCGACAGCGGCAGCTGGTTAAATACCAGGTTGCCTTTCATCCAGGCACCTACATCTGCTACCCCTATTTTGCTGACCGGAATATGGCCGCCCTGGTGGTCGGCTGTCAGCATTTCCCCCGGTTGCAGGATCACAGTCGCAGTGTCGGTTGATGCCCGCCGGGCGGACTGATGCTGCACCTTTACGCTGCCTTTCACCAGGCTGATATATACCGCACGCTGTCCGGGTGTATTATCAATATTGAAAGCAGTACCCAGCACCAGCGTTTGTACGTTACCGGTAGTCACCCTGAAAGGATGCGCTTCATCACGGGCAACATCAAAATAACCTTCGCCTTGCAAACGTACTTCCCGGCTGCTGCTATAATCCTTCCGGATATAGAGTACCGCCTGTTTGTTGAGCCATATCCTGGTCTGATCCGGCAAGGTAAGCACCTTTACACCGGCCGATGTATTGGCGATACTGTCCCATACTGCCGGGATCTGCCCCATTTCTGATCCGGCCCTCCGATGCCTGGGCAGATACAGTAACAAGCTGGAGATACCTGCAATCAGCACCGAAGCGGCGGCCCAGCGAACGGCATAGTTACGCAACGAATATATCCGCTTGCCTGATGGTAGCATCTTCTGCAACCGCGCCTGTAAGCGTATAGCCATTTCCGTTGGAATGCCTTCTTCGCCCGCAGCATCTGCAGTATCCGCCTGGAACAGGGCAGCTAATTCATCGCTGTTGGCTTGTTGCAACCAGGTGTCGAGCGCTTCCAGCTCCTCCCGGGAGGCGGTGGCATCCTGATATTTTTTCCAGATCGATATAGGCGGCTTCATCTATTGATTGTCTATTTACTATCAACCGGATGTAATTACCCGGTGCTTTCCAATAAACTGTCGTTATGAATCGTTTTCCGCCAATGTTCAATGTGAACTTATTGTTAACAGCATCCAGATGTGGAAGGGAATGCTATAGTTTTGTTGCCGCAACTGCCCTATCTATGTCCAGGAACGAAGAAGCAGCATTCTTACAAGTATTTGAAACTACCCGGGACGGACTATACCGGATTTTCCGGAAGCAAATCCAGGATGAATATCAGGTGGAAGACCTGATACAGGAATGTTATCTGGAATTGTGGAAGAAATGGGAAGGACTACAGGACCCGGTTAATTATGTGTTCGGTATTGCTTATAATATGGTGAAAGTATATCACCGGAAAAAAATACGTACAGCCATTGCCGTGATGGAGCTTCCTCCAGATGCGGACAACAGGCCCGGAGAAATGAACCCGGAACAACAGTACCAGTTCAAAGAAACACAACAGTTGTTGCAACAAGGCATGCAGCGTCTTACACCAGAAAAAAGAGCCGCCTTTCACCTCATCAAAGAAGAAGAAAAATCTTACCGCGAAGCAGCCCAATTGCTGAATGTATCAGTAAGCACACTGGAGAAACGCGTGTCTGGCAGCTTGCGGGCATTACGCAAAATGCTGACTTTTTTTTTGCTGATCATATCGCTGCGGCTGGCCATTCCGGTTGCATGGATATAGGATTACTTGTTAACTTTCTAAATTATTCTTTCCTGCTTTACCTGTATGACAATTACCTTTGCCCTTTCTCATCTGTTGCAATGCGATGTTAGCTTGTTCCATGACATTTGGGCGATAAAGGGCAACAAAACTGATGTCAAATTTTATGTACAATTCAATAATCTGGCGGAAAGCTTTTGCGGTTTTTTAATATGGATTCCATTCAACTAATAAAAACAGTTTCGAATATAAGCAAATCAATACTGAAGGCTATTCATTACAAACCTGATTATGCTTTTTATGGAATTTTCCATTGAAACAACAAAACCTACAGGAGAAAATTCCTACATGACAACCTGTTCAAAGTCAATCATCCTTCATTTACATATTCCGAAAAAACGGAATTTACGAATCATATTGTCCCCGAAAATATCATTTCCGGAAGTAATCATATTATAGAAAGATAGGTGGGAGATGAAAAGCTTTGTCCGTGGCCCTTTTTATTTATTACTGTTCGAAAAAAAACTTTACGCTAAAATATAGATAAACATTATATTTATACACATAATTTTTAAGTCAAAAAAATAGTTCTTCAAATGCTTGTCCAATGATTTTGAATTTGCCAGCTGTCGTAATAAAATTACGAAAATCGGCTGGAGGTTGACAATAATGTCAATCAATAAAATGTTATACTCTGACCGGTATTATGTTAAGACCCGGCTAGTAAATACCATTCAGTAAAAAAAGAAAAATAGTAAACCTAGTAAAAAATCTAAAGAAAACAAGGACTTGCATTTGAAGCGCTATTGCTTATATCATGAAGTTACCATTAGAATATACCAGTTACATTAAAGACACTTTCATGAAAATGAAAGATAAAGCTGATTTGCTGGCGTTGCTCAATGATGTAAAAAAAAGTATTTACGGAGATCTTACTTTCCCATTTTTACCACACCACATTAATTATTATAGCAAATCCCATTTCTTTCATACAAGATACTACTCTTTTAATATTAAGAAAAAGTCTCGGGGGCAGCGTACCATACATGCCCCTACACCAAAATTAAAAATATTACAGGAATGTCTTAATGTGATCCTCCAAAGTGTTATTGAACTACATCCATCAGCTACAGGATTTGTTGCAGGGAAATCTATTGTCGACAATGCCCGCTTACATGTTGGCAGCTACTACGTATATAATATTGATTTAAAAGATTTTTTTTCGAGCATTGATCAAGAAAGAATCTTCAGGCGATTAAAAGATGCACCTTTTTTCTTAAATATGAATACTGGACGACGTGAATTGGCCAATATAATTGCTGGCTTATGCTGTCATAGAATGGAAGTTGAAAGAAGGGTGATTTGGAGTGTCAATGAATGGCAAAAGGTCTATGATAGTGTATTACCACAGGGAGCTCCGACATCACCTGCTATGAGTAATATTATTTGTGGCAGGCTTGACCAACTGCTGGCTACTCTTTCTAAGGAGTTTAAATTACAATATACAAGATATGCAGATGACATTACCTTTAGTGGATTTAAAAACGTTTTCGCTCCCGGGCGTGAGTTTACCAATGAATTAAATAGGATTATCACTTCTCAGGGTTTCATCATTAACAAAAGTAAAACCCGCCTACAGAAAAAAGGATTTCGACAGGAAGTGACCGGATTAGTGGTTAACGAAAAAGTGAATGTCTCCAAAAGCTATGTCAAGCAATTACGCATGTGGCTATATTACTGGGAAAGATATGGATTTGATAAAGCAAGCATCTATTTTTCATCGCTATACGATGCCGACAAAGGACATATAAAAAAAGGAACTCCTGATTTAGCAGCCGTCATTGGGGGAAAACTGGATTTCATGAAAATGGTAAAGGGAGAACAGCATACTACATATATTCAGTTAAGGGCAAGATTCGTTAAATTGATGCTTAATGGGTCTCCAGTAATACAAAAGTGAGTTTATAGACATACGCGGAATCCCTACCTTTAACGCTATCCAGCTGAAATCGCCTCTATTTTTTCTTTACTTCGACAGGTCTTTCATAAGTCCAATATTCATCGATTCTTAAAGCGCCCAGTAAAGTTCCAATTTTCCCAACAATTATTTTATCTTCTTTGTGATATTCAACATCTTCAGTACGAAAGGAAGACTCCGGTTTTGCAATAAGAATAAATCCACCCTCATTTAATTGGGGCGGTCTCGAAAGATAATCAAATTCGCCGTAATGATAAGAATCGTCAATCACTACAACAACATCACGTAAATCATTCGTACGAATTAACCGATAGATATAATATTCGCTAGTTGAAATATCCTTAACATATTCGACATTCTGATGCCCTTTCATTTTTTCGAGAATAAACGGCATAATACTATAATGAAGATTTTTTCCCATTCTAAATAATCTTTAAATATGTATTCCTACTCATGAACATCTTAAATCCCGCTAATTCATTCTGGGTGAATGTGGTTATATGCAAGGGAATTAGAAATTCTTTCAAGAAATCATGCTTTATTTGAACAATTAAGATACTATAATTTTCAATTTCTTCCTTATTTTTAAAATCTATATTTTGAATAATGTCCACGTCATTGATGTCTTTAATTTCTGGACTCAAAATGGATCCCACAAGAAACACCTCTTTAACAAAGACGTATTTCGAAAAAACGGAGAACAGCCATATTCTAACATCTTCGAGGATATCATTTTTTACCTTTCTCATTTACAATCTTCATAATTTCTTTTGGAAACAGATACCGGCTGTAATCGAAATTTGCATCTTCACAATGCTTTTCAAATGCGTACGAGTGTGCCAGAAAATCTTCAAATACACCTATATATTCTTTAGGAACTAAAGACTGATGAGCAGTAATTAAATCTGAAACATTTGTGTTATTAGGTAAAATTCGCTCTCTTCTTGCTTTATACCACAAAGTCAGATCCCAGCGTAATGGTTCTGTTACATCAGCCCCAGAATTAGGCCCAAATCGCTTAAATATACTTTCATTCTCCTTCAAAGAAGGTAAAATGGCCTCACACAACTGTTTAAATGAATTAATTGCCGGTTCTTCAAATTTAACTATTGTATCACTAAATTGCGACTCCAACAATTCTTTAACTGCAAGAATTTTACAGAGATCATTTTGCTTATTTAGCAATACGTATAAAGAAGTGAAATCTATTATATCCCTTCCCTCATTAAATTGGTAATTAGGGCCTGTCACTTTATTGATCGCTTCCTGACTATATTTCTCCTGTCTGGTGGTAAGGATTAAAATTTTTAGTTCTTTATATTTTTTATAATGCCCGTTTCCAACATAAGCCTTTAAAGTATCCTTAATTTTCTCGATGCCGGATGTTGCGGTAACCTGAATAGCCATTTTACCGTTCTTGTCACCTAAATCAATGCTGTTATAATTTTTCCCCTCAACATAATTCAAATTTTCAAAATTCAAATTGAAAATGATATCCAAAATTTTGATAAGCACATTTTCTGAATGAATGTTAATGCTGAACTCTCCATTTTTATTTTGAAGATTGATTTGCTCCCTAAAACGCGAAAAGTATTTTGTTATTGATCCGAGATATTCTTGTTGCTTCATATAGAAAGATGAATGGTTACAGATAAATAAAACCGTTATACAGAGATACCCTTAGCGATCCTCCATCTCATTCCTGTTATTTGGAGGTTGTYCCCCTACTTCAGCATCACAGCCAGCTGCTGCAATTTCTCCTCCGGATCTCCTCTTTCGAAATATACATAAATATGATAACGTTCATAATAAAAGTCGCTCTCGTCTTCCTCATAATAGCGACTATTCTCCGGACCATGTAAATTTTTGGCTACTAATCTTTTGGCTACTGTGTTATAGTTATCCAGTAGCTGCAAACCGAAAGGCAGTTGAACAACGCCCGTATCCGGTAATTCAGGCTTAAAAAATGCTATCCGGGTTAAATAAAGCGGACCATTTCCAACGCGGTTTTTAATCCGGTAATCTTCAGGAGAAAAAATGCTACGCCCTTCCGGGTCTGCCTTATTTAACGCAGCTGCTTCTTCCGGATGATCCCGGTCAAATGTAAAACCTATCCCCTGCTTAAAGCGGGGGTTCAAATATTTACTTACTTTCTTCTGCGGCAGCTGTGGATCCGGCAGCTGCTGTACATCCACATCATGCGCCTGCAGAAAGGCCATGAAGTCAGGGTGATCCACACTATACCCTAAAAAGGGTAACAACTCTTTTCCTTTCATAATACTGAATTTACAAAAAAGGCTTTGAGTAACGTTACTCAAAGCCTCTATCTATAAAATATTTTTTCGGGAGAAATAATACCTAATAACGTTTCTTTGATTTGGGGATCACTTTCGGATTTCCTTTGCTATCGGATGGTTCATCGAGATAAATACCATTTACTTTTTTGTCGGTAGTTTCTGTCAGCTCCGTATCAAAAGTAATTTTCCCCTTCTTTATTTCATAAAACCTGGAAGGAACATAATACATAGAGTCCGCAGCAGGATAGGTTTGGGTCAAATCGCTTCCTCCAAACTCCAGGTTACCGTCCCGGTCATAATCTTTCACATCTGAACTGATGGCATTCACAACAGAATCTGCCAGGGAATGGTCTATTTTGAATACATACATCCTGTTCTTTTTCGGAGCGCCGTTTACCTCCAGGAAGAGAAAAACAGAAGATCCATTTTCTACCAGCTTGTTACGCTTGCTGGGATAGTTGATAATGTCTTCATGAAATATAAAAGCTTTATTGCCATTCACGAAAATAGTACCCTTATACACAGTAATTAACTGCCGCTGGCTGCTGGTATAATGTAATTCGTTTGCTGACTTCTGTGCCATTGCGGGCAAGCCAATAAAAAGTAGCAGGCATAGTCTGAACAGGTGACGCATCATAGTTTTTTAAATAAGACATTAATTTAGGTAAATCCCTCCGGATAATGCAATAGTAAATGATTAAAATTTGTTACACAAGAATATGCTTGCATTTATAAGTTCACCGCATTATATTGTTATGAATTCTGTAACCCTCTGCCGTTGGCAGCTACCTCAAATCACACAAACTTCTGTTATGAAAAAACTATTTTGTCTTCTGATCGTTTGTTCTATCGCTTTGTTGCCTTTACAGATCCTGCACGCGGAAAAGAGCATTTCTTCCTTTTTCAGTATTGGTCTGAACGTGAATAACGGCACCTCCTATACGGGCGCTATCTACCTGTATGGGCCTACTAACGTCAGCGCCTATCTGAATCCTAATAGTGGTTCTTCCTATGGCCCGTTGACGGCCGGAAATTATACGGTGAACATGTATACGTCTGCACCCGGTTCGCATACCTTTACTTTCGGCTCACAGTCCGTTACTACTTCTACAGGAAGTGCTACCTTCTCCAGTGTTAATATTACCGGTACTGTGTTTGCTTCCATTTATTAATCAATGACCCTTCCTGCGAAAGCATTACCGGGCATTATTAGCAGAGGTAGCTGAGAATAGCAGGTGCTTTTGCAGGAAGGTATTTAAAATACTGCCTGCACCGCGAAAGCGAAAAGTGTTATAACTTGCCATTAATTCATATGACTCATGGCAACAGCATACGCTTACAAATACATGGACTCTCCGGTAGGACAATTGACGCTGATTGGCAGCGACAGGGGTCTCGCCGCTATACTCTGGGAAAACGACCGTCCCGGCAGGGTGCATGCAACAGCTGATATTAAAAATGATACTCATCCTGTATTACTGGAAACAGAACGACAGTTAAAAGAATATTTTGAAGGAAGACGTCATGATTTTTCTCTGGAACTCGACCCAATAGGCACTTCCTTCCAAAAAGAAGTATGGACGGCACTGTCTGCCATACCTTATGGCGAAACCCGCAGCTATCTGCAGATAGCAAATCAACTGGGAAATCCCAAAGCGGTACGTGCAGTAGGCGCTGCCAACGGCAGAAATCCTATTTCTATTATCCTTCCCTGTCACCGGGTAATTGCCACATCGGGAGCGCTCACCGGCTTTGCTGGTGGTCTCCATGCAAAGGCGGCGCTGTTATCCCTGGAAGGGGCGAAAAAAGTGGATACTCAAATGGAAATTGCCTGGCAGGAATCAAATGGATAATCCCTGCCAGAGGCACTAAGAAGAGATCAGTAACCAAAACTTACAATCAGCTTTGAATTTTCATAACCAACATTGGAAACCTGTACAATCAGGGCACTGTCACCAGGAAAAGTTAAGCGACGGCCATCACAGGTATGAAGACCACAAGCCCAGCAAGACAACCCGATCTGCTGCACATTAATATAGTCCTGACCGTTATAGGTGAGCACCCGCACATCTCCCCCTTGCTTGATGGTCATGAAACTATCTATCGCATGTTTCAGCCAGGGAATATTGGCAACAGGATCTTCTATGCCACAGGCTTTTACCTTATCGTTGTTTTTATCTTTCTTACAGGCCTGGGTTAATAACGCTACAGCAAAAATACAGTACATAAATCTCATAGGTTCTCATTTTTCTGTTCAACGTTTCACAGATGCCGGATGTTACAGTCACTTCCACTACCTCTAAAAAAATTTTGGTTCATTACTGAAATGATCCCTATATTAGCAAACCGGTATGCATCGGACTCCTAACCCTGGCATTGAATTGAATAGACTATCCTTACAGTAATTAAATCTCAAAATAACAGTCGTAATAACTCAAAATAACAAGTTACTAATCACTATGTAATTAACACTCACCCTAATCATTTCCCTTTTATGACAAAGTTATCATCCAGCCCTACGCGTTGGACGCGGGATTACGTGTTCGACATTCTCAAAGACCTCGGTATTCACTACATTTTTGGCGTACCCGGCACAAACGAAATTCCTATTATTGATGGCACCAGCTACGAAGCTAACGGTGTAAGGTACATTGAATGTTTACATGAAAATATTGCAATCGGTGCGGCCATGGGGTCCGCCCGCATGACGGGTAAGCCCGGTGTACTGGTTGTACACGTCACCCCCGGTATTGCCCACTGCATCGGCAATCTGTTCAATGCATGGCGCTCAGAAATGCCCCTGGTCATCCTTTGCTGTCAGCAGCAAAATGAGTTGATCACCCAGGAACCATTGCTGGCGTCCAACCTGGTGGACCTGGCTAAACAGTATACCAAATGGGCCCACGAAGTACGTACCCCTTCTGAAATTCCACTGGTATTACAACGTGCATTTAAAGAAGCCATGGCACCCCCTAATGGCCCCGTGTTTGTTTCTATTCCGTGGGACTTTACCATGGTAGCCATCGGCGATAACGACAAAGTAAAAGGCGTTACCCGTATCTCCCCGCACTTCACCGGCGATGACACTACTATCCGGCAGGCAGCAGACCTCCTTGCGGCAGCTCAAAATCCCGTGATCGTGGCAGGAGATGCGGTGGGCTATGCCGATGCATGGAGTGAATTGCAGGAACTGGCAGCACTCATCGGAGCGCCGGTGGTGTTACAAACCTTCAGCAGCGTAGCTAACTTCCCTAACAACGATTATCACTGGCAGGGAGAATTACCCGGCAGTCAGGCTGCCATACAAGGTGTCTTCCAGAATCATGATGTGGCCTTCCTCGTCGGCTTTGGCGCACAGGCCCAACTAGCCGTATTCAAATACGCAGATGGCCCCCTGTTTCCCGATAGCCTCAAACAAATATATCTCACCAACAACACCTGGGATATCGCCAAAAACTATTATGGCGAAGCTGCCATTTTCGGAGACGTAAAAGCAACACTCCCCATTCTCAACAGCTACATAAAAGCAAAGCCCCCACAAGGAGCCGACAAAAGAAATGAAACACTGCAAGTCCTCTCGGCGACCCGCGCAGCAAAATGGGATGCCTACCTGCAAGAGGCCATGCAACAGGAGAAAATATGGACAGTGGTCATTGCGAAAGCATTGAAAGATGCCATCGAACAACGCCGACTCACCGATAAATATGTGTATGTACACGAAGCCGTTTCTGATGGCGCCCCGCTGCAATACTTCCTGCCGTTAGGCACCACCGGCGCCAAACCAGTGAGCTATTATTGTGTAGCCGGTGGATCGCTGGGCTGGTCTATGCCGGCATCGCTGGGCATAAAGCTAGAGGCTAAAGCAGCACAAGGCATCACCACGCAACTGGTGATCAATGCGGTGGGTGATGGCTCCGCCCTTTTCTATCCACAGGTATGGTGGACGGCCACACATGAACAGCTACCCATTCTTTATATCATCACCAACAACCAGGAATACCATACGTTGCAATTGGGTTTACAACAGGTAGTAGCCGCCTACGGATCTGCTCCGGGATATGGCTGGCATCCTTCCACGATGGACCCCAGCTATCTGCGGCTGGAACGCCCCTATATCGACTACGTAAACCTGGCAAAAGGATTTGGTGTAGATGCGGGCGAACAGGTAAAAACACCCGGTGATGTGAAAGCTGCCATTGAAAGAGGTATTGATCATGTGCTGAACAACAAAACCTCCTACATTCTGGATATGCGCATTGCTCAGGATACCCCGGCTCCACCGGCAGGTAAGGCAGCAGCAGGCACTCAGGCGGCGATCACCCAGCATTACCTGCAACAGCCGGCGCTGGACATCTTCCATCATAACGATGTGGCACTTTACACCGCAGCAACAGGCGCCACACCGCTTCCGGTCAACATGCCTGCTATTTTCTAACACCACAATTTCCTATAAACCCAAAACAAACATTTTATGGCAAATGCACATGTCGACATCGCCATCATTGGCGGTGGAGTTTCCGGAGTATATACTGCCTGGAAACTGAAACAGAAATATGGAGAGAGCAAAAAAATTGCGCTGTATGAAGGTTCCGGCCATATCGGTGGCCGCCTGCTTTCCGTGCGACCACCAGGCATCGATAACATGGTAGCAGAACTCGGCGGGATGCGGGTGCTGGAAAACATTCAGGAAAGAGCCATGGCGCTGATAGCAGAACTCAACCTGCAACTACCACCCGAAGAAAAAATTACATTATTTGATTTTCCGGTAGATGAAGACCAAAACATCGCCTACCTCCGCGGTATTCATATGCGGCTCGCTGATTTCATAAAAGATCCCGCAAAAGTACCGTACCGTCTTTCTAAAAACGAATACGGTAAAGGTCCCGGTACCATCATCGTAGATGCCATCGAAAAAGTAGTGCCCGGCATCGGTGCTGCCACAGATGAAGAACGCCGTAAAATGGTACAAGCAGCTACGTTCGAAGGATTACCGCTTTATCAATGGGGCTTCTGGAATCTGTTGTACCGCGTAGTCAGCAGCGAAGGTTACCAGTTCAGCTTAGATGCCGGTGGTTACGATACCACGCTGGTCAACTGGAATGCGGCAGATGCCATTCCCTGGTTCTTATCAGACTTTGGTATCACCCCTCATTACATGGGCTTTAAAAATGGTTTTCAACAGGTACCTATCACACTCGGAAAATTCTTCGAAGAACTGGGTGGCAGCATTTCACTCAATAAAAAACTGGAACGCTTCGACTGGAAAGGTGATGTTTTTAATCTCATTTTCAACGACGAAAGCATCACGGCCAATCAGCTGGTCCTCGCAATGCCACGCCGTTCCCTGGAACTGTTGGCGCCGCAAAGCCCCAAGCTGCAGGAAATCAATACGCTGATCAACAGCGTTACCGGTCGCCCACTGTTTAAACTGTTCACCACTTATGACGAACCCTGGTGGACTAAAGTAGAAGGCACTCCTCCTATTGAAACCGGCCGCACAGTAACGGATATACCCGTACGACAAACCTACTACTGGCCTAAAGACGATGGTACGCCACCCACCCAGGGCAAGTCCATACTGCTGGCCAGTTATGATGACGGCAATAACACCGGCTTCTGGGATGGCCTCAGACCTAAGCGCAGCCTGGCCTGGAGACTGGGCCGCTCCAGAACAATCGTGGATGCTTTCCGCGGAGCAGATGACAAACTACCCGTTAAAGCTGCCACCGGCAAATATGGCCTTAACCAGCAATGGAGTGATTACGAAGCACCCAAACGCATGGTGGATGAAATATCCAGGCAGCTAAGCCAGGTACATGATATTGAAGCGACTCCTGAAGTAAAAAGCGCCGCCTTCCGCGATTGGGGAGAAGACCCATACGGTGGCGGATGGAACAGCTGGAACATCGGCGTAAAAAGCTGGGAAGTAAGAGATAAAATCGTGCATCCCATTGACAACTGCCCTCTGTTCATTTGCGGAGAAGCCTACTCCGATGCCCAGGGTTGGGTAGAAGGCGCACTGCAAACGGCACAGATCATGATGGAGAAATTATAATGAATACCCGCCACCCTGAAACAAGCTTCCACACTTGTTTTGGGGTGGCTTTATAAATCGTCACCCACCAGCTTTTACTTTTAAGAAGTCTCCACATTTTACCTGGAACATTCCCGTTTTCACCGACTTATCAGGTGGCCTTACCTGTTTGAAATTGTACTTCCCTATCTGCCGGTATAGCTTTGACGGTATGAAAACAAAACACATCCTGATCTCTGGCGCAAGTATCGCCGGCCCTGCACTGGCCTTCTGGCTAAACCGTTATGGCTTTAAAGTAACTATTGTGGAACGCGCCCCGCACATCCGTCCCGGCGGTTATGCCATAGACTTTCGCGGCACCGCCATGCAGGTGTTAGCGCAAATGAACCTGCTGGAAGAAATTCGCAAGTACGAAACCCGCTCCGGCAAGATTAGTATCGTGGATAAAAAAAATAAAGAAGTGGCGCGGATGCCGGATGGCTTTACCAGCGGTGAACTGGAAATACTTCGCGGCGACCTCGCCAACGTATTGTATGAAGCAAGCAAACAGGATACGGAATATATCTTCGATGACTCTGTTACTGCTATCTCACAGGACGCCACCGGCGCCACTGTCACATTCCTGAGCGGGAATACCCGCCGTTTTGATCTGGTAGTGGGTGCAGACGGATTACATTCCAAAGTCAGGTCAGTAGCCTTCGGCGATGAATCCAATTTCATGCATCACCTGGGTATTTATCTCGCCGTTTTCACCGTCCCCAATTTTATGCAACTGAAAGATATGGCAGGCGTTTTCTATAGTACATTGGGAAAACGTGTGGGCATCTTCAGCGCTAAACAGGATACGGAAGCCAGGGCCAGCTTTTATTTTGCAGCACCAAAGCTCGACTATGACTACCGGGATACTAAAGCGCAGCAACAAATGATTCGTGAACGTTTCACCAACGAAGAATGGCAGGTACCACAACTGCTGCAATACATGGACAACGCCACAGATTTTTATTTCGATTCCGCCAGCCAGATTAAAATGGATAGCTGGTCTAAGGGCCGCGTTACGTTGCTGGGTGATGCCGCCGGTTGCGCCTCTCCCATGTCTGGTATGGGAACCAGTATGGCCGTTGTAGGCGCCTACATTTTAGCGGGTGAACTCAAAGCGGCGCAAGGTGAACATACGATAGCTTTTGCCCGCTATGAAGCGCAAATGCGTGATTTCGTGGCAGCCAGCCAGAAGCTGGCAGACGGCGCGGAATGGTTTGTGCCTGCCACCCGTTTCAAACGCTGGATGAGCGAGAAAATATGGAAGATCCTGCCCTATACACCATGGAAAAATATGATGATCGAAATGCCCCGGAAAGTAGCCAACACGGTTACGTTGAAAAGTTATTAAAGAGATGAATAGTACGCGGCATATCTGTTCTCATATGAAAGATATTGCAGGACATTGATGAGCATTATATTTATTCCTTTCTCCTCAATCCACCACTCCCGGTACTTTTGTTTCCAGCCATCCTTTCAACAGCTGCTCTTCCTCCGGCGTTAATCTGATATCTCTTCCTTTAGGCATCCTTCTTTTCACAAATACCTGTTTATAGATCTTCGGCGCCAGGGATTCCATATTGTCTGCCGTAAATACTTTTCCGGGGTTGTATACCTTATGACAAACATTACATTTCTGCGTCAGCACGGATAAAGCAGTTTGTTTCAACCGGGCATTATCAGAAGGTACGCCTCTGGTGGCGGCACGGTTGGGATGAAAGGGAAAGCTGGCCAGGGCAGCTACCAGCAGCAGGATGGCTACAATAGCGTATGTTTTCATTTGTTTTTGTTTGTAAGGATACAGGCAATAATGACGAATATCACAGCGATGGTGCCACAGATGGCCCTTACCAGGTTCAGGCTGTTCCACGGACCTTCAAACCGGAGCCGTTGTGCCGCCAGTTCCTGTGCGGAAGCTGCCTGGATATTAAAAACGTCCAAGGCATCATTCATGGGTACATTACCCACCATGGTCACCCCAAACACGCCGATGCCGTAGGCAAAGGTGGCGATCAGCAGGCACCAGAAAGCGCCGCTCAGGGGCTGCTGGTAGTGCATATAGGTGCAAACCGGTAATAATATCAGTGTGCCCATAAAAAGGCTCAGAAAGAAACCATTCAGGATGGCCCGGTTCATGACCTGCATAGCAGCTAAATAGGCGCTATCCGGGAGGCGTGCAATACCAATAGTCACAGAACAGGACCAGGCGTAGAAGAGGCCCGCCATCAGGGCGGTAGAAGTGGCTGTGATAATCAGCAGTACAGTGGAAAACTTAAACATATCGGCGTTATTTTTATTTCTTGGTGCAAATTACTACTGGCAGGCACCTGAAAATAGAACAAAACCGACAGCGGGGTAGAAATCCCCTTTTTACGGGATATTTTTAAGTAAGTAATCAAATTCCTTTGCCGGGATGGCTACCACGGTGCCATGCCGCAAACCGGCCGGCATCGATAATTTACCGGAAACGTCTTTCCACGTTTTCAGATCCGTAGATTCCACCACACCATAACTGTGCTGGGTATACTTGTCAAAATACACGATCCATTTATGGCCCTGCCTTAGGGTGGTAGGCCCTTCCGCCCAGTAAGCGCCGGTAATAGGCGCTGAAGGCTTGCCATAGCCACCGGTAAGTGACTTACTCACGGCTATCCGGATATTCTTCTGCGCCGGCGTTTTGGTTTCATCTTTCAGGAACATCAGATACCGGCCATGATCCGGAACGATGGTAGCATCAATTACATTGAATCCCTGATTATATAACAATTTTGCAGGACTGAACTGCTGAAAGTCTTTTGTAGTAACATAATACAGCCGGTGATTGTATTTGTCGTCACCGGTAGCCTCGCCGGCAATAAAGCGCCCCGGTATGGTGGTGGCCCAATAGATCATATATTTCTTATGCCGGGCATCATAGGTAATTTCAGGCGCCCAGCAGTTTAATGCACCAGCTTCCTGCGCCATTACAGGGATTTCCCTTTGCGCCGACCAATGGATCAGGTCCGGGGATGATGCATAGCCAATGCTTTTCTCCTTCCAGCTCACGGTCCATACCATATGGAATAAGCTGTCGGCTCCCCGGATAATGCAGGGATCCCGCATCAGTTTATCATCACCGGCGGTTGGTTGCAGCAGAGAATGACCATTATTCAGCTCTTTCCAGTTATAACCATCATGACTATACGCCAGGTGCAGGCCATCCTGCCCGTTATCTTTAAAGAAGGAAAAGATATATACGGGTTGTTGACCTGCGGCATTTTTCAGTAGCCCACACAGGAAAATAAAAAGAAAGATTCGTTTCATAACCACATTTAAGGTGGATAAAATACAGTTTATTGCGCTAAATTAAAAGCAGGTAAAGTCCTTTGTAAGTACTTATGTGATCAGCTACTTTGAAATGCCATGACGGCCTGATCAAACTGTAAGCCTTTTAGTTCCGCTGGCTTTAGTCCGAAATAAATCACCATGGATCCACCAAACTTTGATAAGTTGGTATTTTGATCATGGCAATCCAGTTGCAGTAAGAGCATAAATTCTTTCTGCATTTCATTCAGTTCTGCTTTATGACGCTCGTATGCTTCCTGCGTTCTTATATCCAACGCCCGCTCGGCAAAATAAAATACAACACTGGATTGAACAGATCTGTCGTCTCCCAATAACTGATGGTGCCTATTGTCCGTCTTTCCGGTGACGGCATTTATAATATCCGTCGCCTTTTCATGGGCCGCATCAAAATAGTCATTCCATTTTTTCATTTTGGCCAACTTGTAATTTTCCTCATCCGGAATCGTAAAAAACTCGTAAAAATCGATACACGCCGTCTCAAAAATCCCTTCCTCGAAATAGCCCCCGGGAAATTCACTTCTCCCTAAATGAGCGGCATCCGCATAAATAACTTTGTAGGATGCTTTATTATTTAAAAAGCCAGGGTAGTTTTTATCTATATAAATAAACACATAGATCATCCCTGCTGATGGCAAAACATGCCCGGGATCAAAATGGGTTAGCTCCGCACAATTATACTGGGCGCAAAATGTAAGTGGTTCATCTTTGTAAAGTGGCCAGGTAAAGGAAAGGGGCAAATCCGGGCGTCCACCAATCTTGGAGGCCCCCACTGCCAGGTCATGATCTGATGACTTACTGGTACGGATGCCTATGGCCGGTTTGATCATCGACAACAGCAACTGCTTCTCCTCTTCATCGGTTAGTATTACCTCGCGTTGTATTTGGGCTTCAATCAGGGATAGTTTGTTGGAAATAGATATAGAATTTATGGAATTGTTTTTAGTCTTCAGCAGCATCCACCAGCCCATCCTCCTGCAGCTTTTTAAATGCTGTCAGCACACCCGGCACCTGTTGTGTTTCTTTCAAATAGTCTTCCAGGCTGAAATAACGGATCGCGCCTATTTCAGCAGAAGGACGGGGCACTTGTTGCAACTCATGCAGGAAACAATCCTGTCTCATCTGCAGATTAATTTCACCAAAAGCCGGCGCCGTAATATGATAATACCACCGGAGACTATCCGCCGCCAATTCCATATTCAACTCTTCACGGATTTCACGCTGTAATGCTGCCAGYGGCGTTTCGCCGGCATCTATCTTCCCTCCCGGCAAATACCAGGCGCCTTTATTTTTACTGAATGCCAGTAATAGTTTGCGATCCTTAACTACGATCAGGCCGGCACAATCTATATAACTCATGTCGCAAAAATAATAAAGCCGGCGTATTAAAAAGTAAAATAGCGGAAAGCCTGGTCTTAAAATAAAGYGGGGCTAAAAAAATAGTTTTTTACCGGAAGCAGGTAGTCAGGTCCGTAACAGTAGCGCCAAAATAAGTGGCCTTCTGCGTAACCGGAAATGATGTAGATTTTAGAATATACATCGGCCGGAGAACCTATTTCAATAGTTCGGTCGGCGTTATTCCGAAACGTTTTTTAAAAGCGCGCTGAAAATGCTGTGGGTGGGCATAGCCCAGTTCATAAGCAATCTGGGAGATGTTTTTTTCACCCTCTTTGATCAGGTACCGGGCCGCTTTCAATCTTTCTTCCTGTAACATGCCAAAAACGGTGGTGCCGAAAACCTGTTTAAAATACTTTTTCAATTTAAATTCATTGAGCCCGCAAAGCAGGGAAAGTGCGGATAGTGAAAGCGGGTCGCCAAGCCGCTCCAACACCAGGGCATGTGCATGATATACCTTTTCCAGGTCTGTTTTGGATATCTGGCTGTCTTTGGCGGGATGCCCGATCAATATTTCGCATTGACGGCATAACAGGTCAAGAATCTTCGCATCAAAATATAGTTTACCTAATCCCGGAGCTGAGGGCGCCCCCCAGAATGTAGAGAAGAAATATTTAAAATCCTGGCTTAGCGCCTTTGAAGGCGATTGCAAAACAAAGGGCTCCCTGTTAGCGATCTTTTCTGCTAATGGCGTCAATTCCGGCAAATAACCGGAAAAAAGACCAGCCATATAATCCGGTAACAGGTGGGCTGAAAATAAGCGATGGGTTCCGCGATGCATCACCTGGCTCGTTTCCTCCCCTGATGGGTTGAATAATAGTTGATGATCTCCTGCTGTCATCGTGCTGGCAGGTAATTGACTATCGTAACCCAGGAGGGCTGTACCCGCCAGCATAAAATTGAGTTCAACCATTGGCAGCCAGTTCTTATGACGGACAGCAGCCGTTTCGGTATCGGTAATAATAGTCCTGTCAACGATACCCATGGTGTCGGTTACAACAAACTTCAACTTTTGCTCGTTCCCCACAGCGGAAACAGCGAACTGTTGTGTCGTCCCACGCGCTACTGCAAGAACGGATTCCATATTAACCGGCGGCATTGCTGCGCCGCTGCTGAGTTTTTTCCTGATTTGCATAAATGGTAGATATTCATCCGTTTGATGCCCTGCTATTAGATACCCAACCCTTAAATTTGTTGCTTTATGGATAAAGTAGATATAAGAAGCCAGAAATGCAAACAAAACTTACAGAAGGATTTAAAAATAGCTGGGTGATCTCTGCTGATGGCACCCGTATTGGTTACCGGCAAATTGGTAATGGCCCCGGTCTGATATTATTACATGGTGCGCTGCAATCCTCCCTGAACTTCACGGAACTGGCTAAAGCAATGTCAGCTGATTTCACTGTTTATCTGCCGGATCGCCGTGGCCGGGGCTTAAGCGGCCCCTATCAGGCCGGTGATGACCTGCAAACGGAAGCAAATGACCTGCTTGCCATCATCCACCAGACGAAAACAGTGAACATTTTCGGGCTGAGTTCCGGCGCAGTGATTACATTACAGGCTTTATTGCTGGAAAACGGTTTGCAAAAAATAGCACTTTACGAGCCGCCATTGGCGATTGCCGGACACCCGTTCAATAAAATAAATGGGCCTTATCAAAAAGCCCTGAAGGTTAATAATTATGGCCGGGCCTTTGTCGCTATCCTTAAAGGCACAGGCGATAACTCATTATTTAGTAAACTTCCGGCATTCATCACTGCGCCATTAATCAATTGGCAAATGAAAAGCCAGCAAAAAAAACCTGCTGAAGACGAAATTCCGTTGCAGGTACTGGTGGCGAACTTTAGTCAGGACCGCATTGTTATTAACGACTCCGCACGGCTGTTGCCGGAGATCAAAGATATACAAGCAAGCATACTGTTGTTGGGAGGCACAAAAAGCATAAATTATTTAGAGAAAGCGCTTGACAGTTTACAACAAATCATACCCGGGGCCAGGCGTATTTATCTGAAAGGACTCGGCCATATTGCGGCCGACAACAGTGAACAACCGTTAAAAGTGGCAGAAGTGCTTTTAGGTTTTTTTAAATTTCATGGTCATTTACCAATTACTAACTGACGGATATTTCCTATTTTGAATGCAATGTCGTTTATTTAAGCCTGATATTTAATCCGGAATTAATCACCCTATATGAACAAAAGTCGGCTGGAAGCTTTTAGCGATGGTGTACTCGCTATTATTATCACCATTATGGTGCTGGAAATTAAAACACCACATGGTGGGGAGTGGAAAGATTTACTACCATTATATCCCGTTGTACTCAGTTATATCATGAGCTTTATATATGTCGGTATTTACTGGGGTAACCATCACCACCTCTGTCACACCGTTAGAAAAGTAACACCCGGTATTATCTGGGCCAATATGTTTCTACTGTTCTGCCTCTCACTCATTCCTTTTGCCACGGCATGGATGGGAGAAAATCATTTTGCGCCACATACGCTTGTCCTGTATGCAGTACTCCTCATGCTCTGCGGGGCTTCCTTTACGATCCTGCAACAGGCCATTATGAAATCCAATCCTCATGAAGCCGTGATGGCAACTGTATTGAACCGGCAGCGCAGGAAAGGAATGATGTCAGTAGGATTATATATACTGGCTATTCCCATGGCTTATATCAGCACCCCTGTTTCAGGCGCCTTAATCCTGCTGGTAGCTATTATCTGGTTGGTGCCGGATGAGAATATTGCCCGCGCGCTGGAAGAAGAAGGAGAATAGTTGTTCTCCTATGGAGAAAATTGGCGCAATACACCGCTGTTATTGTCCTTTTCACACACCATACAAGCATCCATTTTGTGTTACGTTTGTGGTAACAAAATAAAATCCGGATGATCCTCCTACAACACAAAACCGCCATCGTATATGGTGTAAGCGATTCCCTTGGCGGCGCAGTAGCCCGTGCCTTTGCCCGGGCGGGTGCCCACGTATTCCTGACCGGACATCGCCTGGCGCCGGTGCAAAAAGTAGCAGACGAGATCATTGCCGCCGGCGGCCTGGCAGAAGTGGCCGTAGTAGACGCGCTGGATCAGCAGGCGGTTAATGCCCACCTGGACATGGTGGTGTCTAAAACCGGCGCTGTGGATATTTCCTTTAACCTGATCGGCATAGAAGCCAAACAGAATATCCCCCTGCTGAATATGGACCCGGACGATTTTGTGCATCCTGTAAAAACAGCGATGCGCACACACTTCATCACCGCTACCGCTGCCGGCAAACAAATGAGTAAACAACGATCCGGTACCATCTTAACGCTAACGGCTACCCCGGGAGGCATCGGCTATCCGCTGGTAGGTGGTTTTGGACCTGCCTGTTGCGCCATAGAAAGCTTTGTAAAARGGCTGGCATCTGAGCTGGGGCCCAATGGTGTAAGGGTAGTAAATATCCGGTCTGCCGGTTCCCCAGACTCTCACCCTTTCCTCGATGCCATCAACTCCGGCGCTCCGGAAGTACCTGCTTTTTTAGAAAAGCTGAAAGATGATACCATGCTCAAAGCACTTCCACTCATGGCTGATATCGCGAATACCGCCGTATTCCTGGCTTCAGAAATGGCCGGCAAAATTACCGGCGTCACCATCGATGTAACTGCGGGAACCACTGCCGCGCTGAATTATAAAATGATGACCATCCCCTTCCTGCAATAATAAAGCGGGAAACGCCAGAGATATTTATCTGTGGCGTTTCCCGTTTCTGATTTATTACTTCTTCATTTGAAATGCCAGTAGTCGTAATCCATTAAACACCACCAGCAACGTAGATCCTTCATGTGCAATCACGGCTACTCCTATGGAAGCCACACCTATGATCGTCAGCGGAATCAACACCGCCACCATACCTAAACTCATCCACAAATTCTGACGGATAATACCTTTCGATTTTCTGCTCAAAGCAATGGCAAAAGGCAGATTATCCAGCTTATCCGCCATCAGTGCGATGTCCGCAGTTTCCAATGCTACCGCAGATCCTGCGGCGCCCATCGCAATACCCACGGCGCTTTTCGCCATCGCCGGCGCATCATTTACACCATCACCGATCATCGCTACTTTTCCTTCCTGTTGACTTAAATCCTCGATGGCCTTCACTTTTTGCTCCGGCAACAAACTACCCCAGGCATCGGCGATACCAATTTTATTAGCCACGGCGGTAGCTACCTGCTGGTTGTCGCCGGTGAGCATCACTATTTTTTTGATCCCTATTTCTTTCAGCTGCGCCAGCGTAGCTGCTGCTTCTTTACGGGGTACATCCATCAGGGCAATCAGTCCTATGACCTGTTCATTCTGCTGAACAATCATAGTGGTGTTGCCTTCCTTCTCCAGCTGATCAATCTGGCTGATCACATCTGCCGGTAATTTTTTGCCCTCCTGGTCAAATAATCCCGGGTTACCGATCACAATTTGTTTGCCCTGATAGGTTGCCTTTACACCACGACCGGAAACGGCCATCAGCCCATCCGCAGCGGCTACTTCCCGTTTCAGTTTTTCCTGCCCGCCTTTCACAATGGCGGCAGCCAGCGGATGATCACTTAACTTCTCTACGGCGATGACTACCTGTAATACTTCTTCTTCTGTAGCGCCGTTTAATGTTACTACAGCGGTTAACTGTGGCTTACCTTCGGTCAGCGTACCTGTTTTATCAAATGCCAGGGCCGTTAAACTGCCCAGTTCTTCCAGTGGTCCACCACCTTTGATTAACACCCCGCTCCTGGCGGCGCGCGCAATACCGCTTAACACCGCGCTGGGTGTGGAAATAGCCAGTGCACAAGGACTGGCAGCCACCAGTACGGAGATAGCGCGATAAAAACTCTGACTGAATGTTTCATCAATCACCAGGAAGGCGAACAATAACGATACCACCAGTATCAATACTATCGGCACAAAATATCTTTCAAATTTATCGGTAAATAATTGTGTGGGAGATTTCTGTGCTTCTGTTTCATTCACCAGCTTGATTAATCTGGCCAATGTTGAATCCGCAGCCACGCTGGTGACTTTTATTTCCAGCACCTGGCTACCGTTGATGGTGCCGGCAAAAACTTTATGTTCGGCGCTCACATTTTTATCGGCCTGCTGCGGATCTGCCACCGGTGTTTTATCTACCGGAATACTTTCCCCGGTAATCGGCGCCTGATTCACACTACTGCTGCCTTTTATAACAATACCATCGGCAGATATTTTACTGTTGGGTTTTACAATGATAATATCATTGGCCAGCAGTTCCTCTATAGTAATTTCTTTCTCTTCATTATTACGTCTTACAATGGCTGTTTTAGGCGCCAGTTCTGCCAGCGCAGCAATCGATTTGCGCGCTTTATTCATGGCATAATGTTCCAGTGCATGGCCCATGCTGAACAGGAAAAGCAATAAAGCCCCTTCCTCCCAGTCGCCCAGAATGGCGGCGCCTATGGCCGCTACCAGCATCAGGAAATCTATTTCAAATTTCCCTTTGGCAATAGATTCAACGGCCTCTTTCGTGGTATAAAATCCACCAAAAAAGTAGGCGCCTATATAGAAAGATAAACTAAGCCATGCCGGCAGTGAATGAATAAAGCTGATAGCAAATCCCAGTCCCAGTAATACGCCACAGATGATACTGAAAAAGAGTTCCGTATTCTTTCCCAATACACCGCCATGCTCATGGTTATGATCATGATCCTCATCATGCTGATGACCGTTCTGGGAAGCGTTGGTGGCTGGTACGATCTCTTTATCCATCTGCTGTTCTGCTGCTGTTGACTTCATCATAATACTTTTTTTAGACAGGAAAAATGGGGTGTCCTTTTATCACGTAAGGAGATAAGGACGTTATAACGATGACGACTATACTACACTAAGCCAATTGAGGAGGTTGCCATACAGCAAAAGGGAGTTCCTGCACAAACGAGCAACAGAATACAGGATGTGTAACAGAAAGATCCGGGTGGTAGAGCGAATAAACAATGTGCTCAGACAGCACCGGATTAGTAGCACAGCACGCACAAATACAAAAGGGTGAACATGCATCTATAGGTGCGTGTTGCGCTCCCGCAGGTGCCGTATATTGGATAGCAGCCACCCTCGTTGTTGCCTTGTCGCTGCAGGGAATACAGCTCAGCACCAAAACCAGGAGGGTCAATATATAAGAAATCAGTCTCATGCTAATTATCCAATAGCATAAAGGTAAAAAAATAGGCAACGCGTTCGTTAAAAAAGATTGCAACTCCGTTGTAAATGCCCTACAGATAATTGATACAGCGATGCACTTATTTTAAACGCGTGCATAATTTATCGGGTAAAGTCTCTATCTATAATAAGATAATTCTTCAAAATACAATACCAGCAGCAATCACACTTGCGTTCACTGATTTATCACCGAAATTAACCTGCCCATCCAATTCAATCCGGTCGGGATAACGGTATTGATAGCCACGATAGATATAGGATGCAAAAATGCCTATTTTGGGAAAATGCCATGCAAGGCCGGCGCCCACTCCATAAAAGTATTTTCCGGATTCATTAAACGTAATGGCTTGTTGTCCGCCGGCAGCGGCGTTAATATTTTCAGTGCGACTTACATTATAAGCATTGCGGCCAAACTGACCGGTAATATAGGGTTCGATATGGAGGAACTGATGCTTGATTTTAAGGTCCGCAAATACGGGAATCATTACATGATCATTATAGGAGGTTACTTCTACTCCTGGTCCTACTGCAATGGTGTTGTGCAACAACGACACATTACCGATAATACCACCACCAATAGACCCGTCATTAACCATACCGTAGATATAACCATTCAGTAATTTTCCGCTCTGGGCAGCACTGAAAAAAGGCAGGAATAGTAAAAAAATCAGTATCTTTTTCATAGTAACTGTTTTCTGTTTAACTTGATCGCTGTAGCATTTGTATCAAAGGTAACAGTCAGCTGCTATATATTGTTGTACCTGTATTTTGTTTAATTCCATTAAAATGACGCCCAGCAAACTGATTTTCTGCCTGTTCTTTTTATTCATCGCCTGTACAGAAACCCCAAGGGGAGATCATCCTTATACATCTGATAGCCTGACGATGAACCTGCCACCGTACTGGAAGGTTATCAAAGATGCAACCGATACGGCAATAGGCCAGCGGACGATCAAAATTGATGACCAAAACCCAAAGGCCACCGGCAACTACCTGGTCATTTTGCGGCTAAATGTCAACGCTGATTTAAAAATGGTGTTGGAAAAAACGATAGAAAGTATCCAGGAGGTTTCAGCAGAGCGAAGTGTCGCCTTTAAATTATTAACAGGTCCGGAAGCGCTCAGAATAGGCAATCTGCAGGCACTAAGAGCTACTTATGAAGGCTCAAAAGATGATTACCACTATTCAGGCATATTTACCGTTTTTCACCTGGATGGAAAAACATATTCACTGGCATTTACCACCAAAGGGAACAACACGGCGGAAAAAACAGCCACTGTTGACAAGATCATCAGATCCCTAAAAAAATACAGCGAATGAAATCCACCACTGCCTGGCTGATACTTTCCGTCATTTTATGTTGCATCGTCACCGGCATTTCCTATCATGGGGGCCTGGCTTATGATGGCGCTACCACCATGGGCTTTCCCTTTACTTTTTACCGGCATAGCGTTGGAATGAGTGCTGCTACACAGCAGATGGATGACCATATTACCTTCCAATGGTTGGCCATGGTGATAGACATGGTACTTGTATTCGTAGTTGTTTTCTATTTACTCCGCTTGTATAAATTTCTCAGGCAATAACACCTCCGGCACATAACCCGCAAGGAATGCGCGCACAACAGATGTAGGCGTGAGTACCTGCACCATTTCCTCTTCCGGGAACATTTCTTTTTTTATATACCCTTCGGGAGACCATAAAAACAACGCCTGCTTAAAAACCACGTACGGCTGGTCGTGGTATACGATAAAGCAGCCATCCGGCAAATCATGAATGGAAGCCCTATACGTCACTTTTACTCCTTGCCGGTCTATTCTTTCCCCGTGTAATATGTTATCTATTTGCTGAATAGATACACCTGCTTCGAAGCCATATTCCGCATTACCTTTCAGCCAATAGGTTTTAAAACGATTATAATCGGCTCTGCGGCATTCAAAACAGGGTCGGTGACCAGCAGCAAAGGCGGTAGCTTCATCGCGGAAAAACAGCTCCGTATAGCGATGTGGCGCCATCACCGTTCTTTTCCGGTTTTTGAACTGCAGCACACAGGTGATCCAGGCCTTCAACTTAAAGGACCGCTGAATATGCTGTTGCTCATCATGCAGGATGCCGCGGTTGCCCATCCAGGTGCCACGGGCGCTGCTGCGGATAATATTCCCAAATGGATCTACTCTGTTTTGTAACATACATAAATTATTTTCAGGGAGATGGATACCATCGTAAAGCTACTGAAAAACAGACCCCGGAAATTATTGTAAATTTATTCCTTAATTGCACCACATGCCGCTGCTCTTCAATAATCCGCAACAACCAACCGCCTTTTACCGGAACGCTATTTCCGGTACAGATCTCAATTCAACTGACCTGGTGGAAAGCATTGACAACATAGGTATGGAGCATGCCGATATGACCTTTCAAAACTGGTGCTTTGAAGGCTTCCGGCTCGCATATGCAGTGCTGGGGCAGCAACAGGCCACGACCTATGGTATCAAAAATGATATTGACGCCGTAAAGATCTATTTCAACCGGAAAGGCCGTACCCGGATCAACTACCGGCAGTTATCAAAAAGCTTTTCCATAGAACGGGGACAATACAATATGTTATATGCAGCAGAACTGGATAGCAGTATGTCGCATATAGACGATCACTCGGAAATCTTCTCCCTGCAAATTACCCAAAACTGTTTCCAGGACCTCATTGCAGAAGGGCGCATCACCATGGATCAATTTGCCGGCAAGGCGGCTAACAGTCAACCTGCACTGTTTTCCAACCAGTGGCTGTCCATGAATGATGCCATGGAAAAATGTATTGACGACATCCTCCACTGCCGCTTTCATTCCAACATGAAAAAGATCTACCTGCGCTCAAAAGCAGTGGAATTATTTTTATTATTTGCAGATGCCAGCGCGGGAATATCTCCCGAAAAAAATACGGTTGTAAAGAGTGCGGCAGACAAAGAGAAACTTTACTTCATCAAAGACTACCTCACCCGGCATTATGCAGATCCGGTTCAGTTTTCTGGTTTAGCCAGACTCGCCGGCCTCAACGAATTTAAACTGAAGACCGGCTTTAAAGCGCTGTTTAATACTTCCGTGATAGACTTCCTCATTCATTACCGGCTGGAACGGGCCAGGGAATTGCTACGGAGTAGTACTAAAAATGTCAGCGAAGTAGCCTATGAAACCGGGTACGCCTCCCCTGCTTACTTCAGCAAGGCATTCAAAAAAAAGTATGGGGTGAGCCCTAAGCAATTATAATGCTCCCGATTTTACAAGTTTTAATCCCGATTTTCCGGGTGTCATCCCCCAGGATACCTCAGCTTTGTTGTTCTAATCACTTTTCGAGAGATGAATACAACGACTGATGGAAAAATTACCCTGCGGGAAGCATGCTATGAAGACATGCCTGCATTATCCCAAATGGCCGGACAGGCTTTCTGGGAAGCATTTACCGGGCAAATGCCGGAAGACGATCTGACAGCCTATATCCGCAAAGCATTTCACCCCGATCAGTTCCTCCTGGAATGGCGGCAGCCGCATACCGTCTTCGTGATTGCCACCTGCGAAGGTGAATGGGCAGGTTATGCCAAAATGAATATGCAGGGCAGGCCGGAGCGGCAAGAGGTGGAAAATTACATTGAACTGGAAAGATTGTACCTCCTTACACAACAACAGGGAAAAAAGATTGGCGCGATGCTAATGGACTACTGCATCCGCTACGCCACCGATCATGGTTATGATCAGCTGTGGCTGAACGTATGGGAAAAGAACGCCCGGGCCATTACCTTTTACCGGCAACATCATTTTGAAATAGCAGACAGCTCTGTGATGATGCGGGGCAGCGATCCGCAGCTTGCCCTGTGGATGAGAAAGATGCTGTAACAACATTTTCACCAATACCGGTACTAAATTCAGCGGGATTCATTTTCATCCCTGTTTGCGCTATATTAGAGATATCATCCACGCTCCTATGCACAAACATATTATCCTGTTTTTCCTCCTGGCTGTTATCTCTCTGCCGGGTAAAAGTCAGCTCCGTCATACCCGCTGGGATGTACCTGCTATTTATCAAACACCCGCTTATGAAGTGATCAGCAGTGATTCCGCCATAGGTATTCTTTATAAGGGGCTTCCTTATCATGACAGCACCCAGCAGGTATTTGCTTACTACGCCACTCCCGGAACCGTTACCGGCAATAAAAGGCTGGATCATGATCTGCCGGGGGTAGTGCTGGTGCATGGCGGGGGCGGCGCAGCATTTAAAGAATGGGCCATTATGTGGGCGAAGAAAGGCTATGCCGCCATTGCCATGGACCTGCGGGGTAATGGTCCGGGTAAAGTACACCTGGAACATGGCTTTGTGGAGCCCGACAATAAAACACCTTATTTCACCATCACCCCTGCCCTTTCCGGGCAATGGATGTACCAGGCCGTGGCAGATGTGATCCTGGCACATAACCTGTTACGCAGCAAGCCGGAGGTAGATAGTAATCGTATAGCCCTCACCGGTATCAGCTGGGGCGGTATCATTTCTTCCCTGCTGGCAGGCGTGGATAACCGTTACCAGGTGGTGGTGCCGGTATATGGCTGCGGATACCTGTTTGAAAACAGCTCCATGCGCAAGGAACTGGATCTGCTCCCCGCGGCAGACCGGCAAACCTGGGTACAACAATATGATCCTTCACAGTATATCAGCAAGGCCGTTATGCCCGTGCTATTTGTGAACGGAACCAATGATGGACATTTCTACCTGGACAGTTATAAAAAAACATATGAACAGGTAAAAAACAGGAACCTGTCTGTTAAAGTGGGATTGAAACATAGTCACCATGCAGGCTGGGACAATGAAGAAATTTTCTGCTTCATCAACAGCTACCTCAATCATACCCCTCCGTTGGCACTGATCAAAAAAAGCGTCACTACCAAAACAGGGATCAGCGCCCGTGTGCAATCGGCTACACCTCTTACCGGGGCATTCATTCATTATACCACGGATACGACTACACTCTTAAAGGATAAGGTATGGCAAACGGCGAAAGCCGATATACAGGGCCGGTACCTCAAGGCACCCCTGCCACCTGCCGGAACGTTGATATGGTTCCTATCGGTCACGGATCAACGGGGCATGCAGAGTTCAGGGGACATCAATTTTATTCCATAGCGCTATAATGTGTTACAACATTTAATAACCAGGAAAACTTTCTCAAAAAAATTTGCGTAGTTAAATAACTACACTTATATTTGTAGTCAAATAGCTACATAATGAATTTGCGTAGAGATGTATTTCAAGCCATAGCAGACCCTACAAGAAGGGCAATACTACTGTTGGTAGCCACTCAGGGCATGACAGCAGGCGCCATTGCTGCCAATTTTGATACAGCAAGACCTACCGTTTCAAAACACCTGCAAATACTCACCGAGTGCGAATTGCTGGAACAAAAACAGACAGGCAGGGAAATCCACTATTATATCAATGCAAAAAAAATGAAAGCCATAGCAGATTTTATTGAGCCATTCCGCCAAATGTGGGATGAACGTTTTAATAAATTAGAATCCATCATGAAAAAATATAAAACCAAAAAACCGGAATAACTATGGAGCCTAAAACAAAAGTACATGCCGAAGATGGCAAACAGGAATTGACAATCACCAGGGAATTCGACCTCCCATTGGAGTTATTGTTCCGGGCCTACGTAGATCCCGAAATTGTGGAGCAATGGATGAGTACCAAAGTGCTGAAACTCGATAACCAAAAGCAGGGCGGCTATCAATTTGAAACAACCGATCCTAAGGGCAACAAACACGGATTCAATGGCACCATCCACGAGTTTGTTCCGGACCAGAAAATCACCCGGACCTTTGAAATGGAGAATACGGGATTTGGCATTCAGCTCGAATTCCTGGAATTTGAAGCACTCTCAGACGATACCAGCAAACTCAGCATGCATATCGTATACAGATCTGTAGCACAAAGAGATCAGTATTTGCAGATTGGTATGTCTAAAGGCATGAATATGGCCCATAACCGTTTACAGGAAATTGTTAACAAACTAAAATAACACATCATGTCAAAGAGAAATAAAATCATCTATTGGATAGCCACGCTCTGGCTGTCACTGGGCATGGTATCAACCGGCATAGTGCAGCTGATGAAAGTGAAAGGCGAAGCAGATTTCACGGCTCACCTGGGCTATCCTGACTACCTGCTGCCGATACTGGGTACCTGGAAAATGCTTGGGGTTGTAGCAATACTTATTCCTAAATTTGCCTTATTAAAGGAATGGGCATATGCAGGCTTTTTCTTTGCCATGTCCGGAGCTGCATTTTCCCATATCGCAGCAGGTACCACGAAGGAAATTGGACCTTGTTTACTATTACTGGCACTAACCGCGATATCCTGGTATTTCAGACCCGCAGACAGAAGACTCGTTTTGGTTAACATCAATAAATAAGCAGCATGAATCCGAAAGTTGATTTTTATTTTGAGAACGACAATAAATGGCAGGAAGAAATCAAGAAATTGAGAATCATCCTTCTTGATTGTATGCTGACCGAAGAATTGAAATGGGGCAGTCCCTGTTATACTTACCAGGATGGTAACGTCGCATTAATACATGTGTTTAAAGACTACTGTGCGGTGTTATTTTTCAAGGGTGCGCTGTTAAGTGATCCCAATGATATCCTCATCCGGCAAAGCGAAAATGTACAGGCAGGACGCCAGGTCCGGTTCACCAGCATGAAGGAAGTAACGCAGCTGAAATCTATCCTGAAGGCCTACATTTTTGAAGCCATTGAAGTGGAAAAAGCCGGTTTGAAAGTGAAGCTCAAAACAACCGGAGAATTTAAAGTGGCGGAAGAATTTCAAAAGAAATTAAATAAAATGCCTGCCCTGAAAGCCGCGTTTGAAGCGCTGACACCAGGACGGCAGAGAGCCTACAATCTTTATTTTACTTCCGCCAAACTACCCAAAACCAGGGAGTCTAGAGTAGAAAAATATATCCCGCAAATCCTCGATGGAAAAGGATTGAATGATCTGTAAATTCCAGGAGTACATCAGTCAAACTTTAAAATAACTACAGCTGCAACACGGTTACCGGTACCCTGTCTCAGGGATACCGGGAAAAACCGTTTATAAGTAGGATATCCCATAAACTTTCGTTTCCCAATACGGTTGTTATTTGCCCCCTGGTGTAAGTCATGCCACAACATGACAAGTATACTGCTATTTGTACAATTGGAGATCAGGTTGAAAACGGGGAGAATATCCTTTTTTCAATATCCTCTAAATGCCCATACACATTTGCTGATGCAATTTCATCCCGGTTACACATCCGGAACTCATCCCCGCATCAAGTCCACCTCTACTGCAATCCTACTATAGGTATATAGCGGGTGCTAAGCATAGCATAGACAGTATCAACGTAATGGAAATATACTTTTCCAGTTAATAATTTATGGCTACCTCCCAGGTTTTCAACTTGATCCCAATTCGCTATTTTTTATACCTTTGCGCACACCTATACCTTGTACTCATGGAACAACAAACAACAGAAACATCCATTTTTGAGGATGAAATACATCTGAGTAACGCCAGTTCAGGAAAACGCCTGGGCAACTACGTCATCGATTTATTAAGTTTTTATGCCGTCATATTCCTTTTCTTTTTCTTTCTTGCCATGGTATCTCCTGACACGTCAGACGCTATGCTATCCTCACTGGATAATGAACTCCTGGAGAGAGTCTTGGCATTAGTATTTTTCGGGATCTATATGGGCATAGTAGAAGCCATCTTCCGCGGCAGAACACTCGGTAAACTGATCACGGGTACCCGGGCAGTAAATATGGACGGCACCGCCATTACTCCGCTCAAAGCTTTCTACAGGGGAATTATCCGTGCCGTTCCTTTTAATCCGATGAGCGGACTGGGAACGGGAACCTGCAACCCCTGGCATGACCGGTGGACAGACACCTGTGTAATTGAAATTAAGAACTCTATATTACCAATAGGCGCATAATAAAAAAGCAGGACGGTCAGTCCTGCTTTTTTATTTAGTTAATCCTTTCGGCTCATCACCACCAGCTTCTTCACCATTTCCTTTTGTTGTACGCCCATACGTAAAAGGTAAATGCCCGGCGTAAGACTTCCTACCTGCACACGGATACTATTATTGCCTTTACGTAAAGAGATACCGGGCCTTGTCAGCACCAACTGCCCTTTCAAGTCATATACTTTCAGTGTAGTCATCTCCGTTACTGGCGCTATCAGCGAAACGGTAATTTCTTCTCCGGATAACGGATTCGGATATACGCTGCACGACAGCTCTTCACTGCCTTTCAATGTGGTCAATCCCTCCGGATGTACAACAGCCACCGCAGACTGCTGCAATGGTGCTATATTAAAATTACCCATTACCTGCACTTCCGCCAGACTCAACACTACGTTGGTGCTCTGCAGTTGTACCCGCACATACCGGCCCGTATTGTTGATAGCAATCACCGATGGACTGCCCGCAGTAGCTGTTTGAAAGTAATCCTGCACGCCAGCCTGTGCCTGTGTGCCGCTCACCGTGGAAGAGGTAAAAGGAACATCGGAAATAAAAATATGATAATTAGCAAGACGACTACCACAACAGTCCGTTCGATTATAGATGCTGATAGTCTGGATGTTGGCGGAAGCGCCCAGATCCACCTGCCACCAGGGTTGATTGGTTAACGCATCCGCAGTAGAGGTAACAGAGCTGCTGAAATAATCACCGTTGGTATTACCATCTACTGCCAGTGGCGCAAGACCGGTGGTACTACTATGATCGCTCGATTGCGTAGCCGGCTTATTCAGGGCCAGGTTGCTGGCAGGAACCACTACAGTGCCCGCATTTTTCCAATAAAACAGGTCGGCCAAACCGCCATCCAGTGTATCATTCAGTTGATATTTTTTGCCACTGACCAGTGTCAGGTTCACCTTTTCTACCACACCATCTTTCCTTCTTACCCGGTATAAAGTATCTACAGGATAAGTACCGAAATTAATACTCAGTGTGATTTTCTGCTTAGCCAGATTTGCTTTGCCCTGGATAGTATCCGTTAAGATCCCTGTGGTGCCGGGGGCATTGCAACAGCCGTTGGAAACCGTCAGACCATTCAGGATCATGAAATAGGCAGCACTGGTACTGGTCACAGGCGCCATGGCAATACCACTGGTATTATCGATGCCCGGTACCGGCTTAAAGTATCCGATGGCTACATCTCCTCTTAAACCATTGTTGGTAGCGCTTACCAGGTTAGTGGCCGCAATGCTGGTAATATATGGTCCTGCTGTAGAATCCCAGGCAGCAATGCTGGCAGGAGCGGTATTATTCACCGCGGTGCTGCCGGATAGATGTTGCCCGGCGATGAAGCGTACATCGCGGGTACGCAAACGCGATAAATGCGGAGACAGGTGCCCCACTTCATCGCCCAGTCTTGCATTTTGCCAGTATTGGGCCGTAGGTGTACCATTCTGATCTGTCCAGAAGAAGGTATCATTACCGCCAATGTAGCGGAAGCTGTTCAGCCATTTGGCGCCCATGATCAGGAACGCATACACGCCGATATTAAATTCTGATTCAGATGGATAGTAGTTATAGGAACCACCATTTCTGCTGCCCTTATACCCCTGCAAATAGGCCCCGAAAGCAATAGGCGAAGTACCGCTGCCATCATAACCTTCCAGCGCCAGTTTGCGGTAGGTATACATGTCCTGCAGGATCGCGGCCTGGGAGCCTCCAGCCGCAGGATTTCTGTTTACATAAAAATAGTAGTAGTCATACGTCAGCAAATCAGGTCTGGCTGTTTGCAGATAGGTCCGGAGATTGGCCTCCGACCATTGACCGATATATTGATTATTATGTACCAGTACATTGGGGTATTTATTCCTGGATACGGTGAACCAGTCACGCATATAGTTTTGTACCGTTGTGCTGTAGCCTTCTTCATCGCCAAAACAAATGCTGGACAACAAGTTACTGTCTGCCGCCTGCAGGCTATTCAGAAATCCATTCGACTGTTCAAAGGCAGTAGGGCCACGGCTTACCTGTGTACCATAAGGTCCTTTCACTAATCCCCACTGTGCGGTAGGATTTTGCTGGTGGATGGTATAATTGTACATAGGTAGTTCGTAGTAAGTAGGCGCAAAATGACTGTTTGCCAATTCATTGCCACTGGGAAAATGATCCGCTCCCGGCTGCATATACCAGCTAACGCCGCTTTGCGCAAAGGTGCTGACCAGGGAGTTGTTGGAAAAGGCAGCATTGGACACAAACAAATAAAACCCTTTCAAGCGCTGATCGCAGCAGTCGGTCCGGTTCCAGATACGAACAGAGTCGATGGTAACAATACTGCCCAGGTCTACCTGCCACCAGGGTTCTATGGCAACGCTGCCTGCAAGCGTATGTGTCACCGAGCCGGCAGCATAGTTACCGTTGGTATTGCCATCTACCGCCTTGCTGCTCAACCCGCTCCCGGGATTGATATCGGATGATTGCTGCGTGGATTTACTTACGGCAACATTTACACCGCCGCTGAACACCTGTACTTCCGCAAGACTCAGCGGATCGGTAGCCGGTAGCTGGATCTTTACATAACGGCCGGTTCTGCCGATATTAATCGTTGTCAGCGCCGGAACGGGATGGTCTTCAGGGGCGCCATCTACCCGGATCCAGCTTTGGTACTGAATACCTTTCTGAATAAAGATTTTGTCCTGCCGCGTCATGGTTTGTGACCGGGAGCTGCCCGCCAGCAACAGCAATCCGATGGTGCCCCACAGGGGTACACGGCTGTTTTTAAAATTCAGTTGCATACAAATATGTATTTAGTGATCAGAGAAAACAGTACTGCGCCCGATCGGCCGGCAGTATATCTTATGAGGTAACCTTAACGGTTACACGTTTTGGGTTTCTTTTTGGTTGAATCTTCTTTCATTGCACTGTTTCGGGATCATCAGCTATCGTGGTTCATTCGTTTTCATAGTTGGAAAGCCATAAAGCCTCCCATTATATAGTGGGTATAATTTCCTGGTTACCCTTACCCGGAGGAAATATTTTTTTCAGGGGGTATCGCTAGTAGTATTTTATCTCATTTCTCTGGTATTTTCTCCTACCTTCCGTTTGACTGCTACTTTTAGCCGGGGGTAATTTGCTAATTGAAAAAAAAGGAGTTTATTTGGTTGCACGTACGTATCACCTTATCAACTGTAATTCCGGTGGCAATGGAGCAATACACGGATGAAGAGCTGCTACAACTGTTGATGCAGAACAATGAAGTGGCATTTCGCCAACTCTACAAAAGATACTGGAAAAAACTGCTTGCCAAAGCTTATACGCAACTGCAATCCCATGCAGATGCGGAAGAATTGGTACAGGACGTGTTTGTGAATATCTGGCACCGCCGCCAATCTTTGCAAATCAAATACAGCTTCCATACTTATATCTCTGCCGTTACCCGTTATAAAATATTTGAGCGGATAGCTGCCAATAAACGGCTGCCGGTAACGGAAGATGCCGCCGATTGTATTGTTTCCGATCATTCTACCGAACAATGGCTGGAGGGCGAAGCGCTGAAAGCAGCTATAGAAAGCGTGGTTGGTACGCTTCCTGAAAAATGTCAGCTCGTATTCCGGTTAAGCAGGGAACAGGGCCTGACCGAAAAACAAATTGCACACACCCTGCAGATATCTCACAAAACAGTAGAATCACACATGAGCAAGGCATTGCGCATATTAAGAGGGGCCGTCAGTCACTTCCGCTGCCTGTTTTATTCTCTCTGAAAAATATTTTTTCTTCACCACTAAGGGTAAGCACATTTTTTCACCCACTATATAACAAAGGGCATTGATATGCAGCCACAAATACCGGACAACATCAGGCAACTGGCCGACAAATGGATAGAAGGAACGATCACCGCAGCAGAAAGAAACGTTTTGTTGGAATGGTATGCGCAGCAAACGCCCGCAGAAATTACCTGGGATTCGGCAGATGCACATGAAAGTGACATGGAAGAACGATTGTTTGCTGCGTTGCAACATAAGCTATCGCCCCGCTTACAGCCGGTTAAAGGCCACCTGCGTAAACGACTGATGCAGGCAGCGGCCGTATTACTACTCATCGCCGCAGGATGGGCAGGCATCCATAAATGGCAACAAGGCAATATGGTGATCGTTTCGGCAGATGGCGGTATTAAAAAAATGATTCTGCCCGACAGCAGTATTGTGTGGCTGAAAGGGAACAGCTCCCTCTCCTACCACGCCAGCTTTGGAAAAAAAGACCGGCAGGTAGAACTAAAAGGAGAAGGATTATTTGAGATAAAGAAAGATGCGGCGCATCCTTTTATCGTGGAAAGTGGCCAGTACACGACAAGGGTATTGGGCACCAGCTTCAATATAAAGGAACAAACACCCCGCAACTCCTTCTCCCTGCTGGTATTAACAGGCAAGGTACAGGTAGTAAAGAAAAACAGTAAAGACAATACAGCTCCATTGCTTATTACCCCGGACTATGAGTTCATTAGTAACAGCCACCAGTCATCCGTGAATAAGGCCAGCAGCACAGAGAGAGCGCAGTCAGTGAATGGTACGGAATACGACATGAACTTTAACCGCACAGCATTCCCGGATATCATCAAACGGGTCGAACATAAATTTGACGTGAAATTTACCGGCAACTATCAATCATTTGAAGCCTGCCGTATTACAGCAGATATTACTGATCAATCATTATCTAATTCTCTAAAACTCCTTACCATGGCCATCAATGCGGAGTATCAAATTAACGACGGTACCATCATGATTACAGGAAGCGGATGTAAATAAATACAAATAAAAACAGGGATGCGCGAACATCCCTGTATAATAAGTCCAAACAACAAACAGCAATTTATTATTTAAACTCAACCAAAGTTACATGAAAAAATGTAAAAGGGAATGTCATGTCTGTTCCTTTCCGGGCAAGGTATTTCAGGACAGTGAAAAGCCGGATTATCCTTCTTCCGGATTAGCATCATCAATCAAAACTATTATGCGCGTTAGCCTGCTGCAACTACTATTGATCACCATTACGGCTACCCTTTGCTGGGCTTCGCCACTGGCTGCCCAGAGTGCATTGGAGAAAAAAGTCAGCGCCACCTTTAAGGAACAACCTTTGTCGGCCGTGCTGCAACAACTGGGTAAAAAAGCCGGTGTACGTTTCGTGTACAATGACCAGGTACTGGGAAAAAGTAAACCCGTAACGGCCACCTTCCGGGAGTCTACCCTGAAACAGGTACTCAGCAGCCTGCTACCGGCAGATCAGATTAGTTTTGAACTGGTAGATGATAAATTTATTATCCTCAAAGTAAAGTCGCTCCCAAAAGCGACGCTTAACAACGCCGATATCGCGCCTGCGCCCACCGTAAATGCCGCTGTAACAGATACTTTCATTGTAAAAGGTACGGTAGTGGATAAAGACGGGCATCCGATGCCGGGAGCTACTGTAGGGGTTAAGAAAACCAGTCGCGGTACTACCACCGATGCACAGGGCCACTTTTCGTTACGGGTAAATGAAGGCGAAACACTGGATTGCAGTATGATTGGCTACCAGTCCTACAGTATACAGCCCACGCCCGGCAGCCCCCTGAAGATAACACTGGAAGCAGCCGTGTCCAACCTCGAAGATGTGGTGATAGTAGGCTATGGTACCACCCGCAAAAAAGATCTCACCGGCGCGGTAACTACCGTTAAAAGTGATGTATTTAAAAATGTGCCGGTGACACGTGTAGACCAGATGTTGCAAGGTAAAGCCGCCGGTGTACAGATTACGTCCATCAGTGGTGCGCCAGGTACGGGCACGTCTATACGTATTCGCGGAGGTAACTCTGTGAATGCAGACAATGAACCGCTATATGTAATAGATGGATTGATTGGCGCAGGAGATCTGAACCTGATTAATCCGGAGGATATTGAATCTATTCAGATACTGAAAGATGCTTCTGCTACCGCCATCTATGGCGCCAGGGGCGCTAATGGTGTGATCATCATTACCACCCAAACCGGCAAGACAGGAGAAGATAAAATCAATGTGAATGTATATAATGGCTGGCAGCAGGTACCTAAATATATTGATATGATGGGCGCCGCTGATTATGCTAAGCTGGCCAATGAAAGTTCGCTCGACTATGGTGGTCCGGTATTATACAGCAATCCGGATTCCCTGGGTCGTGGCACCGACTGGCAGCGGGAAGTATCCCGCGTAGCCCCTATGCAGAATATCACCATGAGTGCCAGCGGAGGTAAAGACAATTATCACTACTTTTTATCGGCCAACTACCTCAACCAGGATGGTATCATCATCAACTCCGGTTTTAAACGTTACCAGTTAAGGGTGAACCTGGACAAATACGTAAAAAAGAATGTGAAAGTAGGAACCATTCTTAATATTGGCCGCTCAGAAATCAAGAACAACACCGTACAACTCGGCGGACAAAACTATGGTCAGTCGGCCCTCTCCTACAACCCCGCTTCTTTGGTGTACAATGCCGATGGCTCCTTTGCCAGCAAAAAACCAAATGATCCGCAAACATATGATAACCCGGTAGCACAGGGCACTTTACCGATAGACAACAGTATCAGCAATAACATCATCGGTAATGTATTTGTACAATGGGACCTCCTTCCAGGTCTTTCTTTCAAATCTGTATTCGGATCTGAAATGAACTTTGTGAAAAAAAACGCCTATACACCAGGTAGTTTACCTACACGGGCAATTGAYGGCAAAGGCGGTTTTGCCAGTGGCGCTTCCCGCAATACACTGATGTGGCTGAGTGAAAATACACTCACCTATGATAAGCAACTGGGAAAAGATCACCATATCAATATCCTTGCCGGCACCACGTATCAAAGGTCCAACACGGATACATTGAGTGCCACCGGTGATAAATATGCCAGCGACATCTTTCAATATAATAACCTGGGCGCCACCGACCAGACTACATTTCGCATAGGCTCACAGTATGATCAGTTTACGATTGTTTCTTTCCTGGGCAGAATTAATTATAGTTATAAAGAAAAATACCTCCTTACCCTGACCGGTCGTTCCGATGGTGCTTCCCGCTTTGCGGCAAATCACAAATATGCTTTTTTCCCGGCAGCAGCCATCGCCTGGCGCCTGGAAGAAGAACCTTTTATCAAACACCTGAATGTATTTGATAACCTGAAACTGCGGGCCAGCTACGGCTATAACGGCAACCAGGCCATTCCAACCTATTCTTCCCTGCCGGCACTCAGCTCTGTCAGCGGATATATTATCGGTAAAAAACAGATCCTCGGCTATGTGCAATCCCAACTGCCTAATCCGGATCTGAAATGGGAAACCACCCGCCAGTTTGATCTGGGCCTGGAAGCAGGATTTCTTAAAGGCCGCATCAACGTGGAACTGGATTACTATAATAAACGCACTAAAGACCTTTTGTTAAGTCAACAGCTACCCACGCAAACAGGCTTCACCAGCAAAACTACCAACATCGGTGTAGTGGAAAATAAAGGCCTTGAATTACTCATCAACACACAAAATATCGCGCATAAAAATTTCAGCTGGGAATCCTCCCTCAATATTTCCGGTAACCGTAGCAAGGTGGTAGACCTGGGTGGCGTAGAAAGCTTTGACCTTGCCGGCATTGACTTTGGCGGCTACAGCACCGTGAGCAAATTACAGGTAGGTCACCCGGTGGGTACATTCTGGGGCGCTACTTATTACGGTGTACGCAAATCAGATGCAGTACCCAAAGGTGCAGTAGATCCAAGTGCCAATCCGAAATTAGGAGATCCATTATATGTAGACCGGAACGGTGACGGCAAATTTGGTCAGGAAGATTTTAGTGAAATAGGCAATGGCAACCCGAAATTTTTTGGTGGCATCGGTAATACTTTCCGATACAAAAACTTATCACTGAATATTTATTTCCAGGGTTCTTTCGGCAATGACGTGATGAACCTGGCAGATGATTTTTACAAAACAGGTGAGCCACTGACCAATCAGTATGCGATGATCAAAGACCGCTGGTCGCCTTCCAACCCTAACTCCAATATTCCCCGTGTGAACTCGCGGAACTATATTCCCTCTACTATGTGGGTATACAAAGGTTCCTTCCTGCGGTTGAAATCAGTGAACCTGGGTTATAACTTATCTGGTAAAGCCATGCACAGTCAGTGGATCAATAACCTGAACATATATATTACCGCTACCAACTTATTCAATATCACCAACTATCCTTACTACGATCCGGAAACCAATTCTTATGGCACCAGTTCTACCTTACGTGGATTTGATAATACCAACTATCCGCAAAACAGAACGTATGCCATTGGTGTGAACCTGACCCTGTAACAGCGGGTATTGATTGATGATATTTAAAATAACAACCAATGAAGAAAATATTTTTAATAGCGATAGCATTTGCCACTTTCACTTCCTGCAAAAAATCGTTGACGGAAGAGCCTAAAAGTTTCCTGTCTCCAGACCAGTTCTTTAAATCTGATCCCGACGCCATACAAGGCGTAAACGGCGTCTATTTCTGGCTGGTGGGCAGCTACCCTAACCGCCTGTTTCAACAGGAGCTATGGCAAACCCTGGATGAGAATTGTGATGTGATCAGGGTACCGCATCCCGGCCCCTTAAATATTACCGCCGGATCTCCGGGCAATGCACCGGTGATGTACAGTGCTTTCTATAAAGGCATCTATGCCGCTAACCTGGTCATTGATAAGGTATCGAAATCGCCCGCCATTTCCGCTGCCACCAAAACCAGGGTGTTGGGTGAAGCGAAATTTCTGCGGTCACTCTTCTACTATTACCTCACCGGTTTATTCGGAGATGCGGTACTTTATACCGAAAGCAACTACGCCAGCATAGATCAGTCTAAAACCTTTCCCAGATCACCTGTGGCAGACATCCGCAAACAGATGATCGCCGACCTGACAGAAGCGGCAGCAGGTCTACCGGCCACCTACTCGTCTTCCGACAACGGTCGGGCCAGCAGCGGCGCAGCGCTTGCCCTGCTCACCAAAGTGTATTTATGGACCAAAGATTATGCAAAAGCGGAAGAAACTGCCATGAAGATAAAAACTTCCGGCACCTATATACTACTCCCTGACTATGCGGCCGTATTCAGCGCCGACAATGAATTCAACAGGGAGTCGATCTTTGAAATAGATTTCCAGACAGACCTGCTCAACAGCTACCAGCATGCCTTCTACTCCCCCAACAACACCGTGGCCGCAGCACCTTTTGTCAGCAAGCCGTGGTATCGCTCCTATGTGCCATACCATTCCTTTGCCAACAGCTTTAATACAAAAGACAAAAGGAAGGCATCTCTCATCGCCACTGGCTATAATGGTACCGCCTTCCGCCCGGATAATACCAACAAAGTAGATGTATGGTTTGGGCCAAAGTGGTGGCGTTTGGATGCCGGAGAGCGTAACAGCGGTCTGGATATCTACTTACTGAGATATGCCGATGTTTTACTCATGCTCGCAGAAGCTGCCAATGAAAACGGGCATACAGCGGTGGCAGAAGCAGCCCTGAATGAAGTAAGAAAACGTGCCGGTTTAGACGATGCCACCGGTCTTTCGCAGGAACAGTTCAGGAATGAAATTTACCAGGAACGCGCCTGGGAATTAGTGGGAGAAGGACACCGCCGCTTAGACCTGATCAGATGGGGTAAATATCCGCAGGCGGCAGTAACAGCATCTGCTACGGAAGAACCGGAGCTATCAGCTTCTTACAAGCCTTATTATGTGCTGCTGCCAATTCCGGCTACGGAAGTGGCGAAGAATCCGGCACTGGGACAGAATACAGGGTATTAAATTATCTACAGCTACCCTTCCCTTGTGGAAGGGTAGCTTTTATGGAACACTCAATCAAAATCCTCTCCGCTAATCTCCTCCATCCAATCCGGATGCCCCACTACCCAACCAATTTTATCTTCGCTTTTCACCTGGTACCATATCCACCTCTTTCCTCTGAAACTAATCCGATCCCTGGAGGATGCTAAATATCCTATCCTTGTACCGAGCTTCAGTGTGCCCACGATCCTTGAATTGGTATCTGCTTTTTCATATAAGGCAACAGGTGCCAACGCCCTTAAAGCAAAATCCCCTTTCAGCTTTACTACAGGAATATCAAACTTAAAACCGGGGTATAACTGTATTAAGTCATTGATGTATTTTAAGAATCCACCCAGGTTGTAGTCAATCGCTGCTTCCGGAGTCTCATCCAGTTTCAGGCTATTATCTTTATCAGCTTTACTAAAGCTAAAGTAATAACCGTTGCGGGTTACCACAGCATATACTACCTCATCACGGAATCTACGTTCATGGATAAACGAAAAGAAATCATTAAAATAAAAATAAGCGATGCCGGAAGCTTTACCAGCCTCATCGAAGGTCGTATAGCTTAATTTAACAGGCACTTTGTCTTTAAAATAGAGATGGGTGAACAGGGTATCATTGGGTTGAACCCGCACCAAATAAGCGGCCTGCTGTTCAAGCTGTTTCATTTTAATACTGTTAACCACACTATCTGCCCTGTGAATGAGTTGGGTGATATTGTCTGTTGCGGGCGTGGGAGCAACTTCCGCTGCTTTCGCTATTATCACAGCTGAATCACCGCTGTTGGGTGCTTTGTTGCTATTGCAGGCAGTCTGCAGCAGGCAGATAGTTGCTATGTAAGGAAGGCTTTTTTTGATAAACATAGGTCAAAGTGATAAAAATGAATAGAATGAGTAATGATGGGTAACTACTTTATAATCAAATAATCACCATCGTGATTATCAAAGAACAAAAGTGGTTTCAATACGAGACTGGCAGCTACCAACTTATTATCGTCTACAAATATCCTTGCATAAAAATCATACTCCAAGCACTGACTACATTGATTTTCGGGAACACCTTCCACCAATACAATTGATGCATTCTTATCGCCAACATCATTTCCGCCCCAACCTAATGTATCGTACATCTTGTAAGAAAGCTGCCAGCAATCGCCATACTTAAATTGCAGCTTCCAATCCTGCACATGATGGCAATTCGGGCAGGAAAGCGCTTTTACATCCAGTGTATTAAAGGCACCCATATGATTGATTATTCAGTTTGGTCATTTGAAATTACCTCAACCAGAAAACAACTTACTACAAAAAAAATCACTGAGCAAAAATACCATTCCGTACCTCCACTCAGTGATATTAATTCGTCAACTCCTAGAAGTTAAACAACGTACCGGCGCTGAATATATTTGGCTTATCATCATTCAAACCTTTCATGTAAGCCAGTTTCACTTCAATATTGTGATGACCACGACCTACACCAAAACGAACACCCGCATTACCCGTAGGTCCGGTGGTGCTGGATTGTTTCTTTGACTTATAATCATCATAAAAAACGATTCCTTCGCTTCTGGAACCATAATGATAAGCAAAACCTCCACCTGCAAAAAATCCGAATCTGCGGTGTGAGTGTTTGGTAGCTCCGCAACCCAGGTTCAGATTCACGATCAATGGTGCATTAAACATAAAGTTCAGGGTATTGGATTCTCTTTCGTAGTCACCATAGTGAGTTGAGTAGCTGCCGGAAAGACCTACACTCAGGGGAATACCTACAGACACCGACATTTCATCTCTCTCTACAAAATTAAAACGGGGAGAATAAGTCAGACCGCCAATCACGCCGGCATCCGAACCTTCTGCTTTGTCAACAAATACAACAACACCTGCTCCGTGCATAAAACTTTGGGCATAACAACTGAAACCCGCTATACATGCGATAGCCAGCAACATTACTTTTTTCATTTGATATATTTAGGAATATTTAAAAAACATGACATGTACAAAATATAAGTCGGCATTGGGTGTAAAACAAAACAGTGGGCAAATTTAAAGCCGTTTTATAATTCAGAAAAACATTTACTTTAAAATGGCATGAATATGTGATGCTTCCAAACGTATATTCATTACCGTCATGATAATTTAAACATCTCTTATTTGCAGACGAACTTTGACAACTACCGTCCAACATCAACAGATTTCCTGCGGCCTGCATTTTTTGGTGCGGATGTTGTCTTCTTTTTCAGGATAGTAGTACTCGTTGGCCCGGAAGAGACGTTACTACCAGAAATGGCCATAATGCCTGAACCATTCATGCCCCTGAAGGTTATATGTAAACGGACGGCTAAACTAACCCAGTCATGAGTTTAGAAAAGTATAAACAGAAAAGAACCTTTACCCAAACACCGGAACCTGCCGGCGGCAAAGCTGCGGACAAGGTGCTACATTTTGTTGTGCAGCAGCACCATGCTTCCCACCTTCACTATGATTTCCGCCTTGAAATGAAAGGCGTACTGAAAAGCTGGGCAGTACCTAAAGGCCCCTCCATGGATCCGGAAATCAAACGCCTGGCCATGATGGTAGAGGATCATCCCTACGACTACAAAGATTTTGAAGGCAGCATTCCCGCAGGCAACTACGGCGCCGGAACCGTCATTGTATGGGATGCGGGGCTCTATACCCCGGAAGAGGCAGCCAAAGGAAGTAAGCAGCAACAAACCAATGACCTCCTTCATCAACTGCACAGCGGCAAACTGAAGTTCACCCTACAGGGCAAAAAACTGAAGGGCAACTTCGCCCTCGTTAAAGCCCCCGGCAGAGGCGACAATGCCTGGCTGCTCATGAAACTGAAAGACTGCTACGCCACTACAAACGATATCACGCTTAAAAACAAATCGGTGCTCTCCGGCAAAACGCTGGAACAGGTAGCAAAAAATCCACACAAAGAATGGAAAAGCAATAAGGAACAACCCATTACAAAAGCCAGCATTAAAAAAAGAACGACCGCTAAAACGACTCCGGAAAAAGCCAGCCCCGTAGCGGATGACATCTCCCTGATCATAAAAAAAGGAAAAAAAGCACCTATGCCGGCAGGCGTTAAACCCATGCTGGCCGCAGTTACTGCCGCCCCCTTCGACAAAGAGGACTGGCTTTACGAAATAAAATGGGACGGCTACCGCGCTATTGCCTACCTCCGGAATGGGAAAGTAGAGCTGCATTCCAGGAACCAGCTCTCGTTCAATGAAAAGTTTGCCGTTATCACGAACGCACTGAAAGACTGGAACATTAAAGCAGTAACAGATGGCGAAATTGTAGCGATAGACGGGAAAGGCAATCCCGACTTCCAGGCCCTGCAGAATTATTTCAAACATGGCAAAAGTGCCCACCTCGTTTATTATATGTTTGATCTGCTCTGGTATAATGGCAAAGACTACAGACACCTGCCATTGCTGGAACGCAAACAACTATTGCAACAGCTGATTCCGCAGGATAATGACCTGCTACGCTATAGCCGGCATATTACCGGAGACGGTATCCGCTTCTACCAGGCCGCCGTTAACAAAGGGCTGGAGGGCATTATGGCCAAAGCCGCCGAAAGCAGTTATGTAATGAGCCGCCGGTCGGAAAGCTGGTTGAAAATCAAAAACAATCAACACATGGAAGCCATTATTTGTGGCTATACCGCCGGCAGAAACAACCGTAAACATTTTGGCGCCGTCATCCTGGGAAAATATGAAAATGGTGTACTGAAATACATTGGCCATACCGGCGGCGGATTCAGTGAGCAACAACTCAAATCACTCTTTATAAAATTTCAACCACTGATTACAAGCGTTTGTCCGTTTAAACCCAAGCCGGCCACCAATATGCCCGCTACCTGGCTGAAACCGGAGCTGGTATGTGAAGTAAAGTTCACAGAAAGCACCCAGGATGGCATTTTGCGGCAACCCATATTTATCGGGCTGCGGGAAGATAAAAAGGCTGCAGATGAAAAACAGGTAAAGATAACGCCACCGCCCTCCAAAAAAGTAGCCAAGCGAACTACTTTTTTACCGGAAAATGAAAACCAGGCCGAGATAAAATCAGATGGGAAACTATTGAAATTTACGAACCTCGATAAACTGTACTGGCCAAAAGAAGGGATCACCAAACGGGATATGATTAACTATTACGCGGACATCGCCGATTATATACTCCCCTATCTGAGAGACAGACCTCAGTCACTGAACCGCTTCCCCGAAGGAATCACAGGATTTAGCTTCTACCAGAAAAATGTAGAGGACAAAGTAGCCAGCTGGATAAAACGATTCCCGTATACCAGCGACTCAGATGGGGAGACGAAAGAATTCATGGTTTGCACGGATAAAGCCAGTCTGCTGTACATGGCCAACTTAGGCTGCATAGAACTGAATCCCTGGCACAGCAGGATCAGTAAACCCGATTACCCGGACTACTGTCTCATAGACCTGGACCCGGATACCAACACCTTTGACCAGGTGATTGAAACGGCCCTGGAAATAAAAAGTATCCTGGACGATATCGGCGCCAACGCTTACGTAAAAACATCCGGAGCTACGGGCATGCATATACTTATTCCGTTAGGTGCAAAATATACCTTCGAACAATCCCGTATGCTGGCGGAATTAATTGTGGGAATTGCCAACCGGCGTTTGCCCACCACCACCAGTATACTGAGAACACCCGCAAAAAGAAAAGGAAAAATTTACCTGGACTTCTTGCAAAACAGGCAGATACAAACGATGGCATCCGCTTATTCCCTGCGGCCCAGACCCGGCGCCACCGCCTCAGCTCCATTACGCTGGGAAGAAGTAAAAAAAGGATTGAAAGTAACTGATTTCAATATTTACAACCTGCCGCAGCGGCTTGCCCGGGAAGGTGATCTCCTGAAAGGATTGCTGGGTAAAGGAATTAATATGAAGACGGTGCTCAGCAAACTGAAAAATCTGCTGTAAAACAAGCGTTGAGACTGAGCAGGACCATCGCGGATATATAATCCGTATCCGGGGAAGGTCTTAATTACGCTTTCTTTGCTTTTTTCCGGGTCAGCAGGTCTTCCTCATGTTTGCTTCGCGCATCACCAATCGCTTCTTCCACCGAATGCGACTCCGTCATACTCACTCTCTTCCTTGTTTCTTCTACCATCACGCAATAGTATTTATGTAAGATGTCCAGTTCTTCTTCCGACAAATTCTCTACGTCAATCAACCGGTTGCTGGCCGATTTATTGGCGGCAATCAGTTCATTCAGTTTCAATTGCACCGATTTGGAATCTTTGTTCTGTGATTTCTGGATAATAAATACCATCAGGAAAGTAATGATAGTAGTACTTGTATTAATGACCAGCTGCCAGGTATCTGAGTAGTGAAACAGCGGACCACTGACTGCCCAAACCACAATCACGGTGAGGGCCACAAAAAAGGCCCAGGGACTCCCAGTAGCAGCAATTACCTTAGTAGACATTTTTTCGAAGAAATGCTTTTTTGAGGGGTTGTTGGTCAGCTCTTTCATAGCTACTTAGTTTTTATGTAGCAGTACAAGTTTTGCACCAGTGTAAAACAGGGGGTCAAAGGGCTATGGAAGCTACGATTTGGCTCTTGCTTTCCACAAAACGGTTAGGGAAGGGTGGGCAGTGGCTGCCACATATACCATATAAAAGGAATTATTAGAGCACCGGTCATTTTTAGGTTGAAGCATTAATTTATCAAAACCCATCAGAAAACTCCTCAAACGCCATTGTGGACTAATGTAGTGACGCTCGCGCCGAATTCTTTAGATGGCTGATGTAATTAACTGGTAAAAGCGCTTTTTATAAGTATCAGAAACAGGAATCACCTGGTCCTGTATTTTGATGCCATCTTTTTCAATGGCATCTATTTTATCAATCGCCACCATGAAGGACTTATGTACCCTGCATATAATAGCTGGCGGAAGTTCTGCTTCAAACTCACGGAAAGTCTTCAGCGTCATCATCTTTTTGTGCAGGGTATGTATTTTCCGGTAGTCGCGCATCCCTTCAATATACAATACCTCACTTAGCAGCACCTTTTCCAGGCGGTATTCTGTTTTTACAAAAATGAATTTCTTTTCTGTCGCCACTTCCCGCCGGAACAGGTTATTTTTTACTTTCTCTACCGCCTGCAAAAAACGATCAAAAGTAAAAGGTTTCAACAGGTAATCGGTGACATTCAGTTCATATCCTTTTAGCGCGTATTCATGATACGCTGTAATAATAATTACCTCCGTGCTGGTATGCATAGCCTGCAGCAACTGTATACCGGATATCTCCCCTATATTAATATCCAGAAAAATAAGATCCACCGCGTTAGACTGCAGGTATAACAGCGCATCTATGCCATTATCAAAGTTAGCCATCAGCTCCAGGAAAGGCAGCTTCTGCAGGTACCCCTTGATACGCTCCTGCGCCAGCGGTTCATCTTCTATGATGATGCAGTTAATTTTCATGGGTACGCAAGGTTAAATTCACTTTATAATTTCCTTCCTGATCTGAAATATCCAAAGTATGCTTACCGGGATATAACAATGCCAGCCGGCGTTGCAACAACTCATTGCCCAAACCGTTATGGATCCCGTTCACTTCAGATGTACGCTGGTATTTATTCTCACAGCCAAAGATAATGGTGCCCTGATCAATAGACAACGTAATGCTCACCGCATGTCCTTCCTTCCTGGGCGCCGCATGTTTAAACGCGTTCTCTATGTAAGCAATAAACAACATGGGCGCAATCATCATATTACCTGGTTCGCCCTGCAATGTATATTGTACGTAACTACTGTTGGCGGTTCTGATCCGCTGCAAAGCAATATACTCTTCAATATAATCCAACTCCTTCTGTAAGGGAATCCGGTCTGCTTTGGTTTCATACAGCATAAAGCGCATCATGCCCGACAACTTATTCAGATACAGCGATGCTTTGGTGGCATCTTTTTCTATCAGTACATCAATATTGTTGATGGTATTAAACAGGAAATGCGGATTGATCTGGGATTTTACCAGTGCCAGTTCTGTTTCATAATTTCTTTTATTTAACTCTTCCTTCAGCTTTATATCACCATACCAGCTGATAAACCCTTTTAATACCAAACCTATAATGCCATGAATAGCGGCCAGCAAGGCGAGGAAAACGGCCATGAATAGCTGCTCCCTCAGCGTGGGATGTCCCATCCAATGCGTCAGTGGCAATGCCAATAACAACGTGGTAATCAGACCGGCTGCCAGCGCAAAAACAATACACATTCCCACCAGGGCCAGGTGCCTCTTTTTAACTAAAAAGTAATTGAATAAAATAGTATAGAAAGAATAGAAACCTAATATACCTGGTAAAAAACAAAACAATGCCAGCGGCGAAAAAAACAACGTAGTCCATAGCTCATGCCATGACAGATGACCTTTACCAATAAATGATATAAAAGTAGACATCAGCAGCCCATAGAGCAGCCAATACCCCATATGCAACAGATAAATGACAGGCTTTTTCATGTTAACCCCGTTCTCTTTTATAAATAAATAACAAATATCCTGCAAGCCCTATGAGAAGAAAATATGCCACTGAAAATATATAAATGCGATCCGTGTATTGCCCATTAAAGCTGTAGATGCTATAAATGTACGGAATTGTAAATCCATATTCCCAATTCACTGCCATCACGGAAAATATGTACATCGCCAACCCCACGCCCACCGGCACCAGGAAATTGCGGTACTGCAAACTCAATAAATACTGCAGCGCAATTACCGGTAAACAGGTTATAAAGAACTTTCCATTCCCCACCAGGTAGGCCACAAAAGGAAAAGGCGCCGCCGGAAAAGGTACCTTCTTAAACAGGAGTGCCGGAATTACTCCTTCCAGGTATATCCCGATATTGAACAGGATAAAAAACTGTAAGAGCATCACTAATATCAATGCGAACTTAGCAAAAAAGATAGTGGTCAGTGGCTGCGGCGTAGTGTGTAATTGTTTCCAGGTGTTGTTCCGGTATTCCAGTTGCCCAATCATACTGGTCACCAATATGACGCCCATGGTCAGTAGAAACATCGCCATAAACTGCCAGCTGTTGTGATACAACATTTGCCATATATTCGCCGCACTGTTACTGGAAGCCAGTTCATCAAAATAATAAAAGCGCCGCATTAAGATAACGACCGGCATAAAGGCGCCACCGGCCACGGTAAGCCATACGGCGGCAGAGTGCTTGTGCTTCATCCACTCACTCTGGAAGCTGTGCAAAAAAGTCAGGGTCATATGATTAGTTGTTGGTAAGGTTCATAAAAATATCTTCGAGGTCATTTCTGCGGGTATTCATTTCGTATACCAGCACCCCCTCCCTGACGAGGCGCTGATTAATCACTGCCAGTTGCTCCCGGCTTACTCCCTCCAGCAATATTTTATCCTGTTCTACACTGGCATGTACCCCACAAGCGGCTATCAGCGTGAGTGAGTGGGCCATATCACTGCAGTCGATCCGCACCCGGCTATGCTGGGCCCTTTCCGCTGTCAGATCCGATAGGACTCCCTGGTAAAGCAATTTCCCTTTATTGATAATCCCCACATGTGTAACCAGCTTTTCTATTTCCGATAGCATATGACTGGAGATGAGAATCGTCATATTACTTTCCTGGTTCAGTTGACGGAGCAATGCCCGCATTTCAATAATGCCTCCGGGATCCAGTCCATTAGTGGGTTCATCCAGGATCAGCAGGGAGGGGTTATGCAACATGGCAATGGCAATACTCAGACGTTGTTTCATGCCCAGTGAAAAGCGGCCGGCCTTTTTGCTGCCCGTACCGGCAAGCGCTGTCAACTCCAGCACTTTATTCACCCGGCGGGCAGGGCATTGATAAATTTTCTGCAGTAGCCATAAATTCTCTGCTGCTGTCAGATGACCATAAATAGAAGGGCTTTCAATCAGAGAGCCCACCCGTTTTAAAATAGCCACACGGTGCTGGTCAAAACTTTCTCCTAATATGCGGATAGTACCCTGCTGCTTTTTCAGTAATCCCAGTACCAGTTTCAGGGTGGTGGTTTTGCCGGCGCCATTAGGCCCGAGGAAACCGTAAATGGCGCCCATAGGTACCTGCAGACAAATATTATCCAGGGCTCTTTCGTTACCGGGGAAATAATGGGTAAGTTGTGTAGTTTCAAGACAATAGGCTGGCATACTTTGATGTTTACAGCAAAAGTAGCAGCCTGCATTCCGCGTGGGGATTATATTTGGCAACACAAGCGGGTTTATCTGCAACCGGGGTGTTTTGTCCTGCAAGTGGTGGAGGCGGTAGTTTAAAGGCGGTACAAATGGAAACGGGAACTCATGCCGTCACTTAAAACGATAACCACCAGGCACACCATTTTTAGAAAGCACAATCTGCCACAACTGGCTTTTCCTCGCACGGAAGGAGCCGGCACAGGATAAGAGATAGTATTTCCACATGCGGAAAAAGGTGGGATCGTATTTTGTTTTCAGCTTATCCCAGTTCTGTAAAATATTTTCATACCAGGCCATCAGCGTATGGTCGTAGTCTATGCTGAAATTCTGCCAATGTTCCATTACAAACAAGCCCTCTATAAACTGCCCGATGAGGCGGATGGTAGGGATCATGGCGTTTGGGAAAATGTATTTGTTCAGCCACTGATCGGTGAAGGCATTGGGGGCGTTGCCTCCGATGGTATGTAGTAAAAACAGCCCGTCATCTTTCAGACAACGATGCACCATTTTCATATAGGCATCATAGTTTTTATATCCTACGTGTTCAAACATGCCCAAAGAAACAATGGCATCAAATGGTTCATGCAGCGTGCGGTAATCTGTTAAACGAATATCTACGGGCAGGTCCTTACAGCGCTCTTTTGCCAGTTCCGCCTGTTCTTTTGAAATAGTGATACCGGTTACGCGTACACCATATTTTTCGGCAGCAAACTTTGCCAGGCTTCCCCAGCCACAACCGATGTCCAGGATGTGCATGCCTGGCTGCAGCTTTAGTTTACGACAGGTCAGGTCCAGCTTTTGTTCCTGTGCCTCATCGAGGGTACGGGCATTTTCCCAGAAAGCACAGGTGTAGGTCATCCGTTTATCCAGCATACGTTCAAAGAGGTCGTTGCCGGTGTCATAGTGCGCGCTTCCATTACGATAAGCCTTGGCAGGGGTTTGAAAATTCAATAGTCTGGCGAGTAAAATATCTGCCTTAAACCGGAAACTCTTTTTAACACGGGTATCCAGGTTGGCCAGCAATATTTTTGTGAAGAAGTCGTCCAGCCGCTCACAGTCCCAGTAATTATTCATGTAGGATTCTCCCAGTCCCAGGGAGCCGCGGTAGAGTACTTCTCCGTAAAAAGCAATATTGTTTACCTGTATATCCCATGGTTGGTGGCCGTTGACCGTAATTCCGGCGGCGGACAAAAGACGAGTCACTATGTTTTGGGGATGACGATCCATAACTATAGTTTTGGCAAGCTCCTACGCGTTCTTCCAGGTATTAGCAACAATGCAACTTACTCCTTTGTTCATACGTTGCCGGGCAAGGAAAAGCCGTTCTACAAAGGAACGGCTTTTCGCAATCATAAATACATTTTGCTGCCAGACATTAGCAGCAGATGTAAAATATTTACCTGAGTTTATACAACTTATATCCAAAGAGGAAAATAACGGCATAACAAACGACCGGCAGGTAGTAGGCGGTAGCGATATTGGTATCTGCCAGGCGTCCCATGATGAAAGGGAAAATGGCCCCACCAAACATGCCCATTACAATAAAAGAAGAAGCCTGTTGTGTTTGCGGGCCCAGGTCCTTTAAACCGAGACTGAAAATAGTGGGATACATGATGCTGAAGAAGAAGTTAATCATCAGCAGCGCAATATAGGAAGTCCAGCCCCAACCCTGTGCCGCGAGGACACACATCCCGATATTTCCCAGTGCAAAGGCCGCCAGGAGTTTATTAGGCGCAATAAACCGCATCAACGCCGTACCTACAAATCTGCCGGCCAGCATCATACCCATGAACAGCGTCATAAAATAACCAGCTTTCCCATCAGAGAAATGCATCACTTCATGACCGTAGTTGATAAAGAAAGCCCAGGTGCCAGCCTGTGCTGCCACGTTAAAGAACTGCGCCACTACTGCCCATACAAAATGTTTTTGCTGGAATAATTTTTTACGGATGCTGACTGTACCTGTTGCAGTAGTGTCAGCTGTACCATCATGCGGATCTGTTACCGGTGGCACTTTCACCAACGCAAAAGCAATAGCGATGATCGCAATCACCGCACCTATACAGATGTATAATGTTTTTACAGACGATAATTCATTGCCTGCTTCCTGTTTTTCACTGAGCAGAAAATAGCTGCCCATGGTAGGTCCTACGATAGCGCCCACGGCATTGAATGATTGCGCAAAGTTGATACGCTGATCACTCGTGCGCTGATCGCCCAGGGCTGCCATAAACGGATGCGCTACTGTTTCAAGCGTAGCCATACCACAGGCTAATACGAATAAGGCTATACGAAAAATGGCAAATGAACCTGCATTGGCAGCAGGGACAAATAGAAATGCACCCAGGGCATATAAAGTGAGGCCCAGTAACACCCCGTTTTTGTATCCCATCTTTTTAATAAACAATCCCGCGGGAACAGACATAAGCGCATAAGCACCAAAAATAGAAAACTGTACCAGCCCCGACTGTGATTTGGATAAGCCTAATACGTTTTGAAAATGTTTATTCAATACATCTCCCATCGTCAGCGCAATACCCCAGCACATAAAGAGGGAGGTGACGAATATCAGTGTAATGACGTATTTCTTTTCTGTAAATTTTGCCGGTAAGGACGTGGATAGTTTAGCAGAATTTTTAGCTGTCTGAAATGCTTCCTGTTCCAAAGAGTCAGGTGATATCATGTTCTTGAGTTTTTAAATTATTTGCATAACGTGGTCTGAGAGCCGGCTTCATAGGAAAAGCGTTCAGCCGTCAGGGTACTAATATACGGTTCCATTTTAATAATCACTATCCTTGTTTATTTATTAGCGGAACCCACAGTTGCCGGATAAAAAAATGGCCTCCTGTTACGGAAGCCATTTGCAGGTATTTTGAAGAACGCTACTTATTTCAGCGGCAATTCCATTTGTATATTTGCGCGTTCATAGGGTGTAGGCCGGCCAGCTACTTTTTTAAAGCCCAGCTTCTCATACAGACTAATAGCGGGTTTTAATATGGTATTGCTTTCCAGGTAAACATTTCGTGCGCCAAGGGCCGTTGCCTTCTTTATAATCGCCTGTCCCAGTAACCATCCTATGCTTTTTCCCTGAGCTTTGGGAGATACCGCCATCTTAGCCAGTTCATAATCGTAGTCCGGATCATCCATCTTGATGAGTGCGCAAACCCCAACTGGTTCATCGTTGTAGAGCGCCACAAAAATATGACCGCCTTTTTTCAGGATGTATCCTTCCGGGTTATCCAGCGATTTATAATCCGTTTCTTCCATCTTAAACCAGGTAGAAATCCATTCTTCGTTTAATGCTTTGAAAGCGGATTTATATTTAGGGGCGTAATCCACGATCTGCACGTTACCCGCCTCCCGCTTCTTTCGTTGTTCTCTGACCCTGTCTAACAGCGACTGCTGCTGCAGGAGGTATTCCCATTCCTGTATTGCTTTCCACAAATCATGGGAAGCCTGTGCAGAAATGGCTTCTACGGCATTGCCCACATCAATGAGTTGCTCTTTGAGGTTTGCATTGATATCGGCTCCTTTTTTTGTGAGACTCACCATGTTTCTCCGGCCATCTGTCTTATCCTTTTTCTCTGCTACCAGTCCTTTCTTTCGCATTTCCGTGATGATCTTGCTCACGGAAGGATGCGAGTGTCCTATTTCCTGGGCGATGGCCGTGATCGTTTTCTCTCCTCCTTCTGATAATACATAAAATACGGGAAACCATTTTGGTTGCAGCGGCGTGTCGTACAGCTTAAAGATCTGTGCGGCATCTTCAGTGATGGTTTCTGTTAACATACGCAGTCTGCTGCCAAGCGCTGCCTTTCCGGTTTTATTAAAGAATTCCATATTGTAGTTAATTACGTAATCAGTTACGTAAATATAGGAATAATTTTAAAACGCAGCATTTTTTTGTGTGGCCGTAGGTGAAAATGTAGGCAGCTTATGGATCAGGACAGCCGTTACGGCACCAGGAACTTATTTTCCGGCTCAGCGGTTACGGAACGACACCGGCGTCATTTTATGCCGGTTGCGGAAAAAATGAGATAGGTAACTTTCATCGGCAAAACCAAATTCTTCGGAGATCTGCTTCAGCGTGAGTTGTCCTCATAAAAGTACAATTATATACCATAAATTTACAAGTACCACTTCCCTCCTTTCCCCGACCTTTGTACGCCACCACACAGGTGATCAATATAAAAATGATAAAATTACATCCAATGGAATACAGACAATTAGGTGCTTCAGGGCTACAGGTACCGGTGCTTAGTTTTGGTACCGCCACCTTCGGCGGAGGCAATGATTTTTTTAAAGCCTGGGGCAGCACACAGGCAGACGAGGCCACGCGACTGGTGAATCTTTGCCTGGATGCAGGCGTTAATCTGTTCGACACCGCCGATATTTATTCTGATGGTCTTTCAGAAGAAATCCTGGGCAAAGCCATTGCGGGCAAAAGAGATCAGTTGCTGATTTCTACCAAGGCTACTTTTACATTCGGAAAGGCTCCCAACAACCAGGGATCTTCCCGTTTCCATTTGCTACGGCAGATAGAAGGGAGTCTGAAACGTCTTGGAACAGACTATATCGATATTTACCATATGCACGGCTTTGATGGCGTTACACCGGTGGAAGAAACCATGCGGGTGCTGGATGATCTGGTGCAAAGTGGTAAGGTACGCTACATTGCCGCCTCCAATTTTTCCGGCTGGCACCTGATGAAATCGCAGGCCATTGCCGAAAAATATGGCTGGAACCGTTATGTAGCACACCAGGTATACTATTCGCTGGCCAACCGGGAATATGAATGGGAGTTGATGCCATTAGGTATTGATCAGGGAGTAGGCGCTATCGTTTGGTCGCCGCTGGCTGCAGGCCGGCTGGGTGGCAAATATCGCCGCAACAGCCCTATTCCGCAGCAGGGTCGTGTAGCCCAGGGTGGTAGTCCCGTACCGGAAGCGGTGGTGAAAGAAGAAGTGTTCTACAATATTATTGATGCACTGGATGAAATAGCTGCAGAAACGGGTAAAACAGTGGCGCAGATATCACTCAACTGGCTGCTGCAACGCCCTACGGTATCCAGTATCATCATTGGAGCCCGCAATGAAGACCAGCTCATTCAAAACCTGGGCGCCACCGGCTGGAACCTGACAACAGAACAGGTAAAGAAACTGGATGCCGCCAGTGAAGTGCCTACTATCTATCCTTACTGGCATCAGCGGCAGAATCTTACATTAAATCCTCCTCCGGCATTTTACTAATGCCATTATTTTCTTCCCCGGGCCTGACCCGGGGAAGAAATATATTTCCTGTATATCTTATTTAAAACAAATCAGCTGGTAGGTACCAGGAGTAATGCCTTCGGCACTCCTGAACAGCCGGATGAAGTAATTGGTGTCGTTAAACCCGCATTGCATGCTTACCTGGCTGACCGTATTGTTCCTGTCGGCCAGCAACTGCTTGGCCAGCTTTAGTCTTTCCCTGTTAATATATTGCAATGGAGTGATGCCGAATTGTTCCTTGAACCATTTAAAAAAGATGTTCCGGCTCAGGTAAGCCTTTCGGCAAAGGGCATCTATCGGGATATTTTCCGTTAAGTGTTCATGAATATAGTGTAGCACAAAATGGAAGCGGGTATTATTACTGTTAGTGTTCCTTTCTTCCGCTACCAGTTGCAGGTGCTGACTTTGCAGAATGCGGATCAGCAACTCTTTCATGTTGAGATCAGCATAAATATCCCTGCCACGATCGGGACTTTGACAAATGCGGATCAGTTTATTGATCAGGTCAGTTACGTCTGCATCGTTGTTGAAATGGTATTTATTAAACTGCAGGCGCCAGTCATTCTTCTCTGTAGGCTCGCTGTTATAATACTCATTAAGATATACCAGGGTATTGCGGATAAAGCTTTCGTCTACCGACAGGGCAATACATTGGGTAGGATTATCTGCTGCTGCTTCCGGAAAATCGATGATCATCGTTTCGTTGGCAGGTACAATCACGGATTCCCCCGGTTGATATTCAAAGGCCGGCTGTTCGGGCAGATGCATGATCTTTTTGCCCTGCACCATACTGGTAATTACAAAATCCCCAAAGGTCAGTGGTACCCGGTAAGCTTGCTGGTAACTCTCAAAGACATTGAATTCGCAATTGTTTGAATTGAAGACGCGCCGGTTCTCTACCAGACGTTGCAGGTATTTGGGATGTGTAAGGTCTATCTGCTGCACATAATGTTTTACCGGCATAGCGGAAGTTTTTACCTATAACAATTTACCACAATTTAACTAATCACCGAAAAACAGGTACAAATGTGCTATAGAAAAATACAATATTTAACACCCGGACGCAGATTGTTTAGCATATTTAGGTTTCGGAAACGGAAACCATCATAGTGTATTAACATCCACCTGGATCCATCAAACTGTTTACAATGAGCGGAGGCGGTATCGTGATAGAGTACCGCCTCCTTTATTTGGGCTCCGTACTTATTATTCTCACTTAGGGAACCCGTACCAGCTTGGTTTCCCATATCTGGTAATTCGGAGTACCCGGATTAAAAGAATAAGGGCTTAATACAAGCGTATCTTTAAAAAAAACATAACTGTTGGTATAAGAAGAACCGAAAATGATCATGTCATAGGCGGGAGCATCAAGTTCCGGTTTTGCGTTGACACGCGTTAATTTAAAGCTCCCCTCTTCATCTGCGATACCGGGAACATGTCTAAAATAGGTATAATCTGATTTAAACATCGTTCGGGCCCCTTCTCCGGGAGCATAAACACGGTAACCATTTACTCCGCGCTCTGCTACTATTTCCCAGCTACCGGTGAACTTCTTAAGAGGGTCGGTGTCTTTATCCTTTTTTTTACAGCTAACAAAAACTACCGCTAACAAAAGGAAGGAGGCTGCTACATAAAAATGTTTCATAGATCGGATGATTGGGATTTTGGGAAATATCTGTTTAACGACACCTCCTTCAAAAAAGTTACAGCCCGGCAAAGAACACAGGCAGTCTATATCCGCCAGGAAACGCTTGTCTGGCCACCTGGAGTCAACTTATCTTGTCAAATAATTTCCGGGGCCGGCCGGTTTTCTTCCGGAACTGACTTAAATTAGTATGTAAGAAATCAAACCACAAACCAAGCATTATGAAAAAATTACTCCTCCTTACCTTTCTGCTACCCCTACTGGCGGTAGCACAGGATAAAGGGATTCATTTTGAACACGGCAGCACCTGGGCTGCTGTACAAGCCAAAGCCAAGGCCGAGAACAAATACATTTTCATGGACTGTTTCACTACCTGGTGCGGCCCCTGCAAGTTTATGTCTGCCAACATTTTCCCACAGGAAAAAGTAGGCAACTTTATGAATGATAAATATATCAGCGTAAAAGTGCAGATGGACCAGACAGAAAAAGATAATGAAGACGTAAAAAACTGGTATGCATCTGCCAAAGAAATTGAAAAAAATTACAGCATCCGCGCCTATCCTACCTTCCTGGTATTTGCGCCCGATGGTCATATCGTAGACCGTCAGGTGGGTGGTGCTGAAGCAGATCAGTTTATTGAAAGATGTGCCGCATCCCTGACCCCTGCCACGCAGTATTACACACAGCTGGATAAATTCAAAAAAGGACAAAAAGATACAGCGTTCTTACGCAAACTGGCCTACCTCGCACTGGACAAATATGACCAGGAAAATGCAGCAGACATCTCCAAACTGTACCTGAGCCAACAGAAAGATCTTTACACACCGGTAAACCTGCAGTTCATCGGCAAGTTCACCCAAAGCAGCAAGGACGTGGGTTTTGATATGTTCCTTCACCACGCCGACAAAGTAAATAAAGTACTCGGCGCCGGTAAAGCGGAAGACAAAGTGATGGAAATTGTAGCCAAAGAAGAAGTATATCCTCAGCTGATGAAGAAAGACCAGAGCGCTCCTGACTGGACCGGGCTGGAAAAGAATATTACCGCCAAATACCCTGGCATAGCAGAAGAACTGATCCTGAAAACCAAGGTACAGTATTACAGCTATATCAAAGATGCCAACAATGCAGTGGCTAACATTGTAGCCTATATGAAAAAATATGGCCACAAAGCAGACCCACAGGCACTGAATGAATACGCCTGGACCATCTTTGAAAAATGTAATGACATGCAGTGCATAGAACAGGCACTGGAATGGAGCAAACGCTCTTTCAAAGACACTGAAATCCCTGCTTTCATGGACACCTATGCTAACCTGCTGTACAAATCCGGCAAGAAAGACGATGCCATCGCATGGGAAGAAAAAGCCCTGAACAAAGCGGATGGTGATGAGAAAAAGAATTATGAAACTACCCTCGAGAAAATGAAGAAGGGTGAAAAATACTGGGAATAGCAGCGCTGCCTCCCAAAAAGAACCGGTTTATGAAAAGCTTTTCAGCGATTCATGAACCGGTTTTTATTTCATGACTAATTTATACGTAAACGCAATTTCCGGAACAGACAGGTCCCAGGTTTTTACTTCCTGCTCCACCAGCGTACCATGCTTCTTACGGATATCTCTTAAAGCATTCCCTACCGACTTACGGAGATATTCACTTTCTTTTGATTTCAATTTACTAATCAGCTCAATCGCCTTTTCCGGATGCTCCCTAAAGTAAGATCTGCTGGTCCAGATACGTAAACCTTCCACTACTGCTCTGTTGAGCAGAGGATTGTGATCACTCCCCCAGCGTTTGATTTCCGGCAACGCTTTTTCATAACCAATAACTTTGCAGTAATGATCGATGGCTTTGGCCAGCATTTCCTGCACCCGCCAGTTCTCATCTTTGGCTACTTTGGTTTTAAGCAACTGCAATGCTTTCTCATCTTCGGGCGATAACAGTCCCAGGAGATAAACGCCCAGCATCCGCTCCTAGTAACTGTCGCCAGCAATCAATGCCGTAGCTGTTTTCATATGATCCTGACTGGCATCCTTTATTATTTTATCACCAGCTTCTGTGATATGTTTAAAGCCGTTTTCTATTTTTTTTAAAGCGGTGATAACAGATGATAACATATGTGGAACAATTTCATACTAAATATAATTATTCCGGATGGGAAGTGTTCTGATGATTTGTGAATAGAAATTCAAAAAATCAGCATAGGACCCATGGTCGAAAAAATCAGGCAGCTGCCCTATATACTGCAATAGGATTGCAATAAGAATATCGATATTACCGCTCTATGTAATCCCTCAGTATGAAGCTATTGCCGCTTTTGATGACCATTGTTTTAGGCTCGCTTTGTGCCCGGTCGCAAACCCCTACCCGGTACAATATAAGGGGAAGAATTCTCGATGAAAGTACCCGAAGTCCACTGGCCGACGCTACGATCAATTTACTGTATGCAAAAGATTCCACGAGCGCACATTTTACCTCTTTTTCCATAAATAATGGCTCCTTTGCCATCGCAGGAATTCCTCAGGGGCATTACATTGTTTTTATCACCTATTTGGGTTACCAACCTTTATTGAAAACATTACCAGGTAGCTTCAAAGAGGAAAGCGCTGACTTAGGTGATATCCGATTAATCCGCACCGGCGTTAATCTGTCTCAGGTGGAGGTGATCGAAAGCCGCTCACCGGTTTCCATGAAAGTGGATACCATGGAATACAATGCCAGCTATTACAAAACAAAGGAGACTTCCACCATGGAAGTGCTCTTAAAAAAGATCCCTGGTATTGAAATCACTCCCGACGGTAACATTAAAATTAATGGGAAGCCTGTTAAAACCATCATGATCGACGGGCATCCCTATTTCGGAAACAATACCAGGCTAGCGGTCGAAAATCTGCTGGCCGGAATGGCGGAAAAAATTCAGCTGATTGACCGAAAGCCAGAACTGGATGGCCAGCATACAGGTGGCAACCAGGAAACAGAGAAAGCCATCAACATCACTATCAAGAAAGATCATTTGAACAGTATAAATGGTTTCCTGTCCGCAGGATATGGTAGTTCGGATAAATTTACCGGTAAAACCAGTATAAACTACTTTACCAAAGATAAACAGCTCACCTTCCTTGCAGGTGGCAACAACATGAATGGATTTATGGACAATATGGCCGGCGCTAACGGCAACGGCCTGACCAGGAATTTGAACACCGGCATAAATTATAACCAGACCCTCAGTAAGAAAGTCAATATAAGCGGGAGCTATTACATCGATAACACCCGCGCAGAGGTATTAACCGGATCCCTCCGACAGAATTTCTTAAAGGATTCAAGTTTTTATTATCGCCAGAGCTCAGATAACCTGGATAACAATACAGCCCATTCCCTTGATCTTACATTCAATTATAAAATTGATTCATTGAGTACCCTGACCATCTTGAACCGGCTGAATTATAGAGAAAAATCCAATGACTTTCAAAACGACTATTCATCTTTTGTTAATCCGGATTTTCTCATCAACAAGGGTACCACACACAACTCCTCCAAAGAGAATACCCGCTCTTATGTTACCAACTGGACCTACAACCGGACATTTAAACAGCCGGGGCGCAGGCTAATTGCCGGGTTCAACTTAGGACATGGTAACACCCACTCAGATGCCTTCAACGCCTCTAACACCAAATATCAGCTGAGCGATGGACAGCAAAGCGGGGATAGCCTGAAACAGTTCAATACCCAAAAGGGAGATAATAAGGTGTTTCAGGCTACCCTTAACTATACACAACCCATCATCAGGGACTGGTTCATAGATCTCTCTTATATCTATACCAACGTATCGAATTATTTAGATAAGCAGGTATATGGTTTTAATTATCCGAAGTTGGTGTACGATAAATTTGAAGATTCGCTGAGTGGGAAGTTTACCAACTCTTCCCGGACAAATTTCGGCGGTGTGACACTACGATACAAAGGGCCAAAACTTGAGTATGGTGCCGGGATTGATATGATTAATAATACACTAAGTAACGAAAAGCCGGATCATCCGGATAATCCCGACATCCACTTATTTAAAATTTTCCCAAATGTATTTATCAACTATGATTTCGATAGAAATAATAAGCTCAATGCAACCTACAACAGTAATGTCCAGTCACCTGGAACTGAGCAGTTGCGGCCTATACCGGACAATAGTAACCCATTGTACATTACCATAGGTAACCCTGACCTTAAAGCTACCCGAACCGACAATTATACCCTTGGGTTTAGATCGGTGGCGCCTAAAACGTCCAGAACATTGTATGCATTTGGGGCATTGTCGTTCGAGTACAACAAAATTGTGAGTACAACCAATATAGATTCGTTAGGAAGGCAGGTAAGTAAATCCGTTAATGTAAATGGGGCTTATAATGCAAGCCTCTATATCATGAATACTTTCCCTTTAAAAAATTTAAGAACTTCTATTAATAGCAGTACCTCATTCAATTTCAATAAAGATTTTGCGAACACCAATGGTAACCTTGGTCAGGTAAACAAAAGCAGCATCAGTCAAAGCCTTAGCTTTTCCTATACACATAATGAGTTATTTGACCTTATGCTCTCTGCGCAAGCTGTTTATAATAAAGCGCACTACTTTTTACAGGAAACTGCGAACACTGCCTATTTCGATTATTTATTTTCTCTGGATGGCAACATTAACCTGCCCCTGGGATTCACCATTGGGACTAATATAAACTACACCCTGAATACCGGGCGCGCCCCCGGCTATAATGCCGACCAACTGCTGCTGAACGCCATGATTTCAAAATCCGTATTGCCTCAGTCGCGGGGCCAGTTGAAATTGCAGGTATTTGATCTCCTGGACCGCAATATTTCCTATGTACGTAATACTACGGCCAGTTATATAGAGGATATGCAAACCAATCCCATAAAACGCTTTGTTATGCTGGGTTTTACTTATTACTTCAAGCCAAGCGTGGCTAATGGGAATAAATGATCTTTCAGGCGTAGCTCAAACATAAAACAGCGCCTATCCTTTTAACAAGGTTCCTGATGATCTGATCTCTGGTGGAAGGCATTATATCCATATATAAAAGATGGATCACTCTTTCCCACCTGTAATAAGCTGTAGGATCCTGGTTCATGTCTGCCCCCACCGTGATACCATCTGCAAACCGGATGGCAGGCTGATCCAGGAATAATACTACTTCAAATGGTCCATTCCAGTTTTCTAAAAAACGGAACAGGGCGCCACTTTTCAGGTAGTCTGTAATCAGATGCCGATGCTCTTTGAATTTGAAAAGATTTCTGATGAAAAGAATTTCAATGAGTGCAGGTGGGACTTTGAAGTTAACTGCTTCCTCAATACAAATGTCTCTAAACTCGATAACGGTTTGGTTTTGGTCCATACATATTCTTTAACAATTATGAAATTGGCACCTTTAAACTATCGTTCTGATTTAGCCTCAATGTAAAATGATCTCTTCGGGATTTTGTTGGTATTTTAGATTAGTTACTGCGCTAAGATTGTCGAGGAATATTTTAATATCTTCTTTTTTATTCACCCCTCCGGTGAACCTCAGGTCCCTGAGAGAAGAATTCTCTACAGTGATATTAACACCATACCATCTTTCCAGCACTTTTTTGATCTCTGCCAGTCCTGAATTCTGAAAGAAATAGCGTCCTTCTTTCCATGCAAGTTCCCGGTTCGGGCTTACATTTTGTAAAAGGATATCTTTATTATCACTGGTGATTGCCGTTGCTCCTGCTTTCATGAGCAGTTGCTTTTTAGCTGTTGCAATGCGCACGGAACCGCTTACGAGAGATACCCTGGTATGACCGGGATCGTAAGTGTTAACATTAAATTCGGTTCCTAAAACCTGTATATCTCCATTTTTAGTATGCACAACAAATGTCCGGTCAGCATCTTTGGCGACTTTAATATATGCTTCCCCGTTAATCCAGATTTCTCTTTTACTATCAGAGAAGGCCATAGGCAGGGATACCGTTGTGTTGGAATTGATTTGCACCACCGATCCGTCTTCAAGTTTCAGATTGAAATTCTTTCCTGCCGGCACAATAAGCTGGTTGATCCCGTTCATCCCTGCAGGTGCTTTCATACTGAATAGGCCCTCCTGCTGYTCAAATTGAATTCCATAATGTTTAAAATTCCCTTGATCTTCATTCAAACTGATCTTTCTTCCATCTGAAAGTATCAGGCAAACGTTTTGGGCTGCTTTAATGGTTGTCTTATTAATGGCTAACTTGGGTGTAGGAATTGTAAAGTAACTTCCCTGATAAATTAATAGTATTAGTGCCACTACTGCTGCAGCGGATATTAATGCCACAATGCTCCTTTTGGGAAGTGTAAATAGGAACGATGGCCGGACATGCTGATTTTCCGTTTCCTGCTCAACAATATTTAAAGGTTTCCATAAATTTTCATCTTCAAACCTTTTGAAATGGTTGGCTTTATCATTTTCCGGATAATATTTACAGAACTCCACCCATCTGGCCTTTAACACTGGATCTTCCTCAATGATTTCATTGAGGGTACTTAGCTCCGTTTCCGATAGGGAATTCGATAGCTTTAGAGCGAAATAGATTTCTATTTCATCTTCATTAAGTTTACTCCTCATAATCTTAAAACACGATTTCCTGATTAATCTTTATTCCTTTGTATAATTTTTTAGTTTTATTCTAAGAAATTTTACGGCATTACTGAGATGAACGCCTACTGTATTGGTACTGATGGATCTGGATATAGCAATTTCCTTAAATGTCATATCTTCCAGGTACCGCATTTCARAAATTCTCTTAGAAGCCGGGGAGGTAATACTGGCAATAGCATGAGTCAAAAGCTGACTTAATTCGCTTTGCTCCAGTTTGCTTTCAGGCATTAGAATAGCATCTATTGGGAGATCCGATTCTCTTTTCTTTTTGACCCGCTGATCCCTGAGATAATTGAAAGAGCGGGTTCGAACGATTGTAAAGAGATAGGAAATAGTCTGTCTGTCTTTAATGATTTGTTCCCTCTTGTTCCATAGACTTATAAAGGCGTCATGCACCAGGTCAAAACAAACCTGTTCATCATCAACAAATCGCAAGGCGTAAATCAATAATGGTTTTCGATAGCGTTCATATATTATTCTGAAGGCGGATTCATCGCCCTCTTTAATCGCATTCAGCAAGTGACAATCGTCCTTGTAATTCTCTAGCATGGAGAGCTCATCCTGTTTAAAGAGGTGTGGGCGCCAAGGGGAGCCCAAACATCGGTTTGGTTTATTATGAGTATCAGTAAGGAAAAAGTATCAACATTGCGCGATCTCAATTACGCCATACTGGTTTTGCCGTAATTCACTGTTTTCCTATCCAGCCTATTCCCCAATAGACTTAGAAAAATAAAGAGTGTCCTGTAATTTCAACCGAGATGTCAAGTTAGTTATGAGCAATAAAATTCTTACAAGTTTACTAACGAGGTAAAACTAAAAAAGGTTTTTGTAAGTCTTCTCTTTCTTTGGTTAACGAATTGTTAAGCCAATAAACAGCCCCGTTGTATTTACTGGTACACGGCAGGATTATTTTAGTTTCCTGTTATAAAATATCAGCGAACGAAAAAATCAATGATTAAACAGCAATATTTTAAGGTTTGCATTCATTTGTAACATTATTACGGGAATGTTATGCATTCTTATGGTAAACACAACTTTTGCCGTTCAAAAGCCAATAAACATACTGTCCCAGAATGCATTTGTTTCTCTCAGTTTTATTAATGCGGCGCTCTCAGACATCTTAAGCAGTATCCAAAATCAAACCGGGCTTACTTTTTTTTACAGTAACAATGTGCTGAATACCAGCGAACGGCAGACTATTAAAGTTAAAAATGTTCCTGTAGATCAGGCATTGACGATGCTCTTAGATAACAAGAAGTTTGGTTGGGAGATCGACAACGCGCGCAAGTCCATTCGTATCATTGGCCGCGGATCAATGACAACTAATCGCCCCCCTCTCAACTCAGATTCTGCTGCTAATGGGAATTTAAGGGGACGGGTTACAGATAAAACAGGTACGCCTCTAATAGGTGCCACAATACGAGTTAAAGGCACCAATATAGGAGCTGTGTCTGATGCGAATGGCAGATTCATTATCTCTGGTGCTCCACAGGGTGCAACACTTCAAATCTCTTTCACAGGCTATCAGCATCAGGAATTCCCGTTATCCGGTCAGCAGGATATTCAGATTCACTTAGTGGCCACCTCCAGTAACTTATCGGAGGTAGAAGTGTTATCTACAKGTTATCAGCTGATACCCAAAGAACGAGTTACCGGATCCTTTGACTATTTAGATAATAAACTCTTAAATAGAAGCGTCAGTACAGATATCCTGAGCCGACTAGATGGTGTTTCCAGTGGTGTTATTTTTAATAAAGATGCAAATCGTGTTGGTTTTTCAAACGAAGGAGGAGACCCCTCAATAAGTATTCGTGGGAGGAGTACTTTATTTGCCAATACAGAGCCGCTGATTGTTCTGGATAATTTTCCTTACGAAGGCGATCCTTCCAACATTAATCCAAATGACATAGAATCTGTGACCATCCTAAAAGATGCCGCTGCTGCATCCATATGGGGAGTTCGTGCCGGAAATGGCGTCATCGTACTCACATCAAAAAAAGGGAAAAAAAATCAAAAACCAAATATATCTCTCAACACGAATTTAACCATAACCGGCAAGCCTGATATCTATGCAATCCCCCAATTAACCCCTAAGGAATATATTGGTCTGGAAAAATTCTGGTTTGATCAGGGCAAGTATGATGGAGACCTCTCTTATTCTCCTTATGTGGTACAATCGTCAGTGGTGGATATTTTAGATAGGGAAAAAAATGGCTTAATCAGCCACGCAGACGCAACCGATCAATTGAATAAACTTTCATCGATAGATTCAAGAAGTGACTATTCCAGGTATTTCCTTCGAAAATCAGTGAATCAGCAATATGCGCTGAGCCTTAGTGGTGGCAGCCAAGATGATCAATATTACATTTCAGGTGGTTTCGATCGGAATTTGAACAGTCCCGTTTCCAGTGGTTATAATCGGTTTACCTTAAACGCCCGCAATACATATAAACTACTGCAACAACGACTGGAGTTAACAACTGATTTGTTTTTCACTAAAAGTCTTACACGCAGTAATGCAGCTATGTATGCTCCTTCTTTTCCCTATGAAAGGGTTGTTGATAATAAAGGAAACGCCTTATCCGTCATAAGGGATTTTCGTCAGGCGAGCAAGGATGCACTTTCGAATTCCAGTTATCTCGACTGGAACTACTACCCTTATAGTGAGCGCCTAAATAATAGCAATAAAACTGATCTGTCTGATTACAGAGTAAACATAGGACTAAACTACAAAATTATCTCTGAAGTTCTCAGGTTAAGTATAAATTATCAATACCAGCAAGGTGTAATAGATCAAAATATCTTAAATGATCAGGGTAGCTACACCACTCGCCTGATGATTAATCAGTTCACGCAGGTTGATCCATCTGGTAGTATTTCTTACCCTATTCCGTTGGGTGGAATCTTAACTAACAATGCTACAAATTATAAGAGTAATACAGGAAGGGCTCAGTTTAACTATAATCAGATACTATCTTCAAAACATAATCTCAGTGCAATTGGAGGCTTTGAGATAAGAGACTACAACTCTTTTAGCCGGATAAATAAACTATATGGATACAATGAGGACAATGCAACAAACATTCCTGTAGATTACTTTGCAGATTTTATCAAACAGCCCAATGGTAGCTCGGATCGTATTCCAAATACATATGGCCAAAATGGAAGTTCAGATCGTTTTCTATCTTATTATGCTAATGCTGCCTATACATATAATTACAAGTATACCTTTTCAGCAAGTGCCAGAAGAGATGAATCAAATCTATTTGGTGTAAGGGCCAACCAGAAAGGTATTCCACTTTATTCCCTGGGTTTGTCCTGGGACATAAGTAGGGAGAAATTTTATAACCTAGCAGCGTTACCTTATTTAAAATTTCGGCTTACCGATGGCTATAATGGCAACCTGAGTAAAAACTTGTCTGCATATACTACAGCAAAAACCGACGGTACTAATATATATGGCGCGCCCCAACAGATCATTGTAAATCCGCCAAACCCAGAATTAAGCTGGGAAAGGGTACACATCATCAATGCGGCCTTGGAGTTCGGAAGTAAGGGAAACAGATTGACCGGAAGTGTTGATTTCTTTTCCAAGAAGGGAGAAAACTTAATAGGTAATAGCCCAGTGTCACCTCAAACAGGGAATATTCAATTTATCGGCAATACTGCAGACATGCTCACAAAAGGGGTCGATTTTAATCTGAACAGCATAAATATAAAAGGAGTCTTTAAATGGTCTACAAATTTCCTGTTTAGTTATGTAAGGGATAAAATCACTTCCTATAAACTTCAAACCGGAGTCAATAATAATTATATCCAGTCTAACTACATGAATCCAATAGTTGGAAAGCCTTATTCCGCAATATTTGCCTATCCCTGGAAAGGACTTGACAATAAAGGAAATCCACAGGGGATGTTAGACGGTAAACTGAGCCAAGATTATGGATCTATTTTAAACTCTACCAATCTGACCAATCTTGTTTATATAGGTTCTGCAAATCCCACCTTCTTTGGAAGCCTTCGCAATGATTTTTCATATAAGGCAATAGAGCTTTCTTTTAACATCACTTATAAAATGGGATATTATTTCAGAAGGGGGTCATTCAATTCAGGAAACAATGGTTACCGGCAAGCAGACTTCGATAAGCGATGGCAAAATTCAGGGGATGAAAAAAACACAAATGTCCCTGCGCTAATATATCCGGCAGACGATCAGCGTGATGCATTTTATAATGGATCTGAGGTACTGGTCGAAAGAGGGGACCAGATTCGTTTACAGGATATCCAGGTAGCTTATACATTTCAACGAAAGGGCAAAGGATTTCCAATTAGTAGCCTTCGTATTTATGGATACGCAAATAACCTGGGAATTTTATGGCGAGCAAACAAGTTAAGGCTGGATCCTGATTATACAGGCGGCGGAAGCTATTCGATACCGAATCCAAGGGCATATTCCTTT